>PBYF01000068.1 GCA_002729515.1 Deltaproteobacteria bacterium
GATGCGGGATGCGGAACGCGGGATGCGGAACGCGAGATGCGGGATGCGGAACGCGGGATGCGGGACGCGAGATGCGGGATGCGGAACGCGAGATGCGGGATGCGGGATGCGGGATGCGGAACGCGAGATGCGGAACGCGGGATGCGGAACGCGGGATGCGGGATGCGGAACGCGGGATGCGGGATACGGTTCCAGAGCGTCGAAACCGGGTCGGCGGTACTGCCGAGTTCCGCACGCTCCACGTGGCCGGCGAGCGCCCGGCCCGTCACGGGCTCGCAGTGGATTCCGCGTTCTTGACCACGAGCCGATCGATCAGGTCCTGAGGTCCGTCCTTGGAGAGGATCGACTTGAACTGGTCGCGGTAGTTGAGAACCAGACTGATCCCCTCGACCTTAACGTCGATCACCAGCCACTTTCCGTCCTCGGCACGAAGACGGTACTCCACTTCGGCACCGCCGTAATCGCCGCCGATGATCTGGGTCAACACCTTCACATCGCCGCGCGGCGCCGGAATCTGGCCCACCACTTCCACCTGCTCGTCCGAATAGCGGTCGATGCGTTCGCCGTAGGTACGAGCCAGGAAGGCCTTGAACTCCCGGATGAAAGCCTGCTGCTGCTCCGGCGAGAACTGGCGCCAGTAGCGGGCGACCACCAGCCGGGAAATGGCGACGAAGTCGAAACACTCCCAGGCGATCTGCTCGATCCGGGCGCGGCGGCCGGCAGTGTCCAGCGAGTCGTCATTGAGGATGACGACCACCTCGTCGACGGTCTTCTGCACCAGCGCCGTCGCACCCGCGGGATTCGCCGACCCGGTCGCCGCGGCTACACCCGGAGCCAGAAACACCAGGGCCCCCAGCGCGAAGAAGCCCGCTCTCCTGCGCCTACTCCTGCATCGGCCTGTCGACATCGATCTCCAACCCCGGGAAGTAATCGTAATCGGTTCGGGCCTTCTTCAGGTCGTGCTCCAGATTGTACCGGTACTGCGTATAGGCGTTGCGAACCGCAACGTACCAGTCGAGAGAAGCGTCCCGCTCCGCTTCGAGCCGGTCGTGGATCAGCGAGCGGCGATTCAACGTGTCGACACCCTGCATTGCGAAACTCGCCGCGAGCGGGATGAAGAAGCTGATGGCGCGCAAGCCCGTATCGACGAGCAGCCCGAAGCCGTCCCGGATATTCGACGGACCAAAGAATGGGAGTACCAGGTAAGGACCCGGGGGAACACCCCAGAATGCGAGTGTCTGGCCGAAGTCCTCGACGTTCCGCCGCAATCCAATCGTGGAGGCGGGGTCCATCAAGCCGGCGATTCCCACCGTCGAGTTCACGATGAAGCGCCCGAGATCGATACCGGCATCCTTCATCTTGAGCTGGAAGAGATCGTTGACGAAGACGATCGGGAAACGCAGGTTGTCGAAGGCGTGGCGAAGCGCGTGCTGGACGAAACCGGGCATGACGTAGTCCCAGCCCTTCGAAACCGGCTCGATGGCATAGTGGTCGAGCCCTTCGTTGACCCGGAAGATCCCGCGGTTGAGGGGCTCCATAGGATCGCCCGCGGCCACGTCTTCCGCGTAGTCCTGCTCGAAGTCGAGGTCGTCGTGCATCCCGGCATCGGAGCCTCGAGAGCCTTCGACCGCGTCCACCTGGGACGACCGGGCGGGGCCGACCTCCGCCCGACCCGCTCCGGCGAGCAAGCACCCGGCGGCAATTGCGAGGGCCAGCCGTAACGTCCAGCGCGCATCGACCATCACTCCTCCTTCAACCCCGCGTCGTTCACGAACTTTCCGATCAACCGCTCGATGGAAAGCGCGCTCTCCGTCATCTCGATTTCGTCGCCCGATTGGAGGATATCCTGCTCAGCGCCGGGCTCCAGCGCCACGAACTGGTCCCCCAGTACACCGGACGTCAAGATGCGCGCCGCGCTGTCCACGGGCAGAGCGAGGGTTTCGTCCAGCTCCAGGGCCACTCGCGCACGCAGCAGTTCGTCCAGTTCGACATCCGAGACTTCACCGACCTTCACTCCCGAGATGGAAACCGGGGAACGCTGTTTGAGCCCCCCGACGTCGTCGAAAGCGGCGTAGACCGTAAGACCGCCCTTGCCGCGCCAGGAGAGCCCCCCGACCTGGAACGTCAGGTAGCCGAGGGCCACGAACCCTCCCAGAACGAAAAGGCCCACCAGGAAATCTCGGATGGGCGACGATTGCATGTGGAGTCCTCCCCACTCAGACGCCCCACAGGGCAGTGATGGCGTAGTCAAAAACGAGCACGGCAACGGAGCCGGTCACCACCGTCCCGGTGGTGGCGGCGCTGACGCCCGCCGCCGTGGGCTCCGCGGTGAAGCCGCGATAGGTTGCAATGACGGCGATCAGGCACCCGAAGACCACCGACTTGAGCACACTTCCGGCAATATCCTGGGAGAAAACGATCGCACCCTCCAGGCTGGTCCAGTACTGGCCGCCATCGAGACCGAGGTAGGAGACGCCCACCAGGTAGCCGCCAAAGATCGCGAACACTATGAAGAGCGCATTCAGAAGCGGCATAGCCACCACCATTGCCAAGGCCTTCGGCGAAATCACAAAGTCGAGAGGATCGATCGACATCATTCGCAGGCCGTCGATCTGTTCAGTTGTCACCATCGTAGCGATCTGAGCCGCCATCGCGGAAGCCGCGCGGCCCGTCACCAGAAGCGCCGTCAGCACCGGGCCGAGTTCGCGCACCAATACCAGGCCAACCATCGCACCCAGCGAGCCCTCGGCCCCGAAGCGAGCCAGGTTGTAGTAGCCCTGAAGCGCGAGCACCGCCCCCACGGTCAGGCCCGACAGGCAGATGATTGCCAGCGAGAGCACACCGATATCGAAGAGCTCGTCCACGAAGCGCCGCACGCGGTAGCGGGGCTGCACGCCGGCCCGAACGAAGCCCCCCACGAAAACGCCCATGCGGCCGAGTTCGCCCACGATTTCGAGCACGCGCAGACCGAGCCGTTCGATCGCAGCCCTCACGCGCCGCTCCCGCCCGCCGGACCTTCGTCACCGCTATCGGCGTCCAGGAACTCGACGATCGCGCGCTCCGAGCTGTGCACCAGATCCTTCGGCGTACCCGCCACGGCCCGGCCCTCGGTCAAGAAAACGATGCGGTGGGCCATTCGCATCGACGACGCCAGGTGGTGCGAAGTCACGAGCATCGTGAGGCCCAAGCGCCGATTGAGATCCACCAGAAGCTTCTCGATGCGCCGCAGGTTGAGCGGATCGAGTCCGGAAAAGGGCTCGTCGCACAGAACAATCTCGGGATCGGTCACCAGCGCGCGAGCCAGGGCCGCGCGCCGGCTCATGCCGCCGGAGAGTTCACGGGGGTAGAGCGGACCGGCGTCGGGCAGACCGACCGCCGCGAGACGCCGCTCCACCTCGGCGACGACATCGGCTTCGGTCCGCTCCGTGTGCTCGCGCAACGGAAGGGCCACGTTGTCGGCGATCGTCATCGAATCGAGGAGAGCCCCGTACTGGAAGAGCATCCCGATCCGGTCGCGCAGGCGGTAGAGATCCGCGTGCCCGAGCCGGGCGACGTCCTGACCCGCGACGCGCACCGCGCCCGAGTCGGGCCGGGTGAGACCGGCGATGAGCCGGAGGAGGGTGCTCTTCCCCGACCCGCTTTCGCCCAGAATCACCGTGATCTGGCCCCGCATGAAACCACACGAGAGGCCTCGGAAAACGGGGCGTCCGCCCAGGGACAGGCGCACCCCATCCAGCGCGATCCGGAACTCTTCCACCGCCTCCGCGTGGTCCTCCACGCTCCCCCCAGTCGGGTAGTTGGGCGGATACTAGCCCGGGCGCGCCGACCAGGCGGCGCCCCGGCGCACGGGGGTCGACCCCCCACGCTTCTTTGCCACACTCGCAGCCGCTAGCTCCGACACAGCCGGGGCGGGGGAGATGAGAAAAGCTTTGGGAACGCTGTCTCGAAACGAGACCGGGGCCGAGCTGGTCGCTGCGGCGCGCGCCCTCGAGCGCAGTGTCGGCCGTCTGCGCTTCGCAAGACCCGTGACCCACGTCTACAACCCGCTCTCCTACGCTCGCCGCGCCCACACGGCCTACCTGGAGCGTTACGGCGCCCGGCCCAAGCGGGTCGTCTTCTTGGGCATGAATCCGGGTCCCTTCGGGATGGCGCAGACCGGCGTGCCCTTCGGCGCCGTCGAACCCGTCCGCGACTGGCTCCGGATCGAGGTGAAGATCACCCGCCCGAGGACCGAGCACCCGAAACGTCCCGTGCTCGGCCTCGACTGCCCGCGCAACGAGGTGAGTGGCGAGCGCCTGTGGGGAGCGATCCAAGCCCATTGGAAACGCCCCGCGCGTTTCTTCGACCACCACTTCGTGGCAAACTACTGCCCGCTTCTCTTCCTGGAAGAGAGCGGGCGCAACCGCACGCCCGACAAGCTCGCCGCCGGCGAGCGCGAGCCGCTCTTCGCCGCCTGCGATCGACACCTCGCGCGCCTCATCGACGCCCTGGACCCGGAATGGGTGGTGGGGATCGGCGCCTTTGCGGAGAGGCGAGCCCGGGAAGTGCTCGGGGGAACGGGGCGCCACATCGGACGCATCCTGCATCCGAGCCCGGCCAACCCCCGCGCACAGCGCGATTGGGCGGGAACCGTGCGACGTGAACTGGCGGAGCTCGGCGTCTGCCCGGATCGAGGCACCCGATGAGCGCACGTGGGGGCCGAATCGTGCTGGGAGCGCTCGCGGCGCTGACCGCGGGGGCCGGCGGAGCGGCGGCGGAGGGCCCCGAGAAGTGGCTGCGGCAGGGCCGCAAGGCGGTGGAAAACGCGCAGGCGCTGCGTCCGACAGCCGCTCGTGCGAAGAATGCGATCATCTTTGTCGGCGACGGCATGGATCTCGCCACCGTCACGGCGGCGCGGATTCTCGAGGGCCAGTTTCAAGGACGCAAAGGCGAAGAGAACCTGTTGGCCTTCGAGGAATTCCCGTACGTCGCGTTGGCAAAGACGTACAACACGAATCAGCAGGTTCCGGATTCGGCCGGAACCATCACGGCGATCCTCAGCGGGGCCAAGACACGCGCCGGTGTGATCGGATTGGACGAGACGGTCGAGCGCGGAGACGCCCGGGGTGCCGCCGGACACGAATTGAGAAATCTCTTCCAGGAGGCAGAGCAGCGCGGTCTCGCAACGGGAGTGGTGACGACGACGAGCGTTACCCACGCAACACCCGCAGCGGCCTACGCCCACTCGCCGGAGCGAAACTGGGAAAACGACAGCAACCTTTCGCCCGCCGCACGCGCTGCGAACTTTCCGGACATCGCTCGCCAGCTCGTGGAATGGCGCTACGGCGACGGGCTCGATGTCATACTTGGCGGCGGCCGGTGCCACTTCCTTCCCACGACGACCGCAGACCCCGAGTATCCGGATGCAACGGGTCAACGCGGGGACGGCCGCAACCTGATCACCGAGTGGCAGAAGCGCCACCCCAAAGGCCGGAGCATCTGGAACCGGGCCGAGTTCGACGCGGTGGACCCCGCGAAAACCCGAAACCTGCTCGGCCTCTTCGAGACGAGCCACATGCAATTCGATCTCGACCGCAGCAAGGACAACGCCGGGGAGCCCTCGCTCACGGAAATGACCGAGAAGGCGATCGCGATCCTCGCGCGCAATCCCAAGGGCTACGTGCTGCTCGTCGAAGGTGGCCGCATCGACCATGCACACCACCTGGGCAACGCGCACCGTGCGCTCGTCGGTACGATCGCGATGTCGGACGCCGTGCGCACCGCCCGGGAGAAGACGAGCGAGAAAGACACACTCATCGTCGTCACCGCGGACCACGGACACGTGCTTTCGATCTCCGGCTATCCCACCCGGGGAAACCCGATCCTCGGCAAAGTGCTGGAGAACGACGAACGGGGTGAGCCCAGCACCGAATTCGCCCGCGACCTCAACGGCCTGCCGTATACGACGCTCGGCTACCAGAATGGACCCGGAGCACGAAAAGCACGTCCGGACCTGAGCGCGGTGGACACCACGGAGCCCGAGTTCCGCCAGGAATCGCTGATCCCGCTCCCCCACGAAACCCACTCCGGAGAAGATGTTCCCGTCTACGCCGACGGGCCGGGCGGCAATCTCTTCCACGGCGTGCAGGAGCAGAGCTACCTCTACCACGCCATCGTGGAAGCGCTGGGCTGGTACAAGCCAGACGAGTAATCCGTCGCCGGCTCGGTCAGGAGTCGGCATCCCGGGCGTCGAGCCAGGCCTCGGCCGCCCGGTAGGCTTCGACAGTCCCGACGTCGAAGCGGCTGCCCCGCATCTCGTGGGCGAAAACGGGCTCCCGCGCCACGAGCCAGGCGAGGAAGCCGCCGGGGGGATCCGCAGCCGGCTCGGAGCCCAGGAACTCCGGCACGAGCGCCAGCGCCGATGGCTCGAAGCAATAAAGGGGTGGACACGCGCAGTCGGCGGGCGGATCGGCGGGCTTTTCGACGAAACGTTCGACGCGCCGCCCGGGTCCCAGAACTGCGACGCCGCTGCGGCGCAGGCGCGCCAGGTCCGGCTCGCGGTACGAAAGGATCAGGTTGCGTGGTCGCTGCGCACAATCGCCGAGAAACGCCGGCAGATCGAAACGAAACAGGTTGTCGCCCGCCGCTACGAGCGTCGGACCCGATGCGGGAAAGGTTTCGAGCGCGAGAGCAAGGTCGCCCACCGCGCCGAGCCGACTCTCGTTCCCGAGGGCTCCGTCGTTCACCAGATCGATCCTCGATTCTGGGCTGCTCCGGGCCCGGGCGTCGCACCACGCCTCGAAATGCCCCGCGAAGCGTCCGTTCGTCACGACCACCAGGTGATCGACGCGACCGGTCGCCACGAGCTGATCGACCAGGTCGTCGAGCAGGGGCCGGCCGCGCACGGGGAGCAGCGGCTTGGGCTGGTCGTCCGTCAACGGACGGAGCCGCGTCGCAAAGCCGGCGCAGAGCAGGATCGCCCTCACAGGATACGCGCCCCGTCGGCGCTCTCGACCAGGAAGGCGCGCGCGCGCGCGGCGAGTTCCGGCACCGCCTCCCGGTATTCCGCAAGCACACGCTCTCGCACCACGCCGGCTCGCTCGGCCGCAACGAAGGCGACGCTGCAGCCGCCGTAGCCGGCACCGCTGAAACGCGCGCCCAGCACCCCCGGCGTCCCGGTGAGGATTTGCTGGAGCACGATCTGCTCTTCGGAACCCGTCTGGTAGTTCTCGACCGAGCTGGCGCAGGACTCGAACATCAACCGGCCGAATGCCACCAGGTCGCCACGCTCCCACGCGGCGGCGCCCCGGCGAACCCGGCGCCGCTCGTCCAGGAAGTGGCGCGCCCGGCCGCGCTCGGAAGGCGGCAGCGCTTCGAAGCGCTCTTCCAGCAATTTCTCGGGCAGATCGCCCAGGGAGGCGACCGGGGCGAGGCCTTCCCACTCGGCAATCCGCGCAGCCGCGGTGCGACACTCGGCAACGCGCTCGTTGAAGGGTGTCTTCGAGAGGCTGCGACCGCGGCCACAGAAGACGATCAATACCCGCATGTCCGGCGCCCCGGCACCGAGCGCGAGCGCTCGCCAGCGCGGACCGCGCGTTTCTATTTCGAGCAGCTGGCCCCTTCGGGAGCCCACCACCGAGGCCGGATCGAGGATGCCACTGTCCACCCCGACGAACTCGTTTTCGGCCCGCCTTGCCAGCCCCGCGATTTCTTCGGGCGCCAGTTCGACGCCATTGGTGGCCGCCAGCGCAAGCAGGTAGGCGACCAGCACCGAGGCGGAGGACGAAAGCCCGCCCCCGGGCAGGTCGGCCTCGATCGACCCCAGAATGCCGCGGGGCCGCTGCGGAAACCGGTCGCGGAGCACCGCTGCGGCGCCCCGGGCGTACTGCTCCCATTCCCGCCCAGCGCGGGAACCATCCTCCAGGTCGAAGCGCACCTCGCCGGGAAAGCCCTCACTTTCGAGGCGCACCACCGCGTCCGGAGCCGGCGCAAATGCGAGCAGCGTCCCCAGGCCGATCCCCATCCCGAGCACGGGTCCGTTCTGGTGATCGATGTGGGCACCGAGGGGACACACGCGGTAGGGGGAGACGACCGCGCGCACGTCGGCCGCCGGCACCTGCGCCCAGCGCGCGAGCGCAGCGCGCCGACGCTCGACCCGCTCCGCGTCGGGCTCCATGGGCCGGGCATCCTAGCACCGGCCCCCTAGGCCAGGCGGCGGCGGACGTCCTCCCCCAATTGGCGGCACACGTCCTCCCGCAGGGCCTGCTTCGCGACCTTCCCTCCGGAAGCGCGAGGAAGCGCGTCTACGATCTCGAGACGCTCGGGAAACCACTCCTTCGACACCCCAGCGGCCGACAAGTGAGCCACCAGCTCTTCGAGGGTGAGCGTGGTGTCCACGCGCAACTCGGCGTAGACACAGACGCGCTCGCCGAACACCGGGTCGGGCATGGCGACCGCCGCCGCCAGCGCCACCGCCGGATGCGTCGAAACCGCCGCTTCGACCGCCGGACCACTGATGTTCTTGCCCCCGCGGATGATGAAGTCCGCGGTGCGTCCGATCACTCGCAACACACCGTCCTCGAGCGTGGCGACATCGCCGGTGAGCATCCAGCCGTCCTCTCGCACGAGCTTCGCGTTGGCGGCGGCGTCCTCGTAGTAGCCGCGGCAGGTGAGCACGCCCCGGCAGCCGGGTTGACCGCGGCCAGTCGCCGTCACGTCCGCGCCGTCGTCATCGAATAGCCGCACCTGCATCGACTCGATGACACGGCCCGCGCTGCCGAGGCGCACCTCGCGCGAATCCCTCAGCGTCGTGCGCGAGAGCGCTCCGGTCTCGTTCGAACCGTAGAACTGGAGCACCGCGGCACCCGTGCGATCTTCGAACTCGACTGCCCGCTCGGTGGGCACCGCCTCGCCGCCAGTGAAGAGAACCCGCAGGGAACTCAGGTCGCGCCGCGCGATCTCGGGCGAGTTCAGCAGCAGGATGAACTGGGTCGAGACGGCGGCGAGCACGCTCACCCGGTGCTCCTCGATCGCAGCCAGAGCGCGGTCGGCGTCGAAGCGCTCCATCAGCAACGTCGGTGCCCCCAGCAGCGCCGGCGTGAAGTGCGCCGTCCACAGGCCAAAGCCAAAGGGTGCGGGAAGCAGGCTCATGAAGACATCGCGCTCGTCGAGGTCAGCGGCCTCGACGGCGAGTTCGTGGAAGTGGAACCAACGGGCCTGGTGCTGGGTCACGCACTTGGGAAGGCCGGTCGTTCCCGATGTCGAGTTGAGCAGGAAGAGATCCTCGGGTCCGAGCGCCCGCGCCTCCCGGGCGGCCGGGCGCGCACCTTCGAAGACCGGTTCGTCCGGCTCGACATCCGCCTCGATGACGACGTGGTGACGCAGCGGGAGCCCGGCGCCACGAAGCTCCGCAAAGACACGGCACACGTCGACGTCGCGGTGCCGCGCCCGACTCACCAGCGCGGTGGCACCGGTCTTTTCGAGCAGGTGGCGCAGTTCCGCGAGCCCGGCGCGGGGACCGATACCCACGACCACGAGTCCGGTCTTCTCGCACGCGAGCCAGACCACGTGCACACCCGGCCCATCGGGCAACCACACCGCGACCCGCGCTCCCGGGCCGAGATCCAGGCCCGCGAGCACGCCGGCGAGCCGGTCGCTGCGCGCGTGGTAGTCGCGCCAGGAGAGCCTCCGCTCAGCCTCGAGAAACGCGAGCCCGTCCGGGCTCTGCGCCGCGTTCGCCGCGACGATCTGGGCCAGGGGCTTCACGAAGCGGCGACCACCTCCCGCACTCGGTCTGCAGCGCCGTCAAAACTCATCCTGGGCGCGATCTTATACCAGGCCGAACCCGACGCTCCGGGGGGCGCACGCGCCGTCCGGGCCCGCGTCAGGACCCGCGCCGATACGAGAAAACGCGCTCGACGAACCGATCGCGCGCCGCGGGGTCCCGGAGCCCGTCTTCCTCCTCCACGGGCAGGTCCGGCAGCGCCTCGAGCAGGGCCTCCGCGAACAGCCCCGGCCCGTCGCGCGCGCCGCAGCTCGGCGATCGGGCCTTCAGCACGAAGCCGGAGAGATCGAGCCCGGCGAGTTCCTCCACCCGGAGCTGGGCGAAGCGGCGCATGCGATCCGTGTGATCGACACCCGACGCGACCTCGCGCATGCGTATGCCTTCCGGTTCCCGTACGAGTTGCAGCGGCGGCCGCGGCACGCCCATGCCCACCTCGACCTCGGGACACACGGCGATCCACTCGACGCGACTGGAAAGAACTTCTGCGAGCTGTGCATCGCGCCTGTGGCCCCCGTCCCAGCGCACCGCCTGCCCCAACAGACACGCGGAGACGCCAACGCGTACGCGAGGCCCGGCGCGCTCGTTCACACCGAACCCCCGAGCAAAGCCGCGTGCACCGCGCGCTCTCGGTGATCGAAGATCCGCTCGAGTTGCCACCGCACGACGGGGCGCGCGACCTCGCCCAGCGGCGGCAGCGGCAGCACGGTCCGGCGGTAGAGGCGGTGGACCACGGGCAGTACTCTAGTCGGGGCCCGCCGTGCGTCCATCGCCGGGTATGCGGGTGACCGTGGAGACGGCAAAGTGCCCGACCGAAGCCAGAGATCCGGCCGGCGCTGCGGCGTGCAATGACAGTGCCGGGGTCCTGGGGCTCGCCATGTCGGGAGTGGGGCTCGCACCCCTCTAGCTTCCCGCGCGGGCACTCGTCGACGTGCTGCGAGGCGGAAGCTGGCGATCCGTGCGTTGCGGGATCGCCTTCGCCTTCTTCTTCCTGTGTGAGGCAGTGGGCATCCTCGCCAGCTTCGGACTCTGGCTCCGCGACGGACACGGCACAGCGCGCGAGCGCGAAGTCCGGGTCCGGCCGGATCGGGGTGCCATCCCTTGTTGTGCGACTGCCCATTCTGCCCGGCGAACTGTCGGTGCCGAGCGCTAGGCTCAAGATCGAGACCGCTGCCGACAGGCGAGGCGATCGCTTCGCGCCGGCAGCCGGAGGAAGCCATGGGCCGCACCGTATTTCGCAACGCCAACCTGTTGAACGGCCGGAACCCTTCCCGCCCCAATACCAACCTGGTGGTGGAGGGCGAGCGAATCGAGTCGGTGGGAAAAGACGTGAAACCCCGGGCGGGGGATCGCGTCCTCGACCTGGCGGGCCGCAGCCTGCTGCCGGGCCTTTTCAGCTGCCACTTCCACGCGAGCTTCGACGGCGCGCAGCTCGCGGCCTTCCCGCTGGGCATGGATCAGCCCCCGGGCTACCTGATGCTGCGCGCGGCGAAGAACGTGCGCGGCGCCCTGGAGGGCGGCTTCACCTCGCTGGTGGGCGCCGGCGGCGGAGACGACATCGACGCCCAGCTCGCCCAGGCCATCGAAGACGACCTGGTCCGCGGCCCGCGTCTCACGCCGGGAAGCCACGACCTCGGCACGACCGGCGGCTACGTGGACCTGGCGGGGTGGTGGTGGCGCATGGGGAATACGGGCACCTGCCGCCTGGCCGATGGGGTCGACGAGTGGCGCAAGACAGTGCGCGAAGAAATCCACCGCGGGGCGCGCATGATCAAGATCTACGCCAGCGGTGGCCACGGGAGCGAACACACGGGCCGCTCCCAGTTTTCCCCGGAAGAACTGTGCGCGGTGGTGGAGACGGCACACCAGCGCGGGGCCCGGGTGCGAGCGCACGTCTGCTGGAAGCCACAGATCCTGGAATGCATCGCGGCGGGCGTGGACGTCATCGACCACGGCGACGAGATCGACGCCGAGATCATCGACGCGATGCTCGAGAAACGAACCGTCTGGGTGCCGAGCGCCCTCTACCTCGAGAAGCTGCTGAACTTCCCCGAGCTACAGAACCCGGAGTTCGCGGAACTCCGCACCGCGGCCCAGCGTGAACTCGACAACATCCTGCGGCGCGTGGTCGAGGCCCAGGCGGCAGGCGTGTGCATCGTGCCGGGCGACGACTACGGAGTGGCCTTCCTCCCCCACGGCAACTACGCGGAGGAGCTGGAGTTCTACGTGAAGCGCGCCGGCGTCTCCCCGCTCGAGGTGCTCGGCTGGGCAACCGCAAACGGTGCGGCCATGGTGGGTGTCGAAGACGAACTGGGCGACCTCGCGCCGGGCAAGCTCGCCGACCTGATCGTGGTGGACGGAGACCCCAGCGCAGACATCTCGATCCTCAGCGACCCGAAGCGTCTGCTCGCCGTGGTCAAGGGCGGCCGCTTCGAGCGGGACCTGCCGGCCAACTGATCGCCGGGTGCCAATCCGCGGGCGAAAGCCCCCCGGTCATCCCGTGCCGATGGGGGGCGCCGCAACCCACGCGCGCAGCTGCGACGCCCGGAGAAAGCACAGAGTCCCCGCGTCGCTGCCCGCACGCAGCCCGTCCTCCACCCGGCGCCGGCCCGGGGGCCGCCGCCAGTGGAAGAGGTGGGAGCGACAGCGACAATCCGAGGCGCCAAAGCGCGGGTGGGGGAGTGAAACCGCCGGCAGCCCCGCGAACCACCCCGCCCACTGGTGCTCGGCGCGCCGCGGCCCCTCGCCCAGCCAGACCCCGCGCAGCTCGAGAGCGGGCCTCAGGTAGTCGAGGTGCCAGCGGGGTCGTGCGACCGGCCGCAGGTGATGGCGAAGCCGCCCCGCGAGCCCTCCCGGGCCGAACGCGCTGCCCACGTAGACCACGGAACCCGCGGGCAGGCGGACCTCGCCCAGCGCTCCGACGCGGATCCGGGCCGCCCGGGAGCAAAAGAGCAGCGCGTAGGTGCCCGGCGTGCTCGGCGCAATGACCGACGCGCCCCGGGAGGGCGTAGTCGAGCGGGGCGTGGCAGACCTCAATCGGAAACGCCGGTCAGCATCTCGGCCGTCCTCGACAAGCTCCCGCACCCCCTCATCGGCGCCAGCAAGAAGATAGCCGTCGAGAACGAGCAGCGTGATGAAAACGTCGGCGTTCTGCGCCGACGATCACGTGGACATCCACGTGCTGCAGGCGGATCTCTTCGAGATCCACCGGCCGGGACGGAGGACCCGGGGGGCCGCAAAAAAACGGAGAGCCCAAAAAAGGGATAGACGGTGCGTCAGGCGAGCGCCCGGACGCCGCCGCACCACGTGGCTCGGACCCGGGCGGCAGAAAGGTCCCGGCGGGCCTGGCCCCAGGGCGCGTCGAGCAGACAGAGGTCGGCGCGGACACCCACCGCGACGCGGCGGGGCGGACCGCCGGGCGCCTCGGGCCGCGACGTGAAGAGCGCCAGCGCGCGCTCGGGTGCGAGCGCCTCGCGCGGCCCGAGGAGCTGCCCACCGGCGCTGCGGCGCTCGACGGCGGCGCGCATGGCGGCCCACGGGTCGCCGTCTCCAAAGGGGGCATCTGTCCCGCCGCCCAGCGGGACCTGCGCTTCGGCGAAGCCGCGGCAGCGGTAGAGCCAGGGCCGATCCGCCGGTTCCACATCAGCGAGATACGCGTCGCCCCGCTCCGCGACGAAGTTCGGCTGCGTCACGACCGTGAGCGGAAGGCTCGCCACACCCTCCACGACCTCCGGCGGTGCGACAGAGGCGTGCTCGATGCGGTCTCCCTCGCGGCAGCCGGCCAGCCGGAAGGCGGCCACGGCGAGAACGAGTTCCGCCCGGGTGACGCAATGCACGGCCACGGCGCGGCCCCCGTCGTGGGCCCCCTTCACTCTGGCGACGAGGGTGTCGAACTCGGGCAGACGCGCCTCGTCCAGAACGATCTTCACGGCGCCGCGCGCGAGGCCGCTCCCGGCCGGCGGCTCGGGTAGCGCGCTCGTTCCCATCACGACGAGCCGCTGAGAAAGCTCACCTTTCGCGAGGGCCTCGCCGAAGGCGGCGAACTCTGCCGCACCGTTTCCGGGCGTCGCGTCGGTGACGCCGGTTACACCGCACGCGGCGAGCCGACATCCGACTTCGGAAAGATCGGGCCGGCCGGTTTGCGGCAGGCGCTCGCGCAGCCAGCCATCGAGCCGGAAGAGGCGCCCCGTTGCGCGCCCGCCCGCATCGCGCTCGACGCCCGGTGCATGGCGACCTGCGTCGAGTCCGAGCGCCGCGGCGCCCGCGGAGTTCACGCTCCAGAGAGCGCCGCTGCGCTGCTGCACGCGCACCGGAAACTCCGGCACGATCCCGTCGAGAACATCGCGGTCTAGCGCACCGGCCACCGACTCGTGGTAGCCAACACCGCGCACCCAACCGTCCCTGGGGTGGGCCCCGCGCAGGGCGCGGATCAAGCCATCGCGCCCTTTCACCTGCGGTGGGCCGCAGCGGACGGAGCGCAGCGCCGCGGCCCAGGCGTTCAGGTGCAGGTGGTGATCGTGAAGGCCCGGAAGCAGCGCTCCGCCGGCCGCATCGAAAACCTCCGCGCCGGCTGCGGACTCGAGCCCGTCATCCAGCTCGACGACCGTATCGTGCGCGATGCGAACGTCACAGCGGCGGCCCCCGACCTCCGCGTTTCGAATCAGCACGGACGCGCGCGGGGGGCAAGCACGGGCTCGCGCGCTCCCCCGACCTCCACTTCGAAGCCGTTGGGCCCTTCGCGCACGCGCCCTTCGCGGGTGCGCCCCGGCCGCGCGACGAGATGTCGCACGACGCCGGCCAGCGACACGTCGATAAGGTGCCCCCCACCCAGGCGATAGGAGGCCAGCGCCGCCACGGCCGCGTGGAGACCCGCCAGAGGGTCCGCGACGGCGTCGCCACAGAAGCTGGGCGCGCCCGGCGCACCCGTCGCGGCACAGAGTCCGGCGGCCGCCGCCGCGTCGTCGCCAAAGGCCACCCACTCGGCGCCCGGCTCCGCGCGGCCGTGTCCGCTGAGACCGACCCAGGTGAGCCCCGGCCGCTCGCGGACAGCGGCCTCGGCATCGATTCCGAGCTGGCGCAGCGCCCGCGGACGCGAGCCCTCGACCACCACGTCCGCGCGGGCGAGCAGGTCCCCGAACTCGCCGGGCTCCAGCACGGCGCATTCCTTGTTCCCGTTCAACAAGGAGAAGAAGTGCGGGTTGCCGCGCCGCGCCCCGTCCGGACGCGCCGGGCTCTCGACCTTCAACACCCGCGCGCCGGCGAGCCCGAGCAGATGCGCGCACAGCGGCCCGGCCCAGAGCGAGGAAAGATCGACCACGAAGGGACGCGCCTGCGGGTGGCGCCGGAGTCGCCCGCCGCGAACGGGTACGCCGCACCACGGCTCCGGCCGGGCGGGCACCGCCGCCGCGGGCGAGACCGGCATGCCGAGAAGCCGAGCGCGCCCGACCAGTTCCGCGACCGGCCGCGCCGCAGCGCGGGTTTCGACGAAGTCCCAGAGCTCCCCCTGCGGCGCCTCGCCGAACCAGGCGGGCAGGCAGGCCACGTCGTCCGAGCGGGCGAGATTGACGGCGATCCAGCCGTCGGCACAGCGCACGAGCCGACAGCTCCCGCCCGGAGAAACCCTCCCACACCGCCGGTGGCCGAAGCAGGCAGCGCGCTCGCCTAGCAGCGCCGCGCCGTCGAGCCCCTCGAGCACGGCACTGCCGGAGAGCCGGGCCAGCAGCTCGACGGCCGCGCGCGCGGCCGTCGCCAGGGGTGCGGGCGCCAGCAGCGGCGGCCCATCGGGCTCGCCCGCGAGCGCCATCGCGCCCGAACGCGCCCACTCGAGGTCGGGATGCGGCAGCTCCTCATCGAGCACCTCGGCGAGCGCGCCACCAGCCAGGAGCGCTTCGCAGACTTCGCGGACCGTCGATCCCATGGGGCCAGCATACCCGTGCGGGTGCTCGCGCTGGGCGTGCCGCCCATGGGCGGAGCCGGGCCTCCCGGTCATCGAGCATCTTCCGCAGGCTGAAGGAACTGGTATTCTGAGCCCCTTCCGCCGGAGGACGACCCCCATGACTCAGCTAAAGCCCGGGAGCCGCATTCGCAGCGCTGTCTGTGACACCGAAGCGATGGTGATCGCGGCCCCCGATTCAGACGCGCAGGTGACTTGCGGCGGAGCTCCCATGCTCGCGCTCGACGCCGAACCGGAGGCCGGCGCCACCCTCGATGCCGACGCCGCCGAGGGAACCCAGCTCGGCAAGCGCTACGTAAACGAAGCCGGTGACCTCGAGCTGCTCTGCACCAAACCCGGCAAGGGAACCCTCGCCGCGGCCGGCGCGGCACTCACCGTGAAGGGTGCGAAGCCCCTGCCCGCCTCGGACTGACCCGTGAACCTCATGATGCTGCTCGAGATGGCAGCCCAGGGCTTCGGGCCGCGGGTTGCCGTCCAGAACGGTGCCGACCAGCTCACCTACCAGGAGCTCTTCGACGCCGCGGGAGCTGCTGCGGAAGAGATTCGCGCTTCCGGAGTCAAGCACGTGGCGCTGCTCGACGAGAGCAGCCTGGCGGTACCGGTCGCCCTGTTCGCGTCGGCCTGGGTGGGCGTTCCCTTCGTGCCGCTCAACTACCGGCTCACCGGCGACGAACTCGACGCCCTGCTCGCCCGGGTCGAGCCCGCGTTCCTCGTGACGGCTGCCGAGCGCACTTCGGCCATGAAGGGCCGGGCCAGCGTCGTGCGCAGCCGGGAAGAACTCCTGGCCGGCACCCGGGCGGGCGCGCAGCCCGAGCCCAGCTGGGGCATGGACCCGGACGAGATCTCGATCCTGCTCTTCACGAGCGGCACCACCGGCGCACCGAAGGCCGCCGTCCTGCGCCACCATCACCTGGTCTCCTACATCCTGGGTTCCGTCGAATTCGGCGCCGCCGCCGAAGAAGACGCCGTGCTGGTGAGCGTGCCGCCCTACCACATCGCGGGCGTGGCCTCGGTGCTTTCCTCGCTCTACTCGGGCCGGCGCATCGTCCAGCTCCCGGCCTTCACGGCGGAAACATGGCTCCGCGTCGCGCGTTCGGAAGCAGTGACCAACGCCTTCGTCGTGCCCACGATGCTCTCCCGCATCGTCGACGCACTCGAAGACACCGCGGGCGCGGACCTTCCGGCCCTGCGCGCCCTCTCCTACGGGGGCGGCAAAATGCCGCTGCCCGTGATCGAGCGCGCAATGGAACTCTTCCCCGACACGAGCTTCACCAACGCCTACGGGCTCACCGAAACCAGCTCGACAGTCACGCTGCTCGGTCCGGAAGACCACCGGGGAGCCGCCGAGAGCGACGATGCGGCCGTGAAACACCGCCTCGTCTCCGTCGGCCGCGCGCTTCCGTCGGTCGAGATCGAGATCCGCGACGACGAAGGCCAGTCGGTGCCGACCGGAGAGCGGGGCGAGATCCACGTGCGTGGCGAACAGGTGTCGGGCGAATACCTCGGCCGCGAGACAGTGCTCACCCCAGACGGCTGGTTCCCCACGCGCGACGGCGGCTGGCTCGACGAGGAGGGCTACCTCTTCCTCGAAGGCCGTGTCGATGACGTCATCGTGCGCGGTGGAGAAAACATGTCACCCGGTGAGATCGAGGACGTGCTGCTCGAGCACGCAGACGTCCGCGACGCCGCCGTCGTGGGAGTTCCCGACGAGGAGTGGGGCGAGGCGGTGGCGGCCGCCGTGGTGTTGCGAAGCGGTGCCTCGGCCACGGAGAGCGAGCTGCAGGAATGGGTGAAACGCCACCTGCGCTCCTCCCGCGTGCCGTCGCACATCGCGTTCCGCGACGAGCTCCCGTACAACGAGACCGGCAAGCTGCTGCGCCGCGTCGTCCGGTCCGAGCTCTCCGAGGCGGTGTGACCGGCGAGGTCGCGACGCTCAGCGTTGCCGACGCCGTCGACCGACTCCGCTCGCCCGATGCGCCCGAGCGCTTCTCGCCCGTCTCCGGGCAACCGCTGATCGCCGTCGAACTCGGCCGCGAGGGTCGCGCGCTGGCACACCACGAGCTGGCAGCCGCCCGCGAGTCGCTGCGCCGAATCCCGGCACCGAGCGTGGGGCTGCGCCGCGGATCGCTCGGCCAGGGAGCCAAGGCACTCGTCGATCATTTCGACGTGGTGGTGAATACGCCGAGCGAACTGGCCCGCCTGGGCGAGCGCGTGTCGGCAAACCCCCGCGCGGCCTCGACCCTGGTACAGCTGCTGCGCCACGGCGAGACACGCGACGTGGAAGCCGGGCTGGTGGCCGAATCGCTCGCCTACTCGACCCTTCAGGCCGGACCCGAGTTCGCGACCTGGCTCGCCGGGCACACGCGCGGGCCGCTCCGACCCGACCCGAGACCCGCCGTCCGCATGTGGCGAGAGCTCGACCGGCTGCACCTCGAGCTCGACCGCCCCGAGAAGCACAACGCCTACTCGGCGGCGATGCGCGACGCCCTCTGCGAGGGACTCGCCCTCGCCGTCGCCGACGACCACATCGAAGAAATCGTATTCAGCGGTGCGGGGGCGTCCTTCTGCAGCGGCGGCGATCTCGACGAGTTCGGCACGCTGCCCGACCCGGCAACCGCCCACGCGATCCGCACCACGCGCAGCGCCGCGCGCCTTCTCGCCCGCTGCGCGGAACGGGTGCGAGCGGAGGTGCACGGCGCATGCGTCGGCGCGGGAATCGAGCTGCCGGCCTTCGCGTCCCGGGTGTCGGCGCACGAAGACGCATTCGCCCTGCTGCCCGAACTGACCATGGGACTCGTGCCCGGCGCGGGCGGCACCGTGAGCTTGCCGCGGCGCATCGGACGCCAGCGCACGGCGTGGCTCGCGCTATCGGCCGAGAGACTCCCGGCCGAGACGGCACGGGACTGGGGACTCTTCGACGAGCTGCACGCCGTCGAGCCCGGCTGAAGCCGGCTGCGGCGACGTCTGGCCGCGGCGCCCGTCCTGGGCCGGACTCCTAGCCCCGGTCGAGGCCACGCATGGCGAACTCGGCGATGGCCCTGGCCTCGCCGGCACTGGGAATCGTATTCGCCAGCACGTGCCCGTTGACCCAGCCCAGGCAGAGGTACTGGATTGCGTCGGCGTCGCGCTCGGGATCGATGTCGGGCAGTTCGCCGCTCTCGAAGCCCGCGCGCAGCGCCTCGACCAGCGGGCGGAACAGCCGCTCGCGGGTCTCCCAGAGCTGGTCGCCAAGATTGTCGGCGAGCCGCGCCTGGTAGACGTACATGGGACGCGCCGCACGCGCCTCCTCGGGGTCCGTCGCCTGCACGAGCACGCCCTCGATCCAGGCCTCCACCCGCCCGCGGGCGGTGCTCGCCGCGGCCATGCGTTTCTCGAATTCGGCGACACGCTGCTGCATGCCCTCTTCGAGCACGGCGAGCAGCAGCTCCTCCTTGGACTTGAAGTGGCGATAGAACGCCTTGTTCGAAAGCTGGGCACGCCGGACCACGTCCGCGACACGAGGGGCGACGTTGCCCTGTTCGCGGATCTCCTCGCTGCCGGCCCGGATCAAGCGCTGGGCCTCCTCGAGGTAGACCTCGTAACGCGCCTCCAGGGCGCGCTCAGCGGAGCGCACGGCTCCAGGGGAAGGCTGCGTCTCACGAGAGAGAACTCTATTCTCCATGGAGAGGATGATATTCTGGATTCATCCGCAGAAGCAAGCGGGAATTCTCGAAGGAAAGAGGGGCGCATGAAAGCCGAGGGAACCGCGATGGTCAGTGGGGCGAGCCGTGGAATCGGCCGCAGTCTGGCCCTGGAACTCGCCGCCCGGGGCTTCGAGGTGGTGGCCGGCGCCCGGGATCCAGCCAGCGCGGCCGGGCTCGCGGAGGAAGCTGGTCGGGCCGGGGGTCGGCTGCGCGTCGAGCGGCTCGACGTGACGCGCCCCGAAACCCTCGCGCCTCCCGACGGGCTGCGCGTCCTGGTGAACAACGCCGGAGTCGAGCCCGAGTACCTGCCTGTGGAGCACACGCCGCTCGACGTCTGGCGCCGCGTCTTCGAGACCAACCTCTTCGGGCTCGTCGAGCTGACGCGCCGCTCGATCCCCAAGCTGCGGGCGACCGGAGGCGGCGTCCTCTGCAACGTCACGACGTCTTCCCTGCTGGCGCCGGTGCCCCTCTATGCCGCCTACCGGGCCAGCAAGGCCGCCGTGTCGGCATTCGGGGAAACGCTCACCGCCGAGCTCCACGCCTTCGGCATCCGCATGCTCGAGATCCTGCCCGGGCCCATCGGCACCGAGATGTTCGCGCAATCCGCGCGCCGGCCGGAAGGCGCGCGCTACTCCGAGTACCGCGGCGTCGCCGAGCGCGTCCACGCCGGGCGCATGGGAACCGAGGCGAGCGTCACCGCGCCGGAAGACGCCGCCCGCGCGATCGCCGACGCCATCCTCGACGACGACGCGCCGCTGCGCCTCGGCTGTGACCCCCTCTCCGACGGCCTTCTCGCGAGCTGGCGCGAACAGGGCGACGAGGCCTTCCGCCGCGGCATGCTGCCCGCATTCGTCGCACCCGGGGCCGGCTCGTAACGTCTCGTGTGTCATCTGCCGGGATGACCACCGAAGCCGAGGTTTGCGAGCACGCCGAATCGCCGACGGGTCCCTCGAGATTCTCTTGCGCTACGGCATCGCCAGGATCCGCTTCGCGGTCGTCGCGACGGCGATTACGCGCGTGACACGACTCGACTAGGAGAGGCCCATCAGCTCCGACAGGCCGAAGCGGTGCCCCGCCGTGTAGCCGCCGTCGACGACCAGGGCATGGCCGGTCACGAACGACGCCTCGTCCGAGGCCAGGAAGAGGGCCGCGTTCGCGACCTCGACGGCCTGGCCGAAGCGGCCGAGTTGGTGCGCATCGCGGATGCGATCGGCCTGGGCTTCGAGACCGGGCATCTGGAACGTGCTCCGGAGCAGCGGCGTCTCGATGAAGCCCGGGCAGATCGTATTCACGCGGATGCCCTTGCGCGCGTAGTCGATCGCCATGTTTCGCGTGAGGAGCATCACCGCGCCCTTCGAGGCGTTGTAGGCGCTGCCTCCCTCGAAGCCCTCGATGCCCTCGACGCTCGCCACGTTGATGATGCTGCCGGCACCCTGTTCGAGCATCCCGGGAATCACGAAACGGCTGGCGAGAAAAGTGCCCCGCAGGTTGATGTCCATCACCCGGTCCCACTCCTCGAGCGGGATCAGGTGGATCGGACCTCCCGCACCCACTCCGGCGGAGTTCATCAGAACGTCGATGCGGCCGAAGCGCTCCTTCACCGCGGCAACCGCGGCCTCGAGTGCCGACGGATCGCGGACGTCGCCGGTAATGAAGAAGTGGCCCGGTGCCGTCTTGGCGGCCTCGGCCCAGTCGCCCTCGAATGCCTCCTTGAGATCGAAGCCCGCGACGATCGCGCCCTCCTGTGCGAAGCGCAGCGCGCTGGCAGCACCGATTCCCGATGCGGCGCCCGTGACGAATGCGACCTTGTCCTGCAGACGAGCCATGCCGAGCCCTCCGGAAGAAGGCGCAGCATACACCACGTCAGCAGGAGAGTTTGCGCACCTCGACGATGCGGAAGCCCTCTCCCTCGAAGACGATCGAGGCCGGCGGGGGAGAGCGAAAGAAGAGATCCCGACGGGATCGTCCGGTGAGAAGCCTGCGAACATGGCTGTCGAAAGGCTCGAAGGATCTCGCTTCGCGCATCACGTTTCCGTCGTATCGTCGCTTTGCAATCAGGAAGTGGGTCACACCCGAACCCTGCGCATATGCCAGGACCTGCTCGCAGTCTTTGGCGTAGAGGGCGCCGAGGGTCCTGCTCGTGCGCCGCCGCTGCAGGGCCCACTCGCCCTTGAACCAGGGCTGCAGGGTCTCGTAGCTCCCCATGGTTGCGCGTGCCGCGAAGAGCGGAATGCCGTCGCCGTCCATGGGGTGCGAAGCGATGAGAGCATCCTTCGGCAGTTCCGAAACGAACGCGAGCATCTTGCTGCCGCGGGCATCCACGACGCCGGCGGAAAACACACCATCCCCGAGAAGCAGCCAGACCCAGACGATCGCGGCGCTCGCTGCGACGCCCCGGGCGAAGCGTCGCCGTTCCGGCGCAAGCTGCCGGTAACCCACGAGGCCGAGACAGGAGACCACCAATGCGAGCCCGGCGGCCTGGCCCCCGTAGTCATGGAAACGAACGGGGGAGTAGAGCCTGAACGCGAGCACGCGGGCCACCCCATAAGACACGATGGCCCCCACCAGGAGAGCCAGCGCAGCGCGTGGGAACGGCGACCAGCGCCGCCACAAGACGAGACCGCAGACGGCGAGCCCAATCGCAGCGAGGATCATCTGGTGCGGGGCGAGGGCCTCCCCGAGAGCGGAGAGCCGACCCTGGGGACGTAGCGGTGACGAGACGGCGCGCCCAAAGGCCGCGACCGGATCGGGGAACGGAAGCACCTTGAGGCGCCCCGCCGGGCCGAAGGCCGGATCTCTGCGGGCCTCCTCGAGGGTGTGTATCGGGCCGCGATCGGGATCTTCGGACACGGCGAAGGGCAGCACCAGGACGAAGCAGACGGCGACCAACGCGACGTAGCCCGAAGCGCGCCGGAACAGCGCCCGCCGGTCGAGCCCGCGCAGCCCCAGGACTTCGAAGACGCCCTCGGCAACCACCAGCAATGCCATCGCCGACGGGTAGGTAAACGCGGCCAGCACTGCAGCGAAGCGCCGTGGCCCGGTGCGGTCGCAGAGGGCGCCCGCGATCCAGAGCGCGAAGCAGGGAAAGGCAAAGGCCCGGGGCAATCCGCTGGCGATTCGAGCCACCGCGTAACCCTGGTGGAAGAAGAAGACGAGGAGCACGCCGGCACCGATACCGTGCGTTCTCGCCAGAATCAGACCCGCCAGCCCAATCAGCGCGAAGCCCAGGGCCTGGACTACCTTCGCGGCGCCGAGCACCCCGAACGCCGGCACCAGGACCCGGTAGAGAAAGCTCACGCCCGGTGTGACATGCGTCAGCATCTCGTCCGCGATGGGATCGCCCGCGAGGGCACCCTCCGGCGCATACCGATGGAAGGGAAAGAGGACACCGCGGGCGTCGTTGTTCTGGACGGCGGGCTCGACGAGAAGCTCCCAGCGGCCGCTGATCCAGGTGCCCAGATACGCCGCGAACAGAACCAGGGCGACGATCTCGGCGATCGTCGCCACACGCCGATCGGACGACATGGGAACCATTTAATCAGACGCGCCTCTGCACTGCACGCCCGATGGAGACCCCGATGACCGCCGCCTTCGACCTCAGCATCACCGACCGCCTGCTTTCGACCACCCGCGCCGTGCGCCGGCGCCTCGACCTGAAGCGGCCGGTGGAACGCGCCGTGCTGCTCGACTGCATCCGGCTGTCCCAGCAGGCGCCGACTGCGTCGAATACCCAGCGTTGGCACTGGGTCGTGGTCGACGACCCCGAAAAACGCCAGGTGCTGGCCACGCTCTACCGGGAACTATCGGCCGGACTGCCGTCCGCACGGGCGGAGTTCGCGAAAGACCTGCAGACGAACCGCGTCTACGACTCGGCCGAGTGGCTGGGAGAAAACCTCCACCGGGTTCCCGTCCAGGTAATTCCGTGCATCGACGAGCAGCCCTGGGGCATCGACACCCGCGCCACCGCGGCGACGGTGTACGGGTCGATCCTCCCCGCCGTGTGGAGCTTCCAGCTCGCACTGCGCAGCCGCGGCCTCGGCAGCGCGTTCACGACGCTCCACCTCTACCGCGAGGAGGAGGTGGCAAAACTCCTCGGCATTCCCGACGGCTTCCTCCAGGTGGCGCTGCTGCCCGTGGCCTACACCGTCGGCGTCGACTTCAAGCCCGCGCAGCGCCCGCCGCCCGAGACCGTAACGAGCTGGAACGCCTGGCAAGACTGAGCGCGTTGCGGAAAGTGGCAACTTCACGGGTTCCCCGCCCTGTAAAGCCTTTCACTGCAGCCGGACCCGCCGCTCGCAAAACGACCCGTCATCGGAGCGGATCCGCCGGCCGCACCTCAGGCAGTGAAGACCGCAGCGACTCCGCACGCTGCCGGCGGCGGATATGACTCGATCCACCGAGCCACTTCTACATGACTCACCGGAGCAGCGGCTGTCATCGCCAGACTGCTGCTGCATCACACCCAGGCAAATGCAACGCCCTTGACGACAACACTTGGGCTGGACCGACATCAGATTCGTCAATTTCGACATCCCGGACGCCAGGGGCGCAGAGACACTCCCATCCCTCGGCAACGGGGCCGTGACTGTTCCGGAACCCAGACCGCCCGCTCTCTTCGCCGTGGGTCTGGCCGGACTGGGGTTCGGGAGCCGAAAATATCGCACCAGACGGACCCGCAACTAGCCGCGGGGAACAGGGGGGGGCGGAACACGAAAGATCCTTGCGGGAAGCCGCTATTTTGATACGTGTTCCAGCCCCCATTCCACCGGAGCCCTCTCCATGTACATCGGCTACGACGAAGAGCAACAGGCCCTGCGCCGCGAGCTGCGGGCCTACTACGACGGGCTCCTCACGCCCGAGATCCGCGCGGAGCTCACGCGCACGCACCACATGGGCGACTGCATGCGCGAGGTGGTCCGCCGGATGGGCGCGGACGGCTGGCTCGGAATCGGCTGGCCCAAGGAGTATGGCGGCCAGGGGCGTTCGCACGTCGAGCAGTTCATCTTCTTCGACGAGTCGATGCGCACCGGGGCGCCGGTGCCCATGCTGACGATCAACACCGTGGGACCGCAGATCATGGCCCACGGCACCGACGCGAAGAAGGACTTCTTCCTGCCGCGAATCTTGAAGGGCGATCTCCACTTCTGCATCGGCTACAGCGAGCCCCAGGCCGGTACGGACCTGGCCGCGCTCACGACCCGCGCCGAGCGCGACGGCGACGAGTGGGTGATCAACGGGCAGAAGCTGTGGACGAGTCTGGCGGGCGACGCGGACTACTGTTGGCTCGCCGTGCGCACCGATCCGGCCGCCCCGAAACACGCCGGGCTCTCGATCATGATCGTCGACATGAAGAACACGCCCGGGATCCGGATCGATCCCCTCGACCTGCTCTCCTCCCACGACATCAACGCCGTCTTCTTCGACGACGTGCGCATCCCCGCCGCCAACCTCGTGGGCGGCGAGAACAAGGGATGGAAGCTCATCACGGGGCAACTGAACCACGAGCGCGTCACGATCTGCTCGGCGGGAATCCTCGAAGCCGCCTTCCTCCAGACCCGGGACTTCGCGCGCCGCACCAAGCTCCCGGACGGTCGACGCGTGATCGACCAGGAATGGGTGCGCGTCAACCTGGCGCGCATCTACGCGGGTCTCGAGTTCCTTCGGCTCGCCAACTGGAAGGTCGCCTGGTCCTCGACCCAGGGAAGGCTCGACGTGGCCGACGCCTCGTCGATCAAGGTCTTCGGCACCGAGTTCTACCTCGAGGCCTTCCGGCTCGCGATGGAGATCGTCGGACCCCGTGCCTACATCCAGCCTGGATCGGAGGAGGCACTGGATTGCACGGGCCATCTCGAAATGCTCTACCGGAGCCTGCTCATCCTGACCTTCGGCGGCGGAACGAACGAGATCCAGCGCGACCTGATTTCGCTATTCGGTCTCGGCTTTCCGCGCGCGCCGCGCATCTGAACCAGGAGATTCCGTGGATTTTTCCTACAGCGAAGAACAGCAGGCGATCCTGGACCTGGCGGGCCAGATCCTCGACGACGGAACCCCCCGGGAGAGGCTGCGGGAACTCGAGCTCGGCGACGGCCCGCGCTTCGACCCGGAACTGTGGAAGCAGGTCGCCGGCGCCGGGCTGCTGGCCATTGCGGTTCCCGAAGAATACGACGGCGCGGGCCTCGGTTTCCTCGAAGTGGCCAGTGTGCTCCAGCAGGTCGGGGCCACCGCGGCGCCCATTCCTTATTTGGAGACCGTGGTGCTGGGCGCCCTGCCCCTGGCGGAGTTCGGCAGCGGCGCGCAGAAGGCGGCCTGGCTGCCGCGTGTTGCGCGCGGTGAAGCCGTACTCACCGCGGCGTTGATCGAACCCGAGGGAGACCCGCTCCGGCCGAGCACCAGGGCGGAAACCGACGGCGACGGCTTCCGACTCACCGGCACCAAGTTCTGCGTGCCCGCGGCGGAGATCGCCGACGCGATCCTGGTGACTGCCGACACCGGCGACGGACACATTGGGGTCTTCCTGGTGGATCCGCGCAGCGAGGGCGTCCGCATCACGCCACTCGGTACGACGGGCGGCCTGCCCGAGGCCAGGGTCGACTTCGAACGGGTCGCAGCTCCTGGCGATGCGGTGCTAGGCGATGCGCAACGCGGACGCGTCATCCTGGAATGGCTGCTCGAGCGCGCGAACGCCGCACTCGCAGCCACGATGCTCGGAGCCTGCGAGGCGGCCTTGGAGCTGACGGCCGAATACGCCAAGACGCGCAAGCAATTCGACCAGCCCATCGCCATGTTCCAGGCGGTGGGACACCGGGCGGCGGACGCCTACATCGACGTGGAGGGAATCCGGCTGACGACGCTCCAGGCCGTCTGGCGCATTTCCGAGGGTCTACCCGCCGCTACACAGGTAGCCGTGGCAAAGCACTGGGCCTGCGAGGCCGGCCAGCGCGTGGTCCACGCGGCCCAGCACCTGCACGGCGGGATCGGCGTCGACCGTGAATATCCGCTTCACCGCTTTTTTCTCATCGTAAAGCAGCTCGAGCTGACGCTCGGCGGAGCCACGCAACAGCTCGTCCAACTCGGGAACCTTCTGGCGGACGCAGAAGACGACACCTGATGCCTCTGTTCAACCTGCGTTACGACCTGCGCCGCCCGTCCTTCGCGAAGGCCACGTCGTCGCAGCTCGCCCAGGCCGCCATCGAACAATGCGAGTGGGCCGATCGCCTGGGCTTCACCACGGTCACGCTATCGGAGCATCACGGCTCGCCGGACGGCTACACGCCCTCGCCCATGGTGCTCGGCGGGGCCATTGCGGCGCGCACCCAGCGACTGCGCATCCTGTTGTCTGCACTCATCGTTCCGCTTCACAATCCGTTGAGGCTGGCGGAAGACATCGCGATGCTCGACGTGATCTCAAACGGCCGCGTGATCCCGGTCGTCTCCGCCGGCTACGTCGAAACCGAGTTCAACGCCTTCGGAAAAAAACTCTCGGACCGCAAGCAGGTGATGGACGAGATCGTGCCCTTCCTCGAGAAGGCGTTCACCGGGGAGCCCTTCGAGTGGCAGGAGCGGACGGTCCGCGTCACTCCGCGCCCGGTGCAGCGCCCGCGGCTGCCGATCTTCCAGGGGGGGGCGTCCAAGGCCGCGGCGCGCCGCGCAGCGCGCGTGGCCGATTACTTCCTTCCGACCCGGCCGGCACTCTTCGACGTCTATCGCGAGGAACGAATAAAGCTCGGCAAGCCCGATCCCGGACCGCCGCCCAAGGGGACGGGAAACTTCCTCTGGGTGGCCGAGGATCCCGACGCGGCGTGGGAGGTGATCGCTCCCCACGCCATGCACGAAACCAACTCCTATGGACGCTGGATGGCCGAGGCCGGACTCGACGACGAGAGCACCACCTACAAGATCTTCGACGACCCCGCGGCTCTGCGTGCGGCCGGGGACTACGCGATCGTGACGCCCGACGAGTTGATCGAGCGGGCCCGCAAGATGGGCCCGATGGATTTCGTCTTGCTCCACCCGTTGATCGGGGGAATCCATCCGGACTTCTCGTGGGAGTGCCTGCGGCTCGTCGAAGAAAAGGTGCTTCCGGCACTCGGCTGATTTGACGAAGTTCCTCCTCACCGCGGCATTCTTCCTGGTGCTCCTGGAGATCGCGGTGCGCACCGTGTTTCCGCTGCCCGAAGCCCTGGGCTTCGACCGCACCCGCTATTCCCACATGGGCTTCACCCCCGGCGCCCAGACACCTTCTTCGCTGGGCCACGCCAGCTTCACCTGGGCGTCGGATCCGGATGGATTCGCCTTCGAACACGCGCTCAACCTCTACGGCTTCCGCGACCGGGAGTGGACGCTCGAAGCTCCGGCTGGCGCCACGCGTGTCGCCTTCGTCGGCGACAGCTTCGTCGAGGGCTTCTCGGCCCCGGCCGAAGACACGATCCCAGCCACGTTCGCGACGCTCGCCGGCAACACCGTCGACGTGCTGAATCTCGGCCTCGGCGGCAGCGATCTGCCCGCCTACGCGCGGCTGCTGCGCGACGCCGTACCCCTTTTCGAGCCGGACGACGTGATCCTCGTGATCTTCGCCAACGACGTCCTGCCCACGCGTGTCGATCCGGCCTGGCTCGCGGACGCCCTCGAGCCGGAGCGCCCCAGCGCATGGACGCCGCGGCTCTATTCCGTCGTCCGGCGCATTGCCTCCGGACAGCGGGTGCCGCGACGCTGGCACGAGCCCCCGTTCGAGTTTCTTGCCAGCGTCCCGGACCCCCGCAACCCGTGGACCGACGGACGCACGGCCGGCCGGCTCGAAGCCTTCGTGCAACCCGATGTGGCGCGTGCGATCCGCGCGGGACGCTTCAACCCGGTGCTGGTCGACTACCTGCCCTGGTTCGGCCAACACCTGAAACGTCCCTTCGACATCGAAGACTACCTGGTCGCACTGAGGGCCTACCTGGAACAACGGGGCACCTCTCTGTGGGTCGTGTACGTGCCGACCAAGCACCAGGTCTCGGACCGCTACCTCGAAACCCACGCCCGCTTTTCCCCGCCCGAGTCCGTGACCTCGTTGATGGGCCCGGAATTCCAGGTGCAGGCCGCACTCCTCGGAGAAACCTGCCGGGCGCTCGACATTCCGTTGCTCGACCTGACCCCCGCCCTGCGCGAAGCCGAGGCCAAAGACGGCCCGCTCTACTGGAATTACGACGACCACCTGCGCCCGGCGGGCTACCGGGAGGTCGGGGCGCTCGTGTACGCCTGGTGGTCCGCGCGCTGACGCGTTCCCGCACGGCCTCGGTGCGTGCCCAGACGGCCTAGAAACGCACCCGGATGCCACCCCGAATGTTGCGGCCCGGCAACAAAACCTCGTCGGCCTTGAAGGAAACGACGTTTCGCGCCTTCTGATCGAGGAGATTGGTTCCCTGCACCAGAAATTCCACCGGAACACGCGCGAACAACGGCGTCAGATCCAACGTAAACGTGGCATTCAGGAAGGTAAACGCCGCCGTCGGGGTCTCGTTTTCGCTCACCGCGTCCTGGGGCTGGGTTCGCAGGAAACCGAAACGCGCACGCACCCAGTCCCCGAGGTAGTAGAGATTCGCTCCCCAGCGGATCGGCGGAATGCGCGGAACGTTCCGGTTCACACCGGAGGTAAACCGGGCCTGGACGTAGTCCATCTGCGCATCGATTCCAAACACACCGCCCAGCGCTTCGAGCAAGTTGAAGTCGAGTTTTACTTCCGTTCCCGCGAAGAGCACATTTCGTGGGATAAACGCCAGAACATCGAACCCCTCTCTCACATCGCCGGTCAGGTGGGCGTAGTCGGTGTAGGCACCTCTCAAACGCACCTCCCTCACGCCGTTCACAGGTGTGAACCAATCCCCTTCGAACTGCACTCGTGGCGCGCCAGAAGACAAAGGGGACAGAATTCGGAAACGCCCGCGGAGAAGCGTTGGCTCGCACCGGCATCGACACACGTCGAGGTCGACACCGGGCAATCGGCGTGAGCGTGGACGGCGGTTGAGTGGAGCGCCGGACCGGCCAAGAGGGCAAACAGACCCGCCAATGCCGCCAGCCGGAACGTCGTTTGCCTTGCGAAACGGGTCGTCAAAAAGCTCGACAGTCACGGTTAGGAACCCACTGTACGAACATCAAGACTACCGACGGCACGCTTGGGCCCGGGCCAGATGCCGCCTCAGCGCCGGCCCAGGTCGCCCAACGGCTCGGCCAGCGCCGCGAGCACGGGGCCGTACATGCCCCGCTTGAGCTCCCCCATCGCCGGGTGGGCTTTAGACGCCAGCCCGCCCGCGTGGGTCACCGCCGCGGCGAGCAGCTCGTCCTCGGCCAGCGCACCGTCGACGATGCCCTTCCCCGCCGCGAGCGTGCCCCCGTAGCGCGTCCCCGTGACGATCAACTCCTGCACGGCCGGCGTGGGGATCCGCGCCATCAACAGCGCAGTCATGCCCGGGTGAAGGGGCGACTGCATATCGATCTCGGGCATGCAGAAGAAGCCGCGGTCCGCACGCATCAGGCGGTGGTCGTGGGCGACAGCGATCTGCGCACCGGCGCCGAAGGCGTGGCCGTTGACGGCGGCGACGGTCGCGCAGGGAAAGACGAGCACCCGGGCGAGCTGATCCAGCACGCGTGCCAGATACACACCCGGTTCGACACCTCTGGACATCATGTGATCGAGGTCGAGACCGTTCGAATAGAACTTCCCGGTGCCCGTGGTAACGAGCGCCTTCGGCCCGTCGGTCTTTTCGACTTCTTCGAGAGCGGTGTCGAGAGCGTCGAGCAGCTCGGGGCCAAAGCGGTTTTCCCCGGCATCGAAGCGCAGGACGAAGACGTCCCCTTCACGGTCGAGGTGGATCACGGTGAGATCCTCCGGCCGGGTGTGTACCAGATCGGTGATGTCCAGGCCCGTTCCTGGATCGTCCGGGCAACCGCGGTGTCGCAGCAGGCTTCCATGCCATCGGGAATGCTCCCGGGATTCGCACAATCGACTCCCGCCGCGTTGCAGACGTACTGGTTCCAGCGGCAGCTCGGGTTCTCGACCACGCGCGCGTAGTAGACGGCGCGCTGCGCCGGATCGAATTCCGGGTCCCGCCACAGCGCGCAAAGCTCGTCCGCACCGCGTCCGCGCGGCTCGCAGTTGGTGAGATCCACGTCGGCCCCGTTCGCCGGATCGCCCGCCACGTCATATACGCGCTCGCGGCCGCGACCGTCTTCGACCCAGCCCTTCACGATCTGCACCCGCTGGAGCGCCGTGCCGGAACGGTCGGAGGTACCCGGATCCCTGCCGGCGCGAACGGCGAAAGCCGGCGCGCCCGCCGCGGCCGGACGGGTGGAAAGGTCGGCGCCCATGGGAACCCCCGACGCGTAGCCCCGGGCCACGAAGTCACTGCTTTCGCACAGATCGGCGGGCAGCTCCCAGCCGCCGAAGAAGCGCACCCGCATGCGCGGACCGCTCGTGCCATAGGTCTCGCGGCGGCGCATTCCGTCGAAGAGGGCGTCGCGCGAGTTTTCCTCGGCCCACACCACGGCGAGGCCACCCGGGTTGAAGCGCACGTCGTCCAGCATGGGCGGCACTTCGAGGCGCGCCGAAGCCATGCCGGCGGCGTGTCCGGCAAAGCGGTCTTCGGCCACGAGACCCGGCGCGCCCAGGTGAGTGTCGGTCGAGCCGATCAATCCGAACTTGAAGGGGTTCGCACCGAGACGTTCGTGCTGGACCAGGCCTTCGATCAGTACCTCCCGCGCGTAGACGAGCGGCGGGATCGGCGGCGGTGTGCCGAAGGGCGACAAATCCTGGAGACGCGCCAGGTTCAACGTCTCGAACCCGCACAGCTCGTCCTCGACCGGCGCCCCGGAACGGCACTCGGAATCGCCCTTGTGCTGCGTCACCTCGACCAGCACCTCGAGCGCGGCGCGGCGCTCCGCCGTCTCGCGATCGATCGGCGTGCCGTCGCGCTGCTCGAGCGGGAACATGAACCCGTTGCTCACGTTCGAGTTGTGGGGGATCGCAATGACGTCGCAACCGTCGTCGCGGGCGAGGCAATCGCGCTCGAGTGCCTCCCAGAGACCCTGTTCGTGGTTCTCGTCGATGAAGCTCGTCGGAAGCTCCGGCACCCGTTCGTTTCGGAAGATCACGTTGCGGTGGAAGTTGTTGCCGTTGGGCATGCCGGTCCACTCGTAGCCGACGAAGCTCGTGAAGCGGCAGGCCGAACTGCGGTCGTAGGCCTCCTCGGCGGCCTCCTGGGTCTCCCGCCAGGGGGTGCCGGCCGCCTCGAGGCAGCGGCCACCATCCTCGCCACAGAAAGAGAAGTGCTTCGGCGTCTCCATGCTGAAGATCCGGCCGTTCTGCGTCGTGTAGGTGAGGCTCGGCCAGCGGCGCAGCGCGATGCAGACGAAGCTGTCGTAGGCGGTGGAGCCCGGTGTCTGGCAGAGATGGGTTTCGCCGAGAAGCTCCGAGTGGTCGGTGACCACCGCGAAGTCGAGCGGGCGCCGCAGCCGGACCGTGCGCCCCGCCCGCCCGTCGGCATCATAGGGCTGGATGCCAATGGCCTCGCCCCGGGCAAAGCGATAGGCATCGCGCGGCCGGTTGCGCGTGCCCTGGCCCACCGCGTCGAACGAGAGCGCGGTGTGGACGTGCGTGTCGCCAAAGAAGGGACGGCGCAGCGGATCGCGCACGGCGCAGGGCTCCCGCTCCTCGGTCCGCTCGAAACCCGAGGCCGGGGCGCCCAGGCAGAGCGCCATCAACAGCAGGGCGGTGCGCCGCACGCCTACTGGAAGACCACGGGCAGGTTCGAACGCAGGGAAACCGAGGAAAAGGGCGTGACGTAGGGACGCGTCAGCAACGCACCGAAAAGCCCCAGTGCGGCGAGCCCGAGCGCAACGGCCCCGGCGCGGCGCGGCACCCAGGCGTGGAGCGCGCGGGCCACCGCCCAGGCGACGACCCACAGGAGCGCAGCGTAGACGAGGGCGTGGCCCAGGAAGAGCAACACCAGGGCTGTCGCGACCCAGCCTGCGCCCTCTGCAACGACGAGCGCCAGCGTCAAACCGGTCAGGATCAGGTAGCGCACCACGGGAACCTCTGCGCCGAACTGGAGCATCGGGAGGGGCACCAGCACCAGCGCGGCGATCCAGAGCACGCGACGCGTCGCCGGGGGGGACAAGGATTCAGACACCCGAGAGGATGTCGATATCGGAGTGCGCCCCGGCCGTCCAACCCCCGTCGACCACCAGCGCGGCACCGGTGATGAATGAGGCGTCGTCCGAGGCAAGGAACGCGATGGCCGCGGCGAGTTCCTCGGGGCGGCCCGCCCGGCGCATGAGGTGCCGGCCGACGAAGTCTTCGCGCAACTCGGCGAACGGCCCCTCGGTCGCCTGGGTCACGATCTCGGTCATCGGCGTATCGACGAGCCCCGGGCAGACACAGTTGCAGCGAATGCCGCGCCGCGTGTAGTCCACCGCGAGGTTTCTAGTGAACTGAACCACTGCACCCTTCGACGCGCCGTAGGGACCGGACAGGTCCGTGGCCACCAGACCCTCGATGCTCGCGATGTTGACGATCGCACCCGCAGCGGTTTCCACCAGCATCGGCAGCGCGTGCTTGCAGACCAGGAAGGTGCCCTTCAGGTTGATATCGACGATGCGATCCCACTCGGCCTCCTCCAGGGTCTCGATGTCGCCGCCCCCCGCAACGCCCGCGGCGTTCACGACGATATCGAGCCGGCCGTGCGCTTCCCGGATCTCGGCAGCGGCGGCCTTCACCTCGGCTTCCACGGCCACGTTCGCGGTGTGAAAGCTTGCGCCAGGTGCAGTCTCTTCCACCTGCTTCCAACTCGCCGCGTCGGGCTGCTGCACGTCGAGTCCGGCAACCCGCGCACCTTCGTCGACCAGCCGCTGAGCCGTCGCCGCACCGATTCCACTCGCCGCCCCCGTCACCAGCGCGACCTTGCCGTCAAAGCGTGCCATCGGATCTCCCTTCGAAAAATGGGAACCGATTATGACACGTGGAGCTATGTGTCGGAGCGGATCCAGACCTGGACGAGGGGACCCTCTTCGCGCCACATATAACAGGAGTTCGCACCGCCCCCGCGTGTCAGAAAGTGCGGGACCTTCGACAGCTTGCCCTTCGCGGCGCTAGCCACGAGTGGATCGAATATGCGGTCCGCCAGCGCCGGGGTGCACTGGACGAAGCCCGGGGCCAGCTGGAGACAGGCGTCCAGGAAGCCGTAGGCCGCCTCGGGCCGCGCCTCGAAGCGCCGCCTCAGTTCCTTGCCGAGACCGGGAATGACCGGGCGACCGACCAGGTCGGCGAGCCAGGCGCCCCGGTCTTCCCAACCGGCCTCCGTGAGCGTCGCCGCGGAGCGCTCGCGCTCGGCGGCGTGGATCGACGTGAACGAGACGTCCGCAACCGCGATTTCGGCCAACACCCGGACCTCGTGCTGCCGCGCCAGCAGTGCGTAGCGATCCTCGGCACCCGCGACGGGTGCGCTGTGATAATCCATCAACGAGATGGCGAGCTGGAGTTCACCGTCATCGGGGCAGAAGCCATCGACGAAGACGGCGCGCCGAAACAGGAGTTCACCGGGACGGCGCTCCACTCCGGACTTGGCGCGCTGCTGCTCTTCGAAGTCGAAGGCCAACGGCAGCGCCGATACCGCCAGGTGGAAGAGCGTCAGCAGGTGAGAACAGCCGCGCGGCCCGCCGAAGGCGCGGCCCAGCTCCGCCTTGAATTCCGCGTCGAAGGTGCGGCCCACCAGCGACTGGAGATTCGAGGCCGGGTCTCGGCAGCATTCGCCCCGGGTCATTTCGGAGGGCTCGACGGCCACCGCCCGCTGGTCCGTTTCGAGTGATTCGAGAACGCGGGTCTCCGGGTGAACGCGCGCGTCGAGCGTCATGTGGTGAATGATTCCGGCCGTCTGGAGTTCGTCCACCATGGGAACGAAGCTCGCCTTGCGCAGGTCGATCACCTCGCCCCAGACGTGCACGAGGCCGTCCCCGCCGCAGCGCATCTCGAGCGTCAGGTGCCGCGTGTGGAGCGGCTGTCCGCGAACGGGCAGGCGCAAGCTCAGACCCCCACCAGCTGGTCGCCGATGATGCCCTCGGCTTCGAGGCGATCGAGCTCCGGCCCGTCGAGCCCGAGCAGTCCGCCCAGCACCTCGCGATTGTGCTGGCCCAGCGTCGGTGCCGGGAATCTCGTCCATCGCTTCACGGACGCGTACCGGAACGGCAGCGTCGGGATCACGATATGGCCGACCACCGGGTGCTCGACGGACTCGAAGAAGCCGCGCGCCTCCATCTGCGCGTTCTCGCGACCCGTGCGGGGGTCCGCCACGGGCGCCGCCGGGACACCCGCAGCGAGCAGCGTTTCGACCAGCTCCTCGCGGTCGCGCTCGGCAAACCAGGGGCGCAGCTCGGCGTCGAGCACATCCCGCGCCGTGCGTCTCCCGTTGAAATCGGAGAGTTCGGGCTTCGCCGCCCAGGCCGGCCGACCCAGCACTCCGCACAGCGCTTCCCACTCCGCGTCGCTGCGCACGGAAAGCGCGAGCCAGTGCTCCTGGCCCGGCTCGCTGCCCGCACAGGGGTAGAGGCCCTGAGGCGCCGCCTCGGGACAACGGTTTCCGTCGCGTTCCATCAGGTTTCCGTACGCCGTGAACTCGATCAGCTGTTCGGCCGCCACATTGAGCACTCCCTCCACCATCGTGGCCTCGACGTGCAGCCCCGCGCCCGTGCGCTCGCGTTGGGCCAGGGCGACCAGGAAGGCGAACACCGCGTGCATTCCGGAAAGCGGGTCGCAGGGCCCGCGCTGGATGCGCGGCTGGTCGTCGCGGTGGCCGGTGAGCCAGGCGAGCCCGGTCATCTGCTCCATCGTCTGGGCAAAACCCGTGTTGTCGCGCCACGGGCCCGAGAGTCCGAAGGCCGGCATGCGCAGGAAGATGCAACGCGGGTTCAGCTCGTGGATCGCTTCCCAGCCGAGATCGAAGTTCTCCATCACCCGCGGCGTGAAATTCTCGACCACCGCGTCGCACTTCACCACCAGGCGCCGCAGCAACGCCTTGCCCTCGTCTGTCGCGAGATCGATCGCGAGGTCCGTCTTGCTGGTGTTGCCCGCCAGGAAGAACGGACTGGCCTCCCACCAGGCTTCGAACTTCTCCCCGAGCATTCCGCCTATCATGCGCATCCCGTCGGGGCGCTTGGCCGACTCGACGTGGATCACCTCCGCACCCAGTGCCGCCATCATCTGCGCCGCCGACGGGCCGGCCCACCAGGCCGTGAGGTCGAGCACCCGGAGCCCCGCGAGCGGGAGTCCGGCGGCGCCCGTGGGTTTGGGCCGCCGGACCTCGCGGGACTCGACCCGGCCGGTGTGCTCGCCCAGCCGCGGCGCCGGGCGCTGCGGCGCCGGCTCGCAATCGTCCAGCCTGTAGGGAGGGCGCGGGTGCTGGAAGCTTCCGGTCGGATCCTCGCGGAAGGTCCCGCGCGCCACGAGCTGCTCGTGGAAACGGACCGTGTCACCGCTGTTGATCGGCGCCACCGGGATGCGCAATAGCGACGCCTGCTCGATGGCTTCGGCCGTCGTGTGTTCGCGGGTCCAGGCGTGCACGATCTGGTTCCACTCGTCGAAGCGGGCCATTCTCCCGGTGACCTGGGCCAGCTCCTCGTCCTCCTGGAGATCGTCACGGCCGATCATGAGCAGGAAGTCCGAGAATTGCTGGCGCGAGTTCGTGCAGAAGCCCACGTAGCCGTCCTTCGTCGGCTCGATCGAAGGGGTCTCGACGCTCTGCGGGAGCGGACCCTCGGCAGCGACCCCGAGCATCTGGAACATGAGATCCACGTAGCTGGTTCCGGCGATCGTCATGACCTCCTGGATCGAGAAGTCGACGTGCTCGCCGTGACCGGTTCGCTGCGCCCGCTGCACCGCCGCCAGCGCGCCCACGGCGGCAAAGGTGCCGGTGAGCCACTCGGTGATACGCCCGCCGCATTGGAAGGGCTCGCCACCGGCGAGTCCGCGCACACCGATCGAGCCGCACTGGGCCTGCACCGTGAACTCGGTCCACGGGCGCTCGTCCCAGGGGCCGCCTCGGCCCCAGGGCGTGATCGAGAGCCACACGAGTCCCGGGAAGCGGCCCCGAAGGTCGAGCGGGTCGAGCACTCCGGGCTTGAAGTCGTCGACCACCAGGTCGGCGCCGGAGACGAGTTCGAGCACCGCGTCGTCGCCGGGCCGGCCGATCACCGAACGCTTTCCGTGATTCAGGTACCGGAAGAGCGCAGCGTCTTCATCGCCGAGCTCGGCGCCCGTTGCCGACCAGCGGCGCAGCGGGTCGCCGCTCGCGGACTCGACCTTGATGACGTCGGCCCCGGCATCCGCAAAGAGCTTCGTGGCGTAGGGCCCGGCAATTTCGCTCGAGAAGTCCACCACGCGCAGATCTCGGAGGGGCTGGGGGACATCGGGAGGCATGGCGTGGCGATTCTCTCCCCACCGTGATAGATCAGGACCGTCGAGAGTATCCGATCCGCGCGAGAGGAGCCTGCATGCGAGAGCCCGTACGAAGGGAACTGGACGACGGCGTCCTGCTCCTCACCCTGAACCGCGCCGAGAAGAAGAACGCTTTCGACGACCCGCAGTGGGACGCTCTGCGCGACGCACTCGACGAGGGCCGGCAAGACGACCGGGTGGCCTGCGTCGTCGTCACCGGGGCAGGCGGAAACTTCTCGGCCGGACAGGATCTGACCGCTTTCGCCGGTGACGCCCCGGAGCGGGAGGACGGAAAACCGAACGGATATTTCGGCTGCATGGACGCGCTGTTTGCGTTCGACAAGCCCCTGCTGGCCGCGGCGACGGGAGTGGGCGTCGGAATTGGCATCACGTTCCTCTTCACCTGTGACATCGTTTACGTGGGTGAGGGCGTCCGGCTGCGCCTGCCTTTCGTGAGCCTCGGTCTCGTCCCCGAGGCCGCGAGCAGCTACACGCTTCAGGCGGCGATCGGCACGCAGCGCGCGGCCGAGCTGTTCTACACGGCCGAGTGGATCGATGCGGCGCGCGCCGTCGAGGTCGGGATCGCCGCGCGCGCCTTTCCCGACGAGGAGCTTCTGCCCGCCACGTTGGAGAAAGCGCACCAGATCGCCCGCTGGCCCGTCTCGGCGCTGCGTGCCACGAAGCAGACCCTCATGCAGTCCCACGCGGCCGCCGTGAAGGCAGCCCTCGCCACCGAAGACGCCGGCATGCGGAAACAGGCGGGATCACCGGCCAACATCGAAGCAATCCGGGCATTTCTCGAAAAGCGCGAACCAGACTTTCGCAAGCTGCATTCCAGCGACTGAAGGAGGGCTTCGATGAAGACCGCTCGCATTCTATTCCCAGTTCTGATCCTCGGATTTGCAACTGCGGCACTGGCCGGCGACGTCATCGTCACCATCCGGCACGGTGCGCTCGCACCATCGCAGGTGATCGTCAGCATGGGAGACACCGTCACCTTCCGCAACGCCGACAAAATGCCCGGCGGACACTCGGTCGTGGCCGACAACGGCTCCTTCGAGAGCCCGGCACTCGACGAGGGAGAGCGCTGGTCCTACGAGTTCCCCAAGCTGGGCATGTTCCCCTACCACGTCGGCGAGCACCCGGACGTGAAGGGAAAGGTGATCGTCGAGTAGGCCGGTCAGCCCGAGAGAAGCTCGCGGGCGTTCTCGCGGAAGACCCGGTCGCGAACGCTCGAATCGTCGCGCGTGGCGATGAGCAGCTTGGCCAGGCTCGCGGCCTGGGGAAAGAGCGGCCAGTCCGTGCCGAAGAGGACCCGCTCGGGACCCACCGCGCCGAGAAGGCGCCGGATGTCGCGAACCCCCTGCCCGTGCGCCTCCATCCAGACATTGGTCCGGCCGCGCGCCACGGGAATCGCCTCGTCGATATCGCGCGCCCCCGCGTGGCCGAAGACGAAGCGCACGTCCGGAAACTCCGCGACCGGCGCCCGGTAGTGCGCCATGCGAGCGTAGGGCTGCATGAAGGCCGGCTCGACGCCGGCTCGACCCGCGTGGAAGAAGACGATGAGTTCTCGCTCGCGGCAGACCTCGTAGAGCTCCATCGTCCGGGGGTCGTCCGGTCGCACGCGCTGCATGGTGGGGTGGAGTTTCACCCCGCGCGCACCGCGATCGGCCAGCGCGCGCAGCTTCGCAGGGGCAGCGTCGTCCGCGGGATGGACCGAGCCAAAGACCACGAGACGCTCCGGCGCATCGCAATGCGCCACGGCATCGAGCCAGCGCTCCGCCAGGTTGTCGCGGAACGGAAAACCGGGGGCGAGCGGGAGCAATACGGCGCGCTCGACTGAGTTGTCGTCCATCTCGGCGAGGAGATTCGGAATCGTATGAGTGCGTCCCGCCGCGCTTCCGATCAGGAACGTCCGCACGAGTTCCGAGGTGAGCGCGGACTGCATTCGCTCGGTGGTGAAGTGGTTCATGTAGACGTCGAGGTCGAGCACGCACTCGGCGTCTGCGTCGCAGTCGAAACTGTAATGAGGCGCGGAGCCCGCGGCGTTGTAGTCGATGCCCGGCGCCAGAAAGAACGAGAACCCGAGGTGGGCGTGGAAGTCGACGCCAGGCGGAAGCTCGGCAGTCGTGACGAGGCGTCCGCGCGCGTCGAGCTCGAACCAGGGCAGCTCCACGAGCCCGCGGTAGCCCCGCACCCGGAGCGTCTCGAGCGGGTCCCCGACCAACGGCTCGGGCGGCGCGCTCGACTCGGACGGCCCGCAGCCCGGTAACGCCGCGACCGCACACGCCGCACCGGCGCCGAGGAAGCGGCGGCGAGTCAGCTTCACGCCGCTTCTTCGGGCGGGTCGATCTGGCGCCAGCGCGCCTCGGCCACCGTCAGGCGCACGCCGCGGGTGTCGACGATCGCCCCCTCGACCCAGGCGTCCCGCCCCTCCCGGCGCCGGAGGTCGCCTCGCACGACGAGCGGCACTCCCACGGGCACGGGTCGCCGGTAGCGGAGCTTGAACTCGACGGTCACCACGTATGCCTCCTCCTCGCTCCCGGCCGTGATGGCCATGCCCATGGCCTCGTCGAGGAGCACGGCTTGGATCCCGCCGTGCGCGACTCCCGGCGCGCCGCAATGCTCCGGTGCAATCGTGCAATGCGACTCGACCTGGCCGGGAGCGAGCTCGAAGAAGCTCATCTTCAGGCCGCTCGCATTGTGCGGGCTGCACCCGAAGCAGGTGTTGTTCGGCTGGTCGTTGACGATCTCTTCCGGTGCGTCCACGAAGGCTCAGTCTAGCCAGCCGCGCTCGAATCCGGGAATCACGTGCTTCCCATCCGCTCGATCGTCTGCACGCGCTTCTCGTGCAGGTCGAGGAGGCAGAGCAAGCTGTCGACGCCGGCTTCCCCATCGGCCCGGGCGCGCTGGATCACCTCGTCGAGGTCTCCGACGATTACCGGTCGACGAACTTCACCAGGGGTTTCTCGCACTTCGCGAGCGCCGCGCGATCGATACCGAAGCGGCGCCTCAGATCCCCGGGAGGCAGGTCCGTCGGCATGCCATGGGGTGCGCTCTCCCTCAGATGACGTCGAGCTTGCGCAGCTCGGCGATGCGCTCCCAGTCATACCCGAGCACGTCGAGCAGGATCTCTTCGGTGTGCTGACCCAGTTCGGGTGCCGCCCTCCACACAGACCCCGGCATCTCGGAGAAACCGACCGGCATGCCCAACATCTGCGTCGGGCCGAAGTTCGGGTGGTCGAATTCCGTGACGTAGCCATTGGCCTGCATCTGCGGATCATCGGGCAAGTCGCCCACATCGTTCACGATGGTGAAGATGAAGTCGCCCGGCGCGGCTCGCAGAATGGCGATCCACTCGTCGCGGGGCTTCGCCGCGAAACGCTCGTCGAGAATGCCGACCGCGGCTTCTGCGTTCTGTGCGCGGCTCGGCAGATCCTTGAAGCGCTCGTCTGCCGCAAGTTCCGGGCGGCCTATGGCCGCAGCAAAATCCGCCCAATAGCGATCGGCCTGAAGCATGGCGAGCGCGAGCCACTTGTCGTCCGCACACCGGTAGTGATTCCAAAGGCAATTGTTCGCGCACCTGCGGTTCATGCGCGGCATGGCAGCGCCCATCATGAGCCTCATCGAAAGCGAGAGCCCCTGGAGAAACGCCATCGAACCCAGGTGCGACGCGTCGACGTCCTGGCCCACACCGTGGCGCTCACGCGCGACGAGCGCAGTCATCACACCGTAGGCCAGCATGACGGCACCCATCTGGTCGGCGATCCCTCCGGCGATTCCGACCGGTGGCATCCCGGGCTCACCGGCGGCGAGCATGATTCCCGAGCGTGCGAGGCCCAGATGATCGAAGGAGGGCTCGCCGCTGTCCGGTCCCTCGGGCCCGTAGCCGGTGGCGCTCGCGTAGATCAGCTTCGGGTTGCGCGCGCGCAAGGTCGCCGAGTCGAGGCCCAGGCGACCCGCCACACCCTTGCGGAAATTCTGGACGAAGACGTCGGAGTGCGCGACGAGGTCCTGCACCAGGGCCTGCCCCTCCGGCTTCGAGAGATCGACGGTGACACTGCGCTTGTTGCGGTTGTTGGCTTCGAAGTAGAAGTTGGGGCGATCCTCGACGGATGCGCCCATGACGCTGAGGATCCCCCGACCGGGGTCCCCCCGCTCGCGCTCCTCGATCTTGATCACGTCGGCGCCGAGATCCGCGAGCATCGCGGTGCTGACGGGTCCTTGCTGCCAGATGGTCCAGTCGACCACCCGGATTCCCTCGAGCGGCATGGTCACGGCGATTCCTCCTCGCGTTACTGAAGGTAGTTAGCACCACCCGAGCGTGTGGCCTTGGGATCGAGGCGCACGTGCACGAGGGCGACCCGGTCTGCGGCCAGCGCCGCTTCGAGCGCCGGGCGGATCTCGTCCGGACGATCGACGCGGAACGCCGCACCGTCGACCATCTCGGCCATTTTCTCGTAGCTCGCCGGCAGCAGCGCCGCGATCCGCGGCGAATCGGGCGGAAGCATGTGGTCCTGGAGCATGTGGCCGGCGATGCCCTCGTTGTTGGCGACGACGAAGACGGGCTTCGCCCCCACGCGGGCAGCGGTCTCGATCGCCATGGCCGCGGCGCCAAACGCGTAGTCCCCGACGACGGCAACCGAGGGCCGGTCCGGGTTCGCGAGTGCCGCGCCAACCGCGTACGGAACACCGGTGCCCATGCACCCCGTGGTTCCGGCGTTGAAGCGCGACCGCGGCGCGTAGCTCGGAAGGACCGTGCGGCAGATCCCCATGATCGTCTCACCATCGACAGCAATCGCCGCGTCCCGCGGCAACGCGTCGCGCACCTCGCGCACCAGGCGATAGGGATTGATGGGGACAGCGTCGCTCTCCAGGAGTGCCGCCAGACCCGCTTCGTTTCGCTGCTTCTTCTCGCGCAGGGCGGCGATCCAGCTGCCATCTTGTGATGCGAGCTTCCTGCCCTCGAGCGCCTCGCACAGCGCATCGACGGCCACCGCCGCATCCGCGACGATGCCGAGTTCCACGTCCGCGGAGCTCGTGAACTCCTCGGGCGCCACATCGATCTGCGCGATGCGCGCGTCCGGGCTGTAGCGCGGCGGCCGTCCGAAACCGAAGATCCAGTTGAAGCGCGCCCCGACCACCAGGATCGCGTCGGCACCGGCGAGCGCCGCGGAGCGCGCGGCATTGAGGAAGTGCGGGTCGTCGTCGGGCAGTGTCCCGCGCGCCATGGGCGACGTGACGTAGGGAATGCCGCGACCCACCAGGCGCTCCAGGGCGGGTCCGGCGTCGGCCCAGGCAGCGCCCTTCCCCACCACGACGAGGGGCCGCGAAGCGCCGGCCAGCATTTCCGCGACGCGGTCGATCGCGTTCGGGTCCGGGTGGGCGCGCGTTACCTCGGGCGCACGCTCGCGCAACGGAGCCGAAGCTTCGTCGACGCGGTTGGCGACGAAATGACCGGGAAAATCGAGGTAGACCCCGCCCGGTCGACCGTGGAGCGCGCGCGCCAGCGCCAGGTGCACCCACTCGCCGATGCGCTCGGTGCGATCCACGCTGCCCGTCCACTTGCAACCGGGCTGAGCGAAGGCGACCTGGTTGGCCTCCTGGAAACCGCCGACTCCCAGCGTATTCGCATAGGTCGAGCCGCCGAGCACGACGAGGGGCATTGCGCTCTCGGTGGCCACGTAGAGCGGCGTCACGCAATTCGTGACCGCGGGGCCCGAGCCCGCGACGATCACACCGGGTCTGCGCCTGGCCCAGCCCCACGCCGAGGCCATGAAGGCCGCGTTCTCCTCGTGGCGGCAGCCCACCACCTTGAGCCCCTCGGCCTGGGCGCCGGCGAAGACCTCGATCATCGGCCCCGCAACGACGCCGAAGAGAACATCGATTCCCGCTGCCTTCAGCTGGCGCGCCGCCAGCCTTCCGCCGTCGATCTCGGCCATCTACGGATCTCCCGCGAGTGTGCGCGGCCAGCCTATCACGGGCCGCATCCTTACAGTTAGCTGAACGCAAAGAAACGCAGACTTCGCTGGCCGCCGCTCCCCGCTTCGACCCCTACCGGGCACGGGCGAACGAGTCCGGCGTCACCGCGGTGTTTCGCGGCGGTGACGCCCAGCTCCCTCCGGCCCGAGCGCGCCGGAGCCCCGGGACATCAGCCGCGAAAGCGGCGGAAGAACGTTCGGATGTCTTCCACCAAGAGTTCCGGCTGCTCGAGCGCAGCGAAGTGGCCGCCGCGCGGCATCTCCGTGTACTGCACCAGGTTGTAGACGGCATCGAGCCAGGAACGGGGCGACAGGATCACCTCCTTGGGGAAGGCGGCAAGGCCGACCGGCGTTTCGAGGCGCTGGCCGAGCAGCGCCGGGTCGCTGAAGACCCGCGACTCGCGGTAGATGCGACCCGCCGAGGGGGCGGTCCCCGTCACCCAGTAGAGCATGACGTTCGTGAGCAACTCGTCGCGGGTGACGGCATTTTCGATCACACCGTCGCAATCGGTCCAGGTGCGAAACTTCTCGGCGATCCAGGCGAGTTGCCCGACGGGGGAATCGTGGAGCGCGTAGCCAACGGTCTGGGGCTTGGTGCCCTGAATCTGTGCGTACCCCGACTCCTGGGTCGTGTAGCGCTCGAGACCCGCGAGCTTCGGCTTGTCTTCGTCGCTCGGTTCCGAAGCGTTCAGCGGGGGGGTGGCGAAGAGGAAGTTCACGTGGATGCCGAGGCAGTGCTCCGCGTCGGCGCGCGCGACACCCACCGAAACCGGGGAGCCCCAGTCACCACCCTGGGCCCCGTAGCGCTCGTATCCGAGGCGGGCCATCAGTTGCGCCCAGGCCCCGCCGATTCGCCCGGGCTCCCAGCCCTTCGCAGTGTGGGGCTGCGAGAACCCAAAGCCCGGGAGCGACGGCGCGACAACGTGAAAGGCATCGGCAGCATCGCCCCCGTGCGCTTCCGGGTTCGCCAACGGATCGATGATCTTCACGAACTCCGCGACCGAGCCCGGCCAACCGTGGGTCACGATCAGGGGGATCGCGTCTTCGCGCTCCGAACGCGCGTGCAGGAAGTGGATGTTCTGGCCCTCGATCTCCGTGGTGAATTGTGGAAAGTGGTTCAGCGCCGCCTCGTGCTTGCGCCAGTCGTACTGCTCGGCCCAGTAGGTGGCGAGGTCCTGCAGGTAGCCCTGCTCGATCCCGTAGTCCCAATCCGGATCGTCGAGGGCCTCGGGCCAGCGCGCGTTGCGCAACCGGGTGCGCAAGTCGTCGAGCACGGCGTCGGGAACCTCGATGCGAAACGGTCGGATCTCGCTCTGGGACATGGAGCCTCCGGGGTCGGTCTCCTCACCCGGGGCACTCCGATGACTTCGCTCGCGGACGCCTCGGGCGGAGTAACTGCCGATGGTACACCGCGGCGAACGGATCCTGCGAGGAGATCCGTCGCGGCCCGGGACCTGGTGATCCGCGGCGGCCGACTTTCGCAAAAGCCTCCCCGCAATGCGGAGCCTCCATTCTGGCACAATGCCGGCTTGTCCCGAATCCTCGCCGCCACGGTGCTGCTCCTCGCGCTGCCCGCCTGTATGACACCCAATCCGGCCGACGAAGCGGACCGCCTGAGCGCACTCGTCGCACAACTCGAAGCGTGCACGGATGCGGCATGTCGCAGCGACGCAGAAGGCGAGCTGCTCGAACTGGCCCAGGCGGCGGCCGCAGCGGCGGGCAGAGCCCGCAACGAGCAGCGGCGCATCGGCCACCTGCGGGTCGCGGGTCTGGCCGCCTGGCAGTCCGGCGAAGCGGGAGAGGCCCTCGCAGCCCGGGTGAACGAGAACGCGCTGACGCGCTGCCGAACTCTGGACGAGCTGGCGCGCGATGGAGTTCCCGTCGGGGCGCCCGACGACTGCGCGGTGCTCGAAACCCTGCCGACGCTCGTCGCCCACGCGAGCGCGCTGCGCCAGATCGCGACCCTCGCGACCGCAGCACCCGGCGCGCGAGAGAAATTCGCATTCGAGACCCTGGTTGCCGACTACCCATCCCAGACCTTTCTGCTCCTCGGCGACCTCGAACCGCGGCTGCTCGCGTACGAAGGTCTCTCCCCCGCGACCGCGCGCTGGCTCGTCGCCACCCGCCGAAGCGCCTTCTGCGACTACCGGCGCATCCGGGACGTGACCGCTGCCTGGCCCGGGGACGCGCTCCTGGCCCGAGAGGTCGAGCGGGAGTTTCGGCGCGCCGCCGGTGCGACCGGCAAGGGCTTCGACGGCTGCGACGCCGTCGTGCCCATCGGCCTGCCCCCGAGCGGATGAGCCGCGTCGCGTTGCCCTCACGGGTCCCGGAGAACGGGCCGGCCCATCACCTCGCCGACTGCGGCGGCCAGGGTCTCCGCCTGTTCGCGGCTGCTCAGGCTGAAACGCGGGCCTACCGAGCCACCACCGACGAGCCGGACGAGCACCTCCCATGGCTCGGCCCGTGACACGCGCACTTCCGAGCCGTGCGGCTGCTGCTGCCGAATCTCGAGCGCGTCGATCTCGGCCGCAGGCCACTCGGAACGGCGACCGGCGAAGCCTTCGCAGGACAGCGCCTGCGCGCTGACCTGCCACACGGTGCGGTCGAGCCGCGTGAAGGCCGCGAACGCGACCAGACACGCCGCGGCGAGTCCCACGGCCACGACGTTCGCCGAGGCCGACCCGCGCAGCCACAACACCACTGCCGCCGCGACCGCAATCGCGGCGGCGGCGCCCACGATGCGGCCGGCCTCGTCTGACGAGGCGCGGCGCACCTCGAGCCCCCGGCTTCCAGGGGTCAGGCGATACCGCCCGATGGCCTCGGATCGCATGGACACAGCCCGGCGGCAGACGCCGGCTAGGACCAGCGGGGCTCGAGGAATTCCGCGATGCGCGCGATGGCCTCCTTCGCCTCGGGCACGAAGTCCGCGAAGGCGTGCCAGACGTGGATCATCTCGTCGGCCACTTCGAGGGTGACGTCGACCCCCGCCCGCTTCGCGAGCTTCGCGAAGCGACGCGAATCGTCGAGGAGCAGCTCCGCCGTACCCACCTGCACGAGCAGCGGCGGCAGCCCCGCGAGATCCGCGAAGAGCGGCGAGGCCGTCGGAGCTCGCGGATCGCAGCCCTTGCAGTAGGCCTCGGACGCCTTTTCGAGCAGGTCCTGCGTGACCATGACGTCCTCGTCCAGCTTCGTTCGACAGCTCTCTCCCGACCGGGTGAGATCCAGCCACGGAGAGATGCAGACGCCAGCGGCCGGCAGCGCATCCCCGTCGTCGCGCAGCCCGATCAGCGTCGCGACCACGAGGCCGCCTCCCGCCGAGTCTCCACTGATCGCAATCCGGCCCGGATCCATGCCCGACCGGACCGCGTACCGGTATGTGGCCACGGCGTCCTCCACCGCCGCCGGGTGCGGGTTCTCGGGCGCGAGCCGGTAGTCGGCCAGCAATACCGGTGCCCGCGTCGCTCGCGACAGGTGCACCGCGAGCCCCCGGTGGGTGTCGAGAGAGCCCATCACGTAACCCCCACCGTGCAGGTGGATCAGCGCCCGGTCGTCCCGCGCACCGGGGGCACGCACCCACTCGGCCGGCACGCCGGCGGCATCGACCCTCTCGCACTCGACATCCTGCGGACGCGGCAGGTTTGCGACCGCGGCCTGCATGCTCGCGCGCATCTCGAGCGGGGTATCCCCCTGGATGGGCGGGTTGTCCCGCAGCATCTGGATCGCGATCTGCAGCTCTGCGCTCGCCACGCTCAGGCTTCCACCAGCGGCTTCAGCGCCTTCAGCGCCCCGCCATACGCTCCCTCGAGCGCGGGCGCGATCTGTTCCTCGGCGACGCCGTCGGGCAGGTCGAAACTCGCCGACCAATCGACGTGGCAGCGATTCTCTCCGGTCTCCTCCACGCAGATCGTCGCCAGGTAATTCTGCGTCGGCATCGGCCCTTCGACGATCGAATAGGAGAGACTGCGCCCAGCGTCGTCGAAAGCCTCGAGCCGCTCGACGATGGTCATGGGACCCATGGCCACCCTGCGGGTAGCGCCCAGGCCCTCGCCTTCGACTTCGCACTTCTCGACACCCGGCATCCAGCCGGCCAGGCCACCGAAATCTGCGAGCTTCTTCCACACGTCGGCGGCAGTTGCCGCGTAGTCCTCGTTGACTGCAATCTTCGCCATGGGGGGTCCTTTCTATTCAGGGTTTCAGATGTTCAGTACGGTCCGGATTCCCCGGCTCGCGCGCAGGTCGTCCATCGCAGCGTTGATTTCCTCGAGCGGCCGGCGGGAAGTGATCAAGCCCTCGAGGTCGAGGCACCCGTTCTGCCAGAGCGAGAGCAATCGAGGCACGTCGCGCAGGGAATTGCAATTGCCGAGCATCGTGCCCATCACGTTCTTGGCACTGGCCGCGAAAACAGCCGCCAGTCCCAGATCGACGTTCTGGTCGATGGGCGGGGCGCCGATGCAGACCACGGTTCCACCGTTTCGCACGGCGGCCAGGCCTGCGCTGATCAGCGCGGCGATGCCGGCGGTCTCGAAAGCGTAGTCGACGCCAATGCCACCGGTCAGGTCGCGAGCCGCCGTCGGCACGTCGTCCTGGGACGGGTCGAGGAGATCCGTCGCGCCCAGTCGCTTCGCAACCTCGCGCCGCTCGGCTACCGGGTCGGAAACGATGATCCGCGCCGCCCCGGCGATCCGGGCGCCCTGCACCGAAGAAAGCCCGATGCCACCGGCTCCGAGGACGAGGACCGTCGCTCCTTCCTCGACGCGCGCCGCATTGAGCACCGCGCCGGCACCGGTCTGCACGGCACAGCCGATCACGCAAGCGACATCGAGCGGAACGTCCGGATCGATTTTCACCGCCCCGGTGGCTTCGACCACCGTGTACTCCGCGAAACCTGCGACGTTCAAGCCGCGGTAGACACTCTCGCCCTTGCGGGAGAGACCCGTCCGGCCGTCGGGAAAGGAACTCGTAACGATGCCGGCCCCATTGACACAGAGTGCCGCCTCGCCGCGCACGCACCAATAACAGGTTCCGCACGGAGGACACGGTGTCAGAACGACGGAGTCTCCCGGTGCGAGACGCGTGACGCCTTCCCCCACCGCGTCCACCACGCCCGCCGCCTCGTGACCCAGAATGATCGGCGTGGGGGCGGGAAACTTGCCGTCGACGATCGAGAGGTCCGAGTGGCAGATGCCGCAGTGTTTCACGCGCACCCGGACCTGACCCACAAGGGGTTCCTCGATGTCGACGTCGTCCACCACCTGGAGCGGGACACCCGGGGACTCGAATAGTGCAGCGCGCATGGCGATTTCCTCAGTTCTCCTCGACGGGCGGGGCAAAGGGTGGGGTTGCGGGCCAGACGGATATCCTGGAGACGCCTACTTCCTCAGTTCTCCTCGACGGGCGGGGCAAAAGTGGGGTTGCGGGCCAGACGGATGTCCTCAAGACGCCTACTTCCTCAGTTCTCCTCGACGGGCGGGGCAAAAGTGGGGTTGCGGGCCAGACGGATGTCCTCGAGACGCGTGTCACAGCTCCGGCGCCAGGCATCTTCGGCGAGCACGTAGAAGCGGTTCGCGCGAATCGCCTCCAGCGTCCGGTCGGCGATGCGCGCGGGCGGAACCCCGGACTGGACGCCCGCCGAAAGCCCCTCGTTCACCAGCTTGCGCGTCTCGTCGGCCGCTTCGGTGGCGCCGAGCTGAAACTCGTCGGGCCGGTTCCGATCCGATCGGTCGATGGCGGTGGCGATGACCTCCGGACATACGACGCTCACGCCGATCTTTGCACCCTGCTGCGTGAGTTCGTGGTAGAGCGTTTCGCTCAGGGAGAGCACGGCGTGCTTGGTCATGAAGTAGATGCCGGTCCACGGCATCGAGGTGACAGCGGCCATGGACGCGGTGTTGACCACGTGCCCTGCTTCGCCCTGCTCCAACAAGATCGGCACGAACGTGCGGATGCCGTGGACGACGCCGTAGACGTTCACGCCCATCAGCCACTCGTAGTCGTCGAGCGGAGCGTCCCAGAGCCTTCCGCTCGAGAACACCCCGGCGTTGTTGCAGACCACGTGGACCGCGCCGAAGGCCTCGAGCGTCCGGTCCGCCAGGGCCTGGACCTGCTCGGGCCGCGACACATCGGTCAGAACCGACACCACGTCCGCTCCCCGGTCAGCGAGTCGTTGCGCGGCGCGCTCGAGCGGCGTCGCCTCGACGTCGGCGAGAGCGACGCGCATGCCCTCCTTCGCAAAGCGTTCGGCCAAGGCGAGGCCGATGCCGCTGGCCGCACCCGTCACGACGGCCACCCGGCCTTCGAACTCGTTCATGGCTGCCCTTTCCGACCGGCCCCTTTCGGCGAGATCGCCTCGCCGAGAAACGCAGCGGTCTGCGCCAGCCGGTCTTTCACCGGGTAGTCCCGGATGTTCACCCAGTTGTTCATGACGGCGCCGAAGCCACCCACCACCATCTCCGTCAGGAATTCGATCGGGTGGTCGGTGCGGACATCTCCGCGCACCTGGCCGTCGCGCAGGATGGCACCGAAAGCGGTGTGCAGCTTGGTGATGTCCTCTCCAGTCATCCCCGGCGGCCGGGCGCGCATGGCCTCCAGGATGAGGTCGCGCGCCAACAGGCCGCGCTCCTCCAGAAGCTCCGAGAGACGCACGAAGCAGTGCTCGAGCTTCTGCCGGGTCGACCCCGCGCCGCTGCGCTCCTCTTCGAGAATTTCCTGGAGCTCGTCGATCCGCTCCTCGGCGAGCTGATGAAAGAGATCCTGCTTGGTCGGGAAGTAGTTGAAGAAGGTCTTCTGGGCGACGTCCGCATCCTGGGCGATCTCGTCGACCCGGGTGTCGTCGAAGCCCTGGCGGATGAAGCGCTTCATCGCCGCTCTCATGATGCGATCCCGGACCTCGCGCTTGCGCCGCTCGCGCCGGCTGAGGTCGTTGCTCACGTCACCCACCCGGGGACCTCCAGAACTGATTACTTATAGCACACTGAAAGCTTCGTGTGGGCTGTAACTTCAGCTGGATCCGCGCCTATCATGCTCTGCAAACCCAAGGGGCGGCCCAACCTGCCGCTCGACCACCACCGCGTCTTCGGCGGGCAGCTGCTCGCGCAGGCAATCGTCGCGGCGACGCCGTCTCGGAAAGCGGCCACGCCCTGGCATCGTTCAGCCAGGAGAGCCTGATCCGGCCGCGGGGCTAGCCCTTCCCGCGCGCGACCTTCGCCCAGGAGTCTCTCAGGGTGACCGTCCGGTTGAAGACGGGCTGGCCCTCGCGGCCGTCCGGATCCGCCGCGAAGTAGCCGAGGCGCTCGAACTGGACCCGGTCCCCGGGACGCGCCGCGGCCAGGCTCGGCTCGAGCAGGCCCCGAACGATCTTCAGAGAGTTCGGCTCGAGGTCTTCGAGCAGATCCCGGCCGTCGGCGCCCGGCGCGGGCGCGGCGAAGAGCGTGCCGTAGAGCCGCACCTCCGCCTCGACGGCGTGCTCGGCCGAAACCCAGTGAAGCGTACCGCGCACCTTTCGCCCGTCCGGCGCATCGCCGCCGCGCGTCTCCGGATCGTAGGTGCAGCGCAACTCGACGACGCGGCCGTCCCCGTCCTTCACCACTTCCGTGCACGTGATGAAATAGGCGTAGCGCAGGCGCACCTCGCGTCCGGGTGAGAGCCGGAAGAACTTCTTGGGAGGATCCTCGAGGAAGTCGCCGCGCTCCACGTAGAGAACCCGCGAGAAGGGAACCTTACGTGTCCCGGCAGCGGGGTCCTCGGGGTTGTTCACCGCCTCGAGGTCCTCGCTCTGGCCCTCGGGATAGTTCTCGATCACGACCCGCAGGGGGTCGAGCACGGCCATGGCGCGCGGCACGCGGCGGTTCAAATCTTCGCGAACGGCGGCCTCGAGCTGAGCGAGCTCGATGGTCTTGGGGTTCCGGGTCGGGTTGATCCCGGCCGAAAACGCGCGGATCGATTCCGGCGTGAAGCCGCGGCGGCGCATGCCCGCGATGGTCGGCATCCGCGGGTCGTCCCAGCCTACGACGAAGCCCCCCTCGACGAGCCTGCGCAACATCCGCTTGCTCGTCACCGTATGAGAGAGTCCCACGCGACCGTACTCGGTCTGTACCGGACGCGACGGAGCGTCCACGTTGTCGAGCACCCAGTCGTAGAGCGGCCGGTGGTCCACGAACTCGTGGGAGCAGAGCGAGTGGGTGACACCTTCGATCGCGTCTTCGAGGCAATGCGCGAAATCGTACATCGGGTACACGTGCCAGATGTCGCCCGTGCGATGGTGAGACCCCGACACGATCCGGTAAAGGACGGGATCGCGCATCGGAAGCACCGATGAACCCATGTCGATCTTCGCGCGCAGCACCCGGCTCCCGGGTTCGAACTCGCCGGCACGCATGCGTTCGAATAGGTCGAGATTCTCCGCCGCCGGGCGGTCGCGGTAGGGGCTTCCCTCTCCCGGCTCCGTGAGAGTGCCGCGGCGGGCCTCGATCTCCTCCGAGGAAAGGTCACACACGAAGGCCTTGTGCCGCTCGATGAGCTGCACCGCGAAGCCCGCCATCTGCCCGAAGTAATCCGAGGCGAAGGTGAGTCGGTCACCCCAGTCCCAACCGAGCCAACGCACGTCATCCTCGATCGCGTCGACGAACTGCGCCTCTTCGGAGAGGGGGTTCGTGTCGTCGAAGCGCAGGAAGCAACCCCCGGCAAACTCCTCCGCCAATCCGAACTGGAGACAGACCGCCCAGGCGTGCCCGATGTGGAGCCGGCCGTTCGGCTCGGGGGGAAAGCGTGTGACCACCTCGGTGCGTTTCCCGCTCGCGAGATCGGCGCGGATCATGTGCCGGATGAAATCGCTGCCGCTGGGTTCGTCCGAGGCCACCGCGCATTTCCTTTTTTTGACTGGAAGAGTCGGGATTCTAGGCACTTAGGGAGCGGCCCGGAACCCTCCCCCGAATGGGTGTGTTCAATCGGGGGCCATCTCGTCTAGTGTAGGCAGTCGTCGTCCCTGCCCTCGAGCAGTCCCCGGCCTCCGAACCACCTGGGAGATCAGCATGCGTCATATGAGCCTCTACGCTTCAGCCCTCACGGCGGGACTCCTGCTTCTGTTCCCCGTCTCCGCCTCCGCGGTCGATGACGCCGACGGTGCCGCCCCGCAATTCCAGGAAGGCGACGTCATCACCATGGAGGACGTGGACAAGCTGAAGCCCTTCCTGCCCGAGCAGTTCTGGGACAACCGGGACTTCTTCTTCTACGAGGGCATGCAGCTCCTAATCGGACCGACCATGCGCGACTACACGCCGAATGAACAGTTCCAGGAAGCCTCGGCCAGAGAATACGGGAAGCCGCGGATTGGTCCGGACGGCAGCCTCGAGAACTTCACCGCCGGCCGCCCCTTCCCGCAGGACGAGATCGACTGCAAGAACGACCCGCAGGCGGGCATCAAGATCATGTGGGACTTCTCCAAGGGGCTGGGCGGCGACGGCCAGGCGCACTTCTTCTACTCGTATTGGGACCGCGGCGAGCAGCTGCCGCTCTACTACGAGGGAACCGGTAAGACCGTAAAGCTCTCTCAGCGCTACGAGCCCAAGTACCAGTCGACCGGCGGCGATATCTTCCGCGGCGAAAAGCGGATCAACGCTTTCGGCGTGCACGTCGAGGCGCCCTTCGACGCCCGCGGCATCGAGGTTCTCAACTACCGCTACCGGACCTCGGACAAGACTCGCAAAGAGGCCCGCAACGACGACACGTGGGTGTACGTACCGACACTGCGCCGCGTGCGCCGCATTTCATCGGCCCAGCGCACCGACGCGATCGCCGGAACCGACTTCACCATGGACGACCTCCGCAGCTTCAACGGCATCGTTCCCCAGTACGACTGGACCTGCCTCGACGAGCGAAAGATGATCGCCCCGACGAACACGATCTCGAAGGGATACCCCTACGAGAAGGATCACAACTTCGGTCCGTACGGGCTTTCGTTCGCAAACGATCGCTGGGAGCTGCGCGACGCCTGGCTGGTGCGCATGAAGCCGAAGAACGACGACCATCCGTACCACCACAAGGACATCTGGCTCGACAAGCAGACGCTGGCGCCGCTCTATTCCTTCGCGTACGACCGCAAGGAAGAGTTGTGGAAGATCATCTGGCACATGAAGCGCTGGAGCGAGGACACGGATCTGACCGGCGTGTGGTTCGAGGGTTGGGATGACGTGCCCGAGCCGCGCGCGCTCCAAGTGGTCAGCGACATGATCGTCAACGTGCAGACCGGAACCGGCAACCGCATCGAGTTCTGGGACGCCCACGGCACGCCGCCGAAGAGCAAGGGCAAGATCCGCCGCTTCATCGACGTGGGCCGCCTGACGAAGGGGCGCTGACGGGGAACCCCGGCAGGTCTCTCCGCAGACGAGATCACTCTCGCCTCGGCCCGCCCCGTCGAGGAAAGGGACGGTGCGTTTCTGACCCTGCGCGAGCAGAGCCCGCGGGCTGGATCGGTGTGCGAATCCCGGCACTGAGACGCTGGCGGCCGGAGGACTAGACTGCCCCCGTGGCAAAGGTCTCCTACGGCAGGCGGGTCAGCGAACTCGCCGAGCGCGATCCCGACGCGGTGGCCTTCGTGTGCGGGGAGCAAAGCCTGCGGCGAGGCGAACTCGAGGCGCGCACCAACCGCCGGGCCCGCAGCTATGCCGAACGCGGCGTGGGCGCCGGCGACCTGGTGACGCTCGCGCTGCCCAACGGGATCGAACTGGCCGAGGCCTGCATCGCGACGTGGAAGCTCGGGGCCGTCCCGAACCCCATTTCCCCGCGCATGCCGCCGGCCGAGCGAGCCGGAATCGTGGAACGCGGCAGACCGGCGCTCGTGGCGGACGCGCCCGAAGAGCCCGACGCGTCGCTGCCCGACGGCCCGCTCCCGGACGCGACGCCGCCCCACGAGCGCGCCCTGGCGTCGGGTGGCAGCACCGGCGCACCGAAGCTGATCCTCCCGGCCAACCCGGGCAGCTACGACGCCGACGCGCCGTCGCCCATGTTCAAGGCGAAGCGCGCGGTGCTGGTGTCCGGGCCCATCTCCCACGCGGTCCCGTTCAGCGCCACCTTCCAGGGCCTCTTCGGCGGCGCGACGGCGGTGATCCTGCCGCGCTTCGACGCCGCGAAAGCGCTCGAGGCGGTGGAACGCCACCGCATCGACCGGATGCACCTCGTGCCGACGATGATGCTGCGCATCTGGAGGCTCCCCGCGGCGGAGCGCCTGGCGCGGGACCTCTCGTCCCTCGACTTCGTGATGACGGGCGGCGCCCCGTGCCCCGCCTGGCTGATGCGAACCTGGATCGACTGGCTCGGCCCGGACGTCCTGTGCGAGGCCTTCGGCCCGAGCGAGCGCATCGGGGGCACCTTCATCACTGGCCGCGAGTGGCTCGATCACCCGGGCTCGGTGGGCAAACCCATGTCGACCGCGCAGATGCGCATCCTGGATCCGGAAACCGGAGAGGAGCTTGCGGCCCACGAACTCGGCGAGATCTACATGATGCCGGCCGAAGGGCCGGGCTCCACCTACCGCTACGTGGGATCCGAAGCGCGCCGCACCCCGGACGGCTGGGAATCCGTCGGCGACATGGGCTGGCTCGACGCCGACGGCTACCTCTACCTGGGTGACCGCCGTACGGACATGATCCTCACCGGCGGACAGAACGTGTACCCGGCCGAGGTCGAAGCCGCGCTCACGGAGCACCCGGCGGTGAAATCGTGCTGCGTGATTGGGCTCCCCGACGCGGACCTCGGCAACCGCGTCCACGCGCTCGTGGAGCTCGCGACACCGGTTTCCGACGACGGTCTGCTCGCGCACCTGCGCGAACGGCTCGTGGCGTGGAAGCTCCCGCGAGAATTCGAGCGGGTCGACGCGCCGCTTCGAGACGACGCGGGCAAGGCGCGCCGTGGAGCGCTGCGCGCCGTCCGCCTACCCCGTGGCGGCGAAGAGTGACACGTGCACCTGCGGCACGGCGAGGTCACCCGTTTCGGGAAAAGCAGACCCATGAGTGGCAGCGAAATGTCTCCGCCGCACAATGGCGGCCCAGTGGCGCTCTGCACCGACATCGACGGTATCTTCGAGGAGACCGGGCGGGCCACGTGTTGCGATGCCGCCAGACGCAGTGCCCGCAGGATCCGAACTCCGGGGCAACTCGAGACTGATTGAGTTCTGGCCTGGCTGGAAGGAGACACGATGACCGGCAGCCGAATCCCGCACGGAGCCTCGTCTCTCCCCATCTTCTTGCCGTGTTTCCTGCTGATCTCCGCATTGTCCGCGGGATGTGGGGCTCGAGAGGAGACAGCGGTCGTCGAGTCCGGGAGTGACGATTCACGGCCGCCCAACATCGTCCTCATATTTGCCGACGATCTCGGCATCGGAGACACCGGCGTTTACGGCAGCGAAATCATCGATACGCCGCATATCGACGAACTCGCCGCCGCGGGTGTGCGCTTTACCAACGGCTATGTTTCCCACCCGGTATGCAGTCCGTCCCGCGCGGGGCTGCTCACCGGTAGATACCAGCAGCGTCACGGTTGGGAGTTCAACCCAATGGGCCGTGACTTCTTCAGCGGCATGAGCACACGAGAACGAACGCTCGGCGATGCCCTCAAGGCCGCGGGGTATGCCACAGGCATGGTGGGCAAGTGGCACCTCGGTTATCAGGGGCCACATCACCCCTCGGCTCGAGGCTTTGATGAATACTTCGGTGTACTGGGAGGTACCAGCATCTTCATCGACCCCCATGCGCCGGGTGTCGAATCCATGGGCCGCATTCCGGCGATGCGCCATCCCCGGATGGCGGTTTCGCGCGGCCGGGAACCCGTGGAGGTGAAGGACTATCTGACAGACGCATTCACCGACGAGGCGGTATCGTTCATCGACCGCCATCGAGACGAACCGTTCTTTCTCTACTTGAGCTTCACTGCACCGCACACACCTCTGCAGGCGACGGCGAAATACCTGGACCGCTACCGCCACATCGAGGACGAAGGCACACGGATCTACGCGGCCATGGTGGCTTCATTGGATGACAGCGTGGCGGCGATCGTTGCCAAGTTGAAAGAGATCGGCCAGTACGACAACACGATGGTCGTGTTCTTGAGCGACAACGGATGCGCGGGCCATATCGATGGCGCGTGTTCCAATGCCCCTCACGCAGGGTTCAAGGGCTACCACCAGGAGGGGGGGATTCGTGTGCCGTTCATCCTGAGCTGGCCAGCGGTGTTGCCGGGAGGCACCACATATGACCATCCCGTGATCACCCTGGACCTGCTGGCAACCTTCACCGCGGCGGCGGGCCAACCGGCGGTCACGGAGGACAGTGTGAACCTGTTGCCGTATCTCACCGGAGAACGCAGCGACGAACCCCACGACTATCTCTACTGGAGAGCTGGACCGACCGCGGCGATTCGCGACGACCATTGGAAGCTCATTCTCTACAACAAAACCGCCTTGACCCGAAGAGATCTGCGGCCAGATGGCGGGCTCGAACCGCCAGCGGAAGGCTGGTCGGCCGACTCACCCCACGGACAGCTCGTGCTCTTGTACGACCTGAGCGCAGATCCCGGCGAGACGACGAACCTGGCGGAAAGTCATCCCGAAGTGGTTGCGCGCTTGAAAACCGCTTATGCCAAATGGGCGAAGGACTTGCCGTCCAGACCAATCTTGCCGAAGCGGGCCTCGATGCTGGCAGAGATTCACGGGGAAACGGTGCAGCTATTTTACTGAGGACCGGAAGGACGAGGAGGCGATTGCAGAGTCACGGATCGCACTCGCAGACGGGGCGTGCGGTCACACCGCGGAAAAAACAAAGCCTTCCTCAGACCGAGCCGTCACCTCGCCGATGCGCACCGCCTCCGGGTCACCGGCCTCGTGCAGCGCGGCGAGCGCCGCATCGACACGCTCGGGCGGCAGCGCCAAGAGCAGGCCACCGGCCGTCTGGGGATCGAAGAGGAGCGCCACCCGGGGGCCACTCGCTGTCGGCGCGAAGTCGATGGCGCGACGGCGCGACTCGTTCTGTTCGTGGTAGCTGCTGCGCAGGCCGCGGGCCAGGAGTTCGAGCGCGCCGGGAAAGGGGGCGAGCGCCTCCAGCCGGACCCGCGCGGACACTCCGCTCGCACGCAGCAGCTCGGCCAGGTGGCCGGCGAGCCCAAAGCCGCTGACGTCGGTCGAGGCGGTCGCGCCCGAACTTCTCGCGACCTCGGCAGCACATTGGTTCGACCGCACGAGCGACGCGTGGAGATCGCGAACCCAGGCGCCCCGGGCGAGGCCCTGCATGTCGGCTGCGAGCAACACGCCGCTTCCGAGAGGCCGAGTCAGGACCAGAACGTCGCCGGGGCGCGCGCCGTCGAGTGACAACAAGTCCCCTCCTGCGGGCAGGTCGCCCGTCACCGCAAGACCGACGAAGAGCTCCGGCCCGCGGGTCGTGTGTCCGCCGACGAGGCTCACACCGAGCGGATCGAGGGCGGCGCGCACGCCGGCCAGCACCTGGTAGAGCGTCTCCTCACCGGCACGTGCACTTTCATCCGGGACGGTGACGAGGGCCAGCGCGTGCCGGGGCCGACCGCCTTTCGCAAAAACGTCTCCCAGGGCGTTGACCGCCGCTACGCGGCCCACGAGCCAGGGGTCGTCGCAGAAGGCGCGAAACCCATCGATCGTCGCCAGCAACACGGCCCCCCCCGAAAGCGCCAGCGCCGCGGAGTCGTCGGGCCGCGCGAGACCGACGAGCACGCTCTCGTCGGCGGGCGGGGTCCCGAGCCGAGCAAGCGCGGCATCGAGGCTCGTCGCCCCGAGCTTCGCCGCGCAGCCGCCGCAGTCCATGGATTCCATTCCCATCGATTCGGCACTCGGGAAGTCTCGGGCCGGCGCGCTCGCTGCGTCGAGCACCTGGAAGCGGCGCATGAAGCGGCGGTCGATCCAGTCCTTGAGCCTCCAGACTGCGGGTCCGGCGGCGACGCAGCCTCGCTTCTCGCCCAGGGCGCGCCGGTCCCCGAGGTTCAGCAGGGCCAGGAAATCCGTCTGCGGTCGGTAGCGGCGCAGCGCGCGGCCCGCGAGCGCCCGGCGCAGGTTCGCATCGAGCACAGGACCCTCGCGAACCGCGTAGACCCCGGCCTTCGGAACCCAGTCGAAGCCGCTGATACCCGCACAGTCTCCCGCTGCGAAGAGTCCCGGGCAGCCCTCGACTTCGAGCGTATCGCGCACACGCACGAAGCCCGCCGCGTTGCGTGGCAGTCGGGAATCCAGGCCTAGCGCCACGGGCGCCGCGCCCGTGGCCCACAGGACGAGGTCCGCGGGAAACGGCTCCCGCTCACCTTCGACAAAGAGCTCTCCCTTTCCCACGCGCTCGACCCGCGTGCGGCAAACGACCCGTACGCCGCGGCTCTCCGCCTCGCGGCGGGCCCGCTGCACGAACCGTTGGCCGTGGCCCGGCAACACCTCCACCGTGTCGCACACCAGCGTGAGCCGGAACGCGCGACCCTGCGCGCGAAGCCGTGCATCGAGCGCGAAGCACAGCTCGACGCCCGCCGCACCGCCGCCAACGACACAGACGTTCGGCATCGCGTCGCCACCGGGCAGTTGCGCCAGCCGGGCCTCGAGCGCGCCGACGAGACTGCGAATCGGTCGGGTCACGAGCGCGTGTTCCACCACCCCGGGCAAGTCGAGCCCGCGCACGCTGGATCCGACGTCGAGACTCGCAAAGTCGTAGGACAACGGAGCACGGCCCTCGACCGCGACTCGCCGCGCTTCCGGGTCGACGCCGACGGCGCGGGCCAGCACGATGCGCGCGCGAGCGCGCCGCGCCAGCGGTACCGCGTCGATTTCGAGTTCGCGAGCCTCGTAGTCGCCCGCGACAAAACCCGGAACCATCCCCGAGTAGACGGCCTCGGGGCAATCGAGGACCAGGGTGAGCCGCACCGAGGGCACCGGCTTCATCATCCAGCGCCGGAGCACCTGGACGTGCGCGTGGCCGGCACCGACCAGCACCAGGTCACGCGGCAGCTCCGCTCGAATCGCGGTATCCACTGGAGCCTTCCGGCCAGTTGTATCACACGGCCCTTCGGGCCGAGCTGCGGCCCACCGCGACTCGGGCCAGTTGTATCACACGGCCCTTCGGGCCGA
>PBYF01000069.1 GCA_002729515.1 Deltaproteobacteria bacterium
AGCGGCGCATACATCCCACGGCGGTCGTCGGTCAGAAGGGCTGAATGGCACAGCGGCGCATACATCCCACGGCGGTCGTCGATCCGGGCGCCAAGCTGGCCGACGATGTCGTGCTGGGCCCCTACACGGTGGTGGGAGACGGCGTCGAGATTGCGTCGGGCGTCGCGGTGAGTTCGCACGTGATCCTCGTGGGACGGACGAGCATCGGGGAGCGGACGCGGATCTTTCCCTTCTCGGTGATCGGCGAGGCGCCCCAGGTGCAGGGCGTCGAGGGGGAGACCTCGCTCCACATCGGTGCGGACAACGTGATCCGCGAATACGCCTCGATCCACGCGGGCAGCCCCATCGGCGTCGGCTCGACAAATATCGGCGATGGGAATTTCATCCTCAACAACGTGCACATCGCCCACGACTGCCAGATCGGCTCGAATTGCATCATTGCGAGCTTCTCGGCCATGGCCGGCCACGTGGTCGTCGAAGATTTCGCCGTGCTCGGTGCGATGGTGGGCGTCCACCAGTTCTGCCGGATCGGGGAGTCGTCCTTCACGGGGGCCAGTACCAAGCTCTCGAAGGACGTTCCGCCCTTTGGGCGGGTGATCGGCGAGCGCGCCCGCTTCGCCGGGGTGAATACGGTGGGTCTCGAGAGGCGGGGCTACGGGCGGGAGAAGATCGCGGAGCTAAAGCACGCCTTTCACCTGCTGTATCGGTCGAAGCTGCGTCTCGAGCCCGCGATGAAGCGTGTCGAGGAGGAGTGCGCCGGGTCGCAGGAGGTCGAGCGGCTGCTCCGCTTCCTCCGCAGCTCCGGGCGCGGCGTGACTCGCTAGTGGGCGCCGACCCGTCCCGAGTGCTGGGCCTGGTGGCTGGGCAGGGTGAGCTTCCGCTCCGCGCTGCGCGCAGCGCGCGCGCGAACGGCCAGAGCGTGGTGGCGATTGGCTTCCCCGGGCGGACGGATCCGGCGCTCGAAGACTATGCCGAGGTGACCTGGCTGCAGCCCGGCCAGGTGGGCGCCGCGCTCGGCGCGCTTCGCGACGCGGGCGTCTGCGAGGCTGCGATGCTCGGCAAGGTTCCGAAGGCGGCCCTGCTCGCCCGGCCCGCCGAACTGCAGCCGGATGCCGAGGCGCTGCGCCTGCTCGCGGGTCTGTGCGACCGGCGCGACGACTCGATTCTTGGCGCCATCGCCGATTTTCTCGAGGAGCACGGAATCCGCCTATTGGCCCAGGTCGATCTGCTGCCGGACCTCGTCGGCGCTGTCGGTGTGCTGGGCGGCGTCGAGCCGACGGCGGAGCAGCGCGCGGACGTGAGCTTCGGCTTCGGCATCGCCAAGGTCCTGGCGGGAGTCGACGTGGGCCAGACGGTCGTGGTGAAGGACGGGGCCGTGCTGGCGGTGGAGGCGATCGAGGGCACCGACGCGGCGATTCGCCGCGCCGGTGAAATTGCGCCGGGGGCCTGCGCCGTCAAGGTCGCGAAGCCGTCCCAGGATCCCCGTTTCGATGTCCCGACCATCGGCCCCGACACGCTCGCGGCGCTGCGCGACGCCAAGGCGGCGGCGCTCGCCTTCGAAGCGGGGCGCACCCTGGTGCTCGACCGCGACGCTCTGGTGGTCGAGGCCGGCGCCCACGGCATCGCGCTCTTCGGCATTCGCGGGGACCCGGCGTGACGCGGCTGCGCATCGGAGTGGTCGGAGTCGGTCATATGGGCCGGTGCCACGTCGAGAAGGTGGCGGCGCTTCGAGAGGCGGGTGCGCGGATCGACCTGGCCGGCGTGGTGGATCTCGACGCCGGCCGCGCCGGCGAGGTTGCCGCTGCCCACGCGAGCTGGGCCGCACCCGATGCGGCGGCGCTCTTCCGCGAATCCGACGCCGTGATCGTCGCCGTTCCCACCCTGGCCCACCACGAGATCGTTTCGGCCGCCCTCGATGCGGACCTGGACGTGCTGGTGGAAAAGCCGATTGCGCACAGTGTGGAAGAGGCGACGGACCTCGTCGCCCGGGCGGATAGGCGCGGCCGGGTGCTTCGGGTGGGACACGTCGAGTGGTTCAACGCCGCGACCCGCGTGATCCGCAGCCGGGTCTGCGCGCCGCGCTTCGTGGAGGTGCGGCGCCTCGGGCCGTTCCCGTCCCGAGGCACTGACGTCGACGTGGTCCGCGACCTCATGATCCACGACATCGACATCCTGCAACAGGTCCTCGGCGAGGAGCCGAACCGCATCGAGGCGCTGGGTGTTCCCGTGATCACCGACCGGGTCGACATCGCCAACGCGCGCGTGAGCTTCCCGTCGGGCTGCATTGCCGATCTCACGGCGAGCCGCGTCTCGGGAGCGCCGGTGCGCAAGATGCACTTCTTCCAGCAGGACGGGTTCTTTTCCATCGATTTTCTCTCGCAACGCGCGTGGGTCTACCGCCGGGTTCGGGAGCGGGACGCTTGGCCCGAGGTCGAAAAGGAACGCATCCACTTCGAGCCGGAGGACGCGCTGCTGATGCAGCTGCGCGCGTTCGTCGACGACGTCGAGAAGCGCGATGCGCCGACGGCGTCGGCGCATTCGGCAGTCGGCGCGCTGCGGACCGCGCAGCGCGTGATCGAAGCGATTCCACCCCAGCCGGAGCTCGGCTGAGGACAGGCGGTGGGCGCGGCGCGCCAGACGGGCGCAGCTCTGACGGCTGTCGTCGGCGCTCCCGTCGGCGCTGCCGCGCTGCTGGTCCGGCCGAGGCTCTGGTCGGGCCTGCCCGAGCGGCTCGGGGTCTGGCCGCGGTTGCCACCGGGCAACGTGTGGATCCATGCCTCGGCTGTGGGGGAGATCCGAGCCGCCTCGCGCCTGGTCGGGCTGCTGCGCGAGCGCGGCCACTACGTGTGCACGTCGACCTGGACGCTTCCCGGGCGAGCGGCCATGCGCCACTGGTGTCCCGAGGTTCCGTGTCATCTGGCGCCGATCGATCACCCCTGGTGCGTCGACGCCGCACTCGCGAGGGTATCCCCGGCGCTCCTCGTGCTCGTCGAGACCGAGTTGTGGCCCTCGTGGATCGCGGCGGCGGAGCGTTGCGGCGTTCCCGTGGTGATCGTGTCCGGCCGGCTCTCGGACCGGAGCTTTCCGCGCTACCGGCGCTTTGCACCGCTGCTCGCCCGGACTCTCGGGCGTATTCGCGCCGTCGGGGCGCGATCCGAGCTCGACGCAGAGCGTTTTCGGAGCCTGGGGACTCCGAGCGAGCGGGTGACGGTGACCGGAGACCTGAAGCTGGACGTGGCCGAGACGCCGCCGCCTCCCAGCCGTGATCTGGCAGAACTCCTCGGCGGTGCACGCTTCTGGGTGGCCGGCAGCACTCACGCCGGAGAGGAGGCGCCGGTGGCCGAGGCCTTCGAGGCGGTCGTGCGCGCGGGCCTGCCGCACTCGCTCGTCGTGGCGCCGCGCCACCCGCCGCGCTCGGGGGAGGTGGAGCGGCTGCTGCGCGGGCGCGGCCTCCGGACCCGCAGGCGAAGCCGTCCCGGCGCGGGACCGCTCGCGCCCGGCGAGGTCCTGGTGCTCGATAGCGTCGGCGAGCTGACGTCGGTCTACGCCCGGGCCGAGGCCGCTTTCGTCGGCGGGTCGCTTGTGCCGGTTGGCGGTCACAACGTGCTCGAGCCCGCGAGTGCCGGCCGCCCGGTCCTCTTCGGTCCCCACACGCATAACGTCGGTCCGCCGGTCGAGATTCTGGAAGCGGCGGGAACCGCGCAGCGCGTCGCGGATGCGGCAGAGCTCGGCCGGGCGCTGATCGGATTGCTGGCCGATCCGGACGCGGCGCGTGCCCGGGGCGAGGCGGGGCGCAGGGCCCTGGCCGAGCACCACGGCAGTGCCGAACGCGCGCTCGCACTCGTCGAGACGGCGCTGGCCTGCCCCCCCGGCTGAATGCCGGCTATGGGCCGCGCACTGGCACCTCTTGGCTGGCTCTACGGGCTGGGCGCGCGCCTCGACCGCTGGAGCCACGCCGCGGGATGGCGCGGGGTGGAGCGGCTCCCGTGTCGTGTGGTCGGGGTCGGCAACCTCGTCGCCGGCGGGGCCGGGAAGACGCCCACCGCTGCGTGGGTAGCGCGCGCGTTGCGGGAGCGGGGACACCGCGTGGTGTTGGCAAGCCGCGGCTACGGGCGGCGCGGGCGACGCGACATCGTCGTCGTCTCGGACGGAAAGTTCGTGCGCGCCGGCGTGGCCGAGGCCGGGGACGAGCCGCTGGTGCTCGCCGCGCACGCACCGGGCGTTCCCGTTCTCGTGGGTCGCGACCGGGCGCGGGTCGGCTGGCGGGCATTGTCGACCTTCGGTGCCGAGGTGCTCGTTCTCGACGACGGGTTCCAGCACCACCGGCTCCACCGGGACGTCGACCTCGTGCTCTTCGACGGGCGTGTGGGGTTTGGAAACGGGCGCTGTCTGCCCGCCGGTCCGCTGCGCGAGCCGCCGGCAGCGCTGCGTGCAGCGGCCTGCGTCGGCGTGGTGGACGGCCCGCTTTCCGAGCGGCACGAGGCGCGGCTCGGAAAGCTCGCGCCCGCGGCGTTTCGCTTTGCCGCCCGCCGGCGCCCGGCTTCCCTGCGCTCTCTCTCGGGGGGGCCGCGCGAGGATCCCGGTCTGCTGCGCGGGGTCGAATTGGGCGTGCTGTCGGGGCTGGCCCGGCCCGATGGCCTGCGTCTCAGCCTCGAGGCGCTCGGTGCGAAGGTCGTAGCGGAGCGCCGCTTTCGCGATCACCACGTCTACCGCGCCGGGGATCTCGCCGGTCTCGCGGACGCCGCGCCGCTGTGGGTGACCAGTGAGAAGGATGCCGTCAAGATCCTCGCCTCGTGGACCGTTCCGGCCGACGTGCGCGTGCTCTCGATCGAACTCGAGGTGGATGCCCCGGATTCCCTGCTCGACTGGCTCGAGGCCCAGTTCCGCTAGCGGCGCAGGCCGCGAAGCGCGAGCCGGCCGCGTTCCCGGGGCCAGTGGGCGAGCAGGGCGTCGCGGAGCCCGGACTCCTCCCCGGTATAGGCGTCGAGGAAGGCCCTTGCGCCCGCGTCTCCGATCCGGGGCCAGAGGCGGCGTTTCAGGGCGGAGCGAAGCAGGCGCCCGATCTCCGTCATGCGCGCGCTCGGGGAGACGGATGCGACGACTCGCGCGCGGTCGAGATCCACCACCGTGCAGTCCGCGCCGCTGTCGTCTTCGCGCAGCAGCAGGTTTCCCAGGTGAAGGTCGCGGTGCCGGCCGCCGGCGTCGTGGAGGCGCCGCACCGCGCGGCCCGCCGCCCGGCAGGCGCTTGCCACGCGCTCGGCCGACGGCGCGGCGCTGAGGAAGCGGAGGGCGTCTGCCGAGTCCTCTTCGAAGACGGTCGCGACCGCGGCGCGCTGCAGCGGACCGGCGAGCCGGTGCGCCACGGCGAGCACGGGCTCGGGAACGGGTGCGTCGCGCTCGCGCAGGCTCCGGGTGACGTCGAGTTCGCGGCTCGGCCGCGCGGTGCCGAGGATGCGGTCGCCCCAGAGTGGTGCCAGCCAGCCGCCGTGGCGCACGGCGCGCAGCAGCAGCCGTTCGTCCCGTCCGGGGAGCGCGAGCACGACGCTCGGCGCCCGCCCCATGGGTCCGCCGCCGCGGGCGAGCAGCGCTTCGAGGCCGCCGCGCTCGAGCAGTCCGAGCGATCGGGCCGGCTTCTCGTAGTCGGGCGCCACGCGGAGGAAGATCCTGCCCGCGCGGAGCGTCCGGAACCCGTCGCGCGCCGCGTTCGTATCCAGCGTCCGGGACCCGTTCTCCGCAGTGTCCGCGCCCAAGGTCGGCAACCCCTCCCGCGCAGCGCCGTTGCGGTCGGCGCCGCGGTGCATGAGGCGGTATCCTACCGCCGCCCGAGAGGGGAGCGAGGCACACCATCGGCGTCTGTCTGAATCCGCTCGCGGGTCCTCCCCCGGCCGACCGTGTGCTCGTGATCCGCCTCGGTGCGGTGGGCGACGTGGTGCGGACGCTCCCCGCGGTATCGAGTCTTCGTGCGGGGCTTCCCGGCGCCCACCTCGGCTGGCTGGTGGAGCCGCGTTCCGCGAGCGCCGTCGAGGGGCAGCCCTGGGTGGACGAGGTCCTGGTCTTCCCGCGTCCGGAGATCGTGAGCGAGCTGCGTGCCGGACGTCCCCGCGCCGCGTGGCGCCGCTTCCGCGTATTCGCGTCGCGGCTGCGCGCGCGGCGCTTCGAGCTGGTGATCGACTTCCACTGCCTGGCCCGCTCGGCACTCCTGGCACGGCTTTCGGGTGCGCGGCGGCGCTTGGGCTACGCGCGTCCTTTCGGTCGCGAACTCTCGTGGCTGCTCGCAACCGACCGGGCGCGCCTCTCGCCGCCGCGCATGAGTCGCTTTGAGCGAAACGCGGCGCTGGTGCGATTTGCCGGCATCGACGCGCCGCACGCGGAGCGGCCCTTCCGGGTGGCGGAGCAGACACGGGCCCGGTTTCAGGAGATGCTCGGCGCAGGGCCGCCGCCGGTCGCCCTGCACCCGGGCACGAGCCAGCGAACGGCCCACAAGCGCTGGAGCGTCGAGCACTTTTCCCGCCTCGCGGTGCTGCTTCGAGAACGCGGGTCCGTGGCTTCGATCGTCACCTGGGGCCCCACCCGGGACGACCGGGCGGCAGCCGAGGCGGTGGTTGCGGGCTCCGGCGGGGCGGCGGTGCTCGCGCCGCGGACGGCGGATCTCGGTGAGCTCGGCGCCTTGCTCTCCGCCTGTCGCCTGGTTGTCGGAGGCGATACCGGCCCGCTGCACGTGGCGTCGCTCGTGGGTACGCCCGTCGTGCAGCTGCTCGGACCCACCGACCCGATCGAGAACGCCCCATGGCCCGACACTCCCTCGCGCAGCGTGCGCGCCGATCGCGCCATGGCCATCTCTCCGGAGACCGCGTTGGAGGCGGCCCGCGCACTGCTCGGCGGCGCGGCCGAGGACGAGCGCGCGGCGGAGCGCAGCCGGTGACCCGCCCGCGGCCCTCCACACGGGGTACCATCGCCCCGTGAGCCTCGACCCGACGCGTCTCGACCAGTTGCTCGACGGTTTTCGGCACGTGCACCTGCTGGTGGTCGGTGATCTCGTGCTGGACGAGTACGTCTGGGGCGACGTGGCGCGCGTGAGCCCCGAGGCGCCCGTGCCCGTCGTCGAGGTGCGCGACGAGACCGTGGTGCTCGGCGGCGCCGGAAACGTGACGCGCAACATCGTGGCGCTGGGTGGGCAGGTTTCGTGCTGCGCCGTGGTGGGTGACGATCCGGCCGGGCGGAGCGCGGCCGACCTGCTCGACCGGCTAGGTGTCGATCCGGGTGGATTGGTCGTGGACGCGGGCCGTCCGACGACGCGCAAGACCCGCATCGTGGCCCAGAACCAGCAGGTGGTGCGCTTCGACCGCGAGACGCTGGAGGCACCGTCCGAAGCATCGCGCCGCGCCCTGCTCGACGCGGTCGACCGGGCGCTCGGTGCCAGCGCGGGGGTCGTCGTCGCGGACTACGGCAAGGGTGCGCTTGCCCCGGTGGTTGCCGTCGAGGCCATGGAGATCTTCCGCGCGCGGGGTGTTCCGGTCGTCATCGATCCGAAGTCGGCGCTCGAGCCGTGGCGAGGCGCGGCGCTGGTCAAGCCCAATCTCCGCGAAGCCGAGTGGCTCTCGGGCGTGCGCGTGGAGGAAGCCGCCGATCTGGCGCGGGCCGCCGGGGTGCTGCGCCGCGAACTCTCCGGGGCCGACGTGGTCGTCACGCGCGGCGGCGACGGCATGACGCTCTTCGAGGACGGAGCCGCTGGAGTAGACGTTCGCACCGTCGCCCGCGATGTATTCGACGTGCAGGGCGCCGGGGATACCACCATCGCCGCGCTGGCTCTGGCCCAGCGCGCCGGGGCGTCGCTGCTCGAAGCTGCCGTGCTCGCCAATGCCGCCGCGGGAGTGGTGGTCGGGAAGGTCGGCACCGCCACGGCGAGTCCCGGAGAAGTGCGGGCGCTCCTGCCCGAGGCGGTGGCCGCGGCCGGGGGCGCCGGGTGATTCGCAGCATGACCGGCTTCGGCTGCTCCTCGTTCCAGGTGGAGGAACTCGTCTTCGACGTGGAGGTGCGCGCGGTCAATCACCGCTACCTCGACGTGCGCGTGCGGCTGCCGCGGCTGCTGGCGGGGCTGGAGCGCGAGGTGCGCGCTCGGGTGCAGGCGCGTTTCGACCGCGGGAAGATCGACCTGTCGGTGGCCGCGCCGGGCGGCAGTGAGCGGTCTTCGGGGGTGGAGGTCGATCTGGAGGTGGCGCGGGGCTACCTCGCCGCCGCTGCTCGGCTGCAGAGCGAGGGCATCGAGGGCGCGCTCGACATCGGAACGCTGTTCGCACTTCCGGGCGTGGCGCGCCTGGTCCAGCCCGAGATCTCCGCCGAGGCGCTGCGGGAGGCGCTCCTGGATGCCGTCGGCGTGGCGGTCGATGTGCTCGACGCGATGCGCGTGGACGAAGGCGAAGCGCTCGAGCGGGATCTCGTGGGCCGGATCGCCGGGGTGGAGGCGTGCGCCGAGCGAATCGAGAGCCGCGCCGGAGAGGTGCAGCAGGGGGTTCGCGAGCGGCTCCAGAGGCGCGCCGAGCAACTGGGTCGCGAGACGGGACTTCTCGATGCTGCACGGCTTTACCAGGAGTTGGTGATCGCGGCGGATCGCCTGGACATCACCGAGGAACTGGTGCGCCTGCGCAGTCACGTCGAACAGTTCCGGACGATTATCCGGGAGGGCGAATCCGGGAATCCTGTGGGCCGGAGTCTCGACTTCCTGCTCCAGGAGTTTTCGCGCGAGGTGAATACTGTGGGCTCGAAGGCCTCGGACGCTCCCGTCGCCCACGAGATCGTGTATCTCAAGACGGAGATCGAGAGGCTGCGCGAGCAGGTCCAGAACGTTGAATAGGCAGACGCTGCTCAACATCGGCTACGGGAACCTCGTTATGGCGTCGCGCATCGTCGCCGTGATGTCCCCGTCTTCGGCACCCATGCGGCGGCTCCGGGAGGATGCGGCCGGACGGGGCAAGCTGGTCGATGCCACCCAAGGACGTCGCACGCGCTCGATCGTCGTCACCGACAGCGACCACGTCATCCTTTCCGCGATCAATCCAGAGACCATCGCCGGTCGCATCCAGGACGACGGTGCGGAGGACGCGGCTTGAGTCGCCGCAGAGGCATTCCCTTCGTCGTGGCCGCACCATCCGGGACCGGCAAGACCACGGTGTGCCGGCGCGTCGTGGAGCGGGATCCGCGCGTGGAGTTTTCGGTGTCCCATACCACGCGTGCCCGGCGTTCGGCGGAGCGGGACGAGGTCGACTACTTCTTCGTCAGCCCCGGCCGCTTCGACGAGTTGGTCGAGGAGGGCGCTTTTCTGGAATGGGCCGAGTACAACCGCCACCGCTACGGAACGAGCCGGGATGCGCTCGACGCCGAACTCGCGCGGGGCAACGACGTGTTGCTCGAGATCGAGATTCAGGGCGCCGCCCAGGTGCGAGAGCGCCGATCGGACGCGCGACTCGTTTTCCTCCTGCCGCCGTCGCTGGAACGGCTCGAGGCTCGGCTGCGCGGTCGGGAAACCGATTCTCAGGAGGAGATCCAGCGACGTCTCGCGGTCGCGCGCGGGGAGATCCACGCGGCCTCGCGTTTCGACTTCGCCGTGGTCAACGATGACTTGGATCGCTGCGTTGCCGACGTGACGGATATCGTCAGGGGCTGTCGTGGTGGCTGCGAGGTCCAGTTGCGCGAGCGCTTCGCGCCGGGGACGGCCCTGGAGCGCGTGTCCGCCTGAAGCTGGGTTTGCCCCGCTCCCCGGGGTGTGTATGTTGGGTCAAATGCCCGAAGCGAAAGGGAGAATCCGGCGCCCGCGGGTGCGCTTCAACGATATCGCGGACCGCATCCTCGAGTACCACCCCGAGTGCGATCTCGAATTGCTCCAGCGCGCCTACGTCTTCACGGCCAAGGTCCACGAGGGCCAGGAGCGTCTCTCGGGTGAGCCTTATCTCGTCCACCCGATCGAGGTTGCCGGCGTTCTCGTCGAGTTGCGTCTCGACGAGGTGACGGTCGCGGCCGGGCTCCTCCACGACACGATCGAGGACTCTCACACCACGATCGAAGAAATCCAGCGCAGCTTCGGGTCCCAGGTGGGGTTCCTGGTCGAGGGGCTCACCAAGATCGCAAAGATCGAGTTCAACTCGGCCCAGGAGCGCCAGGCCGAGAATTTCCGGAAGATGCTGATCGCGATGTCCGAGGACATCCGCATCCTCCTCATCAAGCTGGCCGATCGTCTCCACAATATGCGCACCGTCCAGCACATGCCGGAGGAGGCGGTGCATCGGGTGGCTCAGGAGACGCTCGACATCTACGTGCCGCTCGCTCACCGGCTCGGCATCCACTGGATGAAGCAGGAGCTCGAAGAGCTCTCCTTCCGGGCGCTCGCCCCCGCGGATGCTGCCGATCTCGAGATGCGCCTGCGCTCGAAGCGAGAGGCGCGGCAGGCGTACATCGAGGAGGTGATCGACGTGCTCTCGGCGCGCCTGGGGAGCGCCGACGTCCAGGCGGAGGTGACCGGTCGGCTCAAGGATCTCTACTCGATTCACGTCAAGATGGAGAGCCAGGGCGTAAGCCTCGACGAGATCTACGACGTGATCGCGTTTCGCCTGGTCGTCGACGGCAGCCGGGACCAGGTCTACGCAGCACTCGGGATCGTGCACGCACTCTGGCGGCCGGTCCCCGGTCGATTCAAGGACTACGTCGCTCTGCCCAAGCCGAATGGCTACCAGTCGCTCCACACCACGGTGATCGGCCCCTACGGCGAGCGCATGGAGGTGCAGATCCGCACGCACGAGATGCACCGAAACGCGGAGTTCGGTATCGCCGCGCACTGGAAGTACAAGGAGGGTGTTTCCGGAACGGGTGATAGCGACGACGAGACGTTCGCGTGGTTGCGCCAGCTCGTGGAGTTCAACCGGGAGCTCAAGGATCCTCACGAGTTCATCGACTCGGTGAAGGTCGATCTCTTTCCCGATCAGGTCTTCGTATTTACTCCGCGGGGCGAGGTCATCAACCTGCCAAAGGGCGCTACGCCGATCGATTTCGCCTATGCGATCCACAGCGAGGTGGGCGCCCAGTGTTCGGGTGCCCGGGTCAACGGCAAGATGGTGCCTCTGCGCCACTGCCTGGAGAACGGGGACACGGTCGAGGTGCTGACCTCGCACAATCAATACCCGCGCAAGGACTGGCTCGATTTCGTCGTCTCGTCGCGTGCGCGCAGCCGGATACGCCACGCCATTCGGACGGCCGAGACCGAGCGGAGCCTCGCGCTAGGACGCGACATGCTCGAGCGCGCGCTCCGCAAGGAGGGCTTCTCCCTGGCGCGGCTTCTGGAGCAGGGAGACCTGGAGGAGGTCGCGCGGGCCGAGCGACGCAGTTCGGTGGACCAGTTGCTCTCGGCCGTGGGGTACGGCCGCGTCGCTGCGATCGATGTGGTGCGTCGTCTCCGGGGCGAGCAGGCGCCCCAGCCCGCGCCAAAGGCCCGGCGCAGCCTCTTCCGGCGGCGGCGCCGTCCGTCGAAGAGCGGAATCCGAGTGAGTGGACAGCCCGACGTGCTGGTGCGTTTCGGCCGCTGCTGCGGACCGCTTCCCGGCGACGAGGTGGTGGGTTTCGTGACCCGGGGTCGCGGGGTCACGATCCACGTGAAGGATTGTCCGAAGGTCTTCGAACTCGATCCGGTCCGGCGTATCGACGTGAACTGGGAGCCCGATGCCGCGGCGCCGTGGCGTATCAAGATGCGTGTCCACTCTCTCGACCGTCCCGGTCAGCTGGCGAAGGTGACCAAGACGATTTCTGCAGCCGGCATCAACATCGGGGCGGCGCGCGTCACGACGACGTCGGACCGAAAGTCGGTGCAGACCTTCGACCTCTGGGTGAGCGACGTCGGAACCCTGAACGCCGTAATGCGCGAAATCGGTCGTATCCGCGGGGTCGTCACGGTCGAGCGGATGCGTACCTGACTCCATTCACCCGGGCTTCTGTGGTCGAGCGCGTCCGCGGTGCTCGACCCGTGCGGGGCGGCACTTGAACTTCGGCTGCCTCCGCGACGATGTCGCCGAACGCTACGGCGCCGCGGGTGCCGCCGGCTCCCCGGTCTGAAGCTCGACGAGTTCCTGGTAGAGCCCGCCGGTCTCCATCAGCTGCGCGTGCGTGCCTCGCTCGGCGATTGCTCCGTTCTCCAGAACCAGGATCTGGTCGGCCCGGCGCACGGTCGCCAGCCGGTGGGCGATTACGAAGACGGTGCGGTTGCCGGAGAGGAGCGTGTCGATTGCCTCTTGCACGAACTTCTCGCTCTTCGAGTCGAGGGAGCTCGTCGCCTCGTCGAGGATCAGGATCGACGGGTCCTTCAGGATCGCGCGTCCGATGGTGACGCGCTGGCGCTGGCCCCCGGAGAGCCGGATGCCCCCGGACGGTCCCACCTGGGTGTCGTAGCCGCTGGCCAGCTCGCTCACGAATTGGTCGACGTGGGCGGCCCGCGCGGCCATGAGCATCTCGTCCTCGGTGGCCTCGGGCCGGCCGTAGAGCAGATTGTCTCGGATGCTTCCGTCGAATAGAAAGGGTTCCTGCGTCACCACGGCCATCTGTGCGACCAGCGAGGCGCGGCGAATCTTCTGCAAGTTGTTCCCGTCGATCTCGATGCTTCCCTGCTGGGGGTCGTAAAGGCGCATGAGAAGGTTGACGAGAGTCGTCTTTCCCGCCCCCGTTCGCCCGACGATCGCCACCACATCACCGGCGCGCACATGGAAGTCGAGGTTGCGCAGCACGGGCTCGGGGCCGTAGCCGAAGCTCAGATCGCGGGCCACGATGCAGTCCGAGATCGGTCCCACGTCGACTGCGTCGGGGGCGTCTCGGATATCGATGGGTGTGTCGAGTACCTCGAAGTAGCGCTCGGCGCCCGCCATGGCGTCCTGTATCTGGACCCAGCCCTGGGCGAGCTTCTTCAGTGGCCGGTAGACGAGACTCGTCATCACCATGAAGGCGGCGAGATTGCCGATCGTGATGCCCCACATCTCCCGCCACAGCAGATAGCCGCCGAATCCGAGTCCAGCCAACGTCATCACTTGGTTCATGAACTCGACGGAAGTCCGCGCCAGCACACGATTTCGGGTCACTCGCAATGAGCGCTTGAACAGGCGGACCGTCTCGCGAGAATAGGCCGCGTACTCTGTGGCCTCGGCGTTGAAAACCTTGATGACCTTGATCCCCTCCAGGATCTCGAGCAGGCGCTGCGTCACCTCGCTCACCTGTATCTGGCGTTTGCGAGCGCCCCGCCGGATCAGCTTGCCGAAGAGCGCGATCGTGCCAAAGATCAGCGGAGTTCCGGCCGCCATGAACAGGGCGAGTTGCCACGAGAGCACCAGCATGAACCCGACGCCGACCAGAACCCTGATCCCCGCCGCGAGAATGTCGCCAAAAATGAGCCCGAGGGCGCCGTGCGCGACGCTCAGGTCCGAGGCCACCCGTGCGAAGACCGCGCCCCGCCGTTTTCCGTGGTGGTATGCGAGCGGGAGCACGAGGAGCTTCGCGCACGCTTCCCGCGACATGTCGACGCGGATGCGCCCCAATGTATAGGCTGCGATGTATTCCCTTATGAAACCCAGACCGGGCAGCGCGACCGCTATCAGGGCTGCGAGCAAGAAGATCGCCAGCAGGTTGTTTTCGATATGGGTCGAGATGCGCCGCCTGTCTTCCTGGCTGAGGGTGCTCACCGCGGGCCTCGATTCCTCGGCCGGGTCGGTTCGAACGGGGTCGAGCAGAGCCAGGTCCGGCAGCCAGTCCTGCACTCCGGCTTCGTTCACCAGGCTGGCCTGAGGGATCGCCACGTCGTCGATCAGCAGCTTCAGCAGGTAGGCGCGTCCGTATTCGGCGCCCGCGACCAGCACAGTGAGCGCCAGCGTGAGCACGATGAGGTGAAGGTAGCCCTGGCAATAAGCGGCCAGCCGCCGCCATTGGGGGCGCTCGCGGTCGCGAGCGCGGCTGTGCTCGACATCCTTCGGATCGATCACGGACTCTCCGGAGGGGGGGCTAGGCAAGATTAGCCGCGATCGTGTCTCCGCCCCGCCAGCCGAGGAGCAGGTCACCCTCCGTTCCGAGACTGGCGACGCCGGAACGCTCGAGCGTGTAGAGAAGCTGCTTGGTCGGGAGGCGGATGACCACCTCGCCGGGCCAGCCTGTGCCGGGCGGAGGGTCGGGGAGCGTGTCTTCCTCGTCCCACGCCGGCTCGGGTGCCCGCATGCGTTCGAGGTGCCCCTCGGTGAACGGCAGGATTTCCGCCACCCGTGCCTCGATTGCGGATTCCACCGCCGCCGGCGACGCCCCGGTCTCCACCACCGCAGCGGCGACCAGGTCCGTGCTGCCGTCCCGGTGCGGAAAGCTCCTCAGGGTTACCAGGTTGGTCGAGACCAGCGGTTGCTGCTCGTCTCCGACGATGATGACTCGGCGCGCCATTGCGCCGGGAAGCAGGTCGGTGCGGATCTGCCAGTGCAGCGCGGTGCGGCGCCAGCGCGCTGTCGGTGCGGAGAGCGGCGCGGGGACCGGGTCCTGGTCGACGACTCCGGCCAGGGCGGTTCTCGGCGCGTTGATTACGAACGCGCGGCCAACCCAGACCTCGCCGGACTCGCCGCGCGCGTCGGGCGCCAAGCCGGGTTGGCCATTGACCGATACGAGCCGGAACGGACCGTCGAGCGTGCGAAACTCTCCGTACAGAGACTCGATGCGGCGGCGCAGCATGAGGCGCAGGCCGTCCGCATCCCGGCCATCGGCGCTTCCCCCGAAGGGCGCACCGAGCAGTCGCGCGCGCGCCGCATCGCTCGGCTCGGTGCCGCCCAGATTCGAGAGAGCGCGCGTCCATGCGGCAAGGACCGTCGCGAGCTGGGGCGGTGCGGCGGCGAGTTCTGGCGGAAGGCCGCGAGTGAGCGGTTCGGTGCTCAGAGGCTCGGGGCCGGGATCGATCGTCGGGCGCCGGCTGCCGAGCGGACCGCGACGGCCCGCCTTCACCAGTGGCGCGTCGATGAGTGCCACGCGCTCCGCGACGCCCATGCTCTCCAGCGCGGCGGCGAGTCGGCGCGATTCGTCGGGCTTGGCCAGGCCCCAGGCTACCCACTCGTCGACGCTGAGCGGGACGGTGCCAATGTCGAGACGGGCGTTTGGCAGCGCGACCTGGAAGGCCAGCGGGCCGTCTTCGATGCGTCGCTGATCGATCAGCGGTACGCGCAAGGAGCGCAGGCACGCGCCCAGCACGCCCTGCTTGCCGGCACCGCCCAGGAAAAAGGGCTCGCGCAGACAGGCGGGACGGCGCGCGGCAGCGCCTTCGTCGATCACCAGCACCCGCGCGGTATGCAATCCGAGCCGCGCCGCCGCCACGAGCCCGGGCAGAGCACTCCCGAGGATCACCGCGTCCCAGCGACGCACGCGCGTATTGCTCCCGGTTTCGATGGGGGGGAGGCCGCGCATCATTCCATGGGCGCGAACGGCCCGAAGAGGATTGGGTCGTCGTTGGGCTGCTTCGCCTCGATCCCACCGATCGGGTAGGCACGTTCGCCGATCGCTTCGAGCCGATCGATCACGTCCGTGCACTGCTCACGGGGCACGATCAGGATCATTCCGATACCGCAGTTGAAGACCCGCAGCATCTCGTCATCCGAGAGCTCGGCGTGGCGTTGGATGAAGTCGAAGACCGGGGGCGTCGGCCACGCCGTCGGATCGATGCGGGCGCGCACACCTTTGGGCAGGACCCGGGGCACGTTGCCCGGGAAGCCGCCGCCCGTCACGTGTACGACGCCCTTGAGGTCGAAATCGCGGTTCACGTGGAGCACGGGCTTGACGTAGATTCGCGTCGGTGCGAGCAGGGCCCCTGCGAGGGACGTGTCGAGTTCCTCGATCCGATCGCGAAACCCGAAGTGCCCGGCGGCTTCGCCGTCCTCGACGATGCGGCGCAATAGCGAGTAGCCGTTGCTGTGGAAGCCACTCGACGCCAGGCCCACCAATGCGTCTCCGTGGCTGATGCCGGAGCCGTCGATCAGCGCGTCGCGCTCCACCACGCCGACCCCGAATCCCACGAGCTCGAGTTCGCCTTTTCCGTAGAAGCCCGGCATCGTCGCGGTCTCGCCACCGAGCAGGGCGCATCCGGCGCGCCGGCAACCTTCCGCGACACCGCGCAGGGCCTCCTGCGCGATCTCCGGGTCGAGATCTTCCATCGAGAGGTAATCGAGGAAGACGAGCGGCTCGGCCCCCTGCACCACGAGGTCGTTTACGACCATGGCGACGCAGTCGATCCCGACCGTGTCGTAGCGTCCCAGACGAGCGGCGAACTTGAGCTTCGTGCCGACACCGTCGGCGCCGGCTACGAAGACCGGATCCGCGTAGCGCTCGGGTGCCTTGAAGACCCCGGCGAAGCCGCCGATGGTCGAGAGGATCTCCGGACGCAGCGTCGAGCGGGTGATTTCCTTGATCGTGTCGATGAAGGCCTCGTCGCGGTCGAGATCGACACCGGCGGCGGCGTACGCAGGGGCCGAGGAATGCCCCGCGGCCGGGCCAGAACCGGACTTTTCACCCGTGGCGTCGCCGGACTTTCGGGAGTTGCGGGGGCTCACGCCCGATGTGATAGGGGAGGCGGCGGACCCCTGTCAATGCGCGTTCGGGGTGCGTGCTATCTTGCGCCGGTGAAGCTCTCGGTCGTGATTCCGGCACTCGATGAGGCGCGCTGGATCGCGGGAGCGGTCGCAAGCGTCGCCGCCACGGCGGATGAGGTTTTCGTCGTGGATGGCGGCAGCAGCGACGGCACGCCCGAAAGAGCTCAGGCGGCCGGGGCGCGAGTTCTTTCGTCGCCACCGGGTCGCTCGCGCCAGCTCGGAGTCGGGGCCGAGGCGGCCTCGGGAGACGTTGTGGTTTTTCTGCACGCCGACACGTGTCTCGCGGAAGGCTGGGACCGGTTGTTGCGCCGCGCTCTCGTCGATCCAGCCGTCGCGGGCGGTGCCTTCCGGTTCCGACTCGACGATCGCGCGTGGCAGCTGCGCTGGCTCGAGTGGGGAACCTGGTTGCGTGTGGCCGTGCTGTCGCTTCCCTACGGCGATCAGGCGATCTTCGTGCGCCGCGCGGTTCTGGAGGCGATCGGCGGTGTACCCCAGGCGCCGATCATGGAGGACCTGGATCTGGTGAAGCGCATGCGGCGCCACGGGCGTCTCGCGCGCTTGCCGCTGCCCGCCACGACCTCGGCGCGGCGCTATCGGGAGGCGGGAGCCCTGCGCACGTCGTTCAGGCACGTGGTCGCCGCCGTCGCGTGGGCGCTCGGACGCAATCGCGATCAGATCGCGGCCTGGGTGCGTCGGTGAGTGCACCGGTTACTCCGGGGAGCGCGGCCCTGGGAAGGCGCGCGGCGGCGAGTCGCTTCTTCTCGTACATCCGCCGCAACAAGCGCTACTACGCGGTGTGGCTGGCGAGTACGTTGGCCTACAGCGCGGGTTTCGTCGCGATCCCGTGGCTCGTGGGCTGGGCGATCGAGGCCTACGAGACCGGGCTTTCGGCCGGCGAGATCGTCGGGCGTGTCCAGGTGCTTACGGCCGTGGCTGTGGCGACCGCTGTCGTGCGCTTCTTTTCCCGCACCCTCGTCTTCAACGCTGCGCGGGAGATCGAATACGAGATTCGCAACGACCTGTTCGCCCATCTCGAGCGTTTGCCCCGCTCCTTCTATTCCAACTGGCGCACTGGCGACATCATGAGCCGTTGCGTGAACGACGTGAATGCGGTGCGGCTGTTGCTCGGAGTCGGGGTGCTCAACGTCGTGCAGACCCCGATTCTCTACATCGGATCCATCGGCGTGATGCTGAGTCTGAACCCGATGCTGACGCTCTGCGTTCTGGCTCCGTACCCGCTCTTCGTGCTGATCGCTCGCATCTTTGGCCGCGGGATCCATCACTGGAGTCTCTTGGCTCAGGAGGGCCTCGGCGATCTTTCGAACCGACTCCAGGAGACCATCGCCGGCGTCGCCGTGGTCAAGGCCTATGCCATGGAGGGGGCGACATCCCGGCGCTTCGAAGAGGCCAACGACGAGCTCTACCGGCGACAACTCGGTGTCGCGCGCGCGGTGGCATCGATGCCCGCGGTGGTCTTCCTGCTTCCCGCCGCGGCCATGTTCATGGTGTTCTTGGTCGGCGGTCAGATGATCATCGACGGGGAAATGCAGGGACCCGATTTCTTCCGCTTTGCGATGTACGTCTACATGCTGACCTTCCCGACCTTCATCATGGGCTGGGTGGTGGCGCTCGTGCAGCGCGGCGCTGCTTCGATGCAGCGCATCGACGAGCTGCTCTCGGTCGAGCCCACGATCGTGGACTCACCCGAGCCGGCTCCCATCGAGGCTCTGCGCGGCGAGATCGAGTTCCGGGATCTGACGTTCCGGTACCCGGGAAGCGGGGCCGAGCCGGCGTTGCACGGTGTGAACCTCCGCGTCGCCGCCGGAAAAACACTCGGTGTGGTCGGCACGGTGGGGGCGGGCAAGAGCACTCTTGCCTCGCTGATTCCGCGGCTCTGGGAGGTCGAAGACGGCTGTGTCTTCATCGACGGCATCGACGTGAACGCGATCCCGCTGGGCATGCTCCGCTCCAACATCGCCATGGTTCCCCAGGATTCGTTCCTCTTCTCGATGACGCTCGCTGACAACGTGGCCTTCGGACTCGAAAGGACCCAGCCGGCCGAGGTGCGGCGGGCGTCTGCCCGGGCGCAGCTCGCGAAGGACGTGAGTGAGCTGCCCCACGGCTATGAGACTGTGGTGGGGGAGCGCGGGGTGATGCTCTCGGGGGGGCAGAGGCAGCGCACTGCGCTGGCCCGGGCGCTCGCCCTGGATCCGCGCATCCTGATTCTCGACGACACGCTCTCCGCTGTCGATGCGGAGACCGAGGCGGCGATCAAGCGCGAGCTGGAGGTGGTGTTCAGCGGGCGCACTGTCGTCGTGGTCTCGTCGCGGGTCAGCGCGGTGCGTTCCGCCGACCAGATCGTCGTTCTCGATGCGGGCCGCATCGTGGAGACCGGCACGCACGACGAGCTGCGGACCCAGGGCGGGCTCTACGCGCGGCTCGCCCTGGAGCAGGACGAGGCGGTGGAATGAGCGCCGAGCCGAATTCCGCCGCCGAGGCGATGCACGAAGAAGAGGCCCTGGGCAAGGCCTACGACACCCGTCAGTTGCTGCGCCTCTGGCCGTACGTTCGGCCCTACGGCGGGCAGGTTGCGCTGACGCTCTTGCTCATCGTTCCCATTTTCATCGTGGAAGTCGCGCCGGCGTGGATCATCAAGACTGGTCTCAACAGCGTGATTTCGGGGGATACCGAAGCCGTCGGCCGGGTGACTTCGCTCGATCGCCTGCTCGCTCCGGTGTCCGGTCTGCTGACGCCCCCCGCAGGCATTGCATCATTGTGGTGGCTCGCCGGGCTCTTCCTGCTGTTCATGTTGCTCTCCTCGGCGCTGCAGTGGATCAACATGTACGTGATGATTCGGACCGGTCAGGCCGCCATGCGCGACCTGCGCCGCGACGTCTTTGGCCACATCCAGCGCCTCCACCTGGGATTCTTCGACCGCTATCCGGTGGGGCGCCTCGTCACGCGCTGCACGAACGATGTCGAGAACGTGGCCGAGATGTTCTCGGCCGGGCTCGTGGCGCTCGTCGGTGACGTGATCCGGATGCTGGGCTTCGCGGCGGTGCTCTTCCTCGAGGATGCCCACCTCGCGCTGCTCACCTTCCTGGTGATTCCACCGCTCGCGCTCTGCGCCGTGATCTTCCGTTTCAAGGTGCGCCAAGCGTATCGGCTCGTCCGCGTGCGCATTGCTCGCATCAATGCCTACGTCCAGGAGAACGTGACGGGCATGCGCGAAGTGCAGCTCTTCAGGCGTGAGGCCCGGAACTTCGCAGAGTTCGAGGAGATGAATGCCGACCACAGAGACGCCTGGTGTTTTTCGATCCGTTATGACTCGGTGCTATTCGCCGTCGTCGAATTCGCCCAGTCGATCACGGTCGCCATCATCATCTGGAAGGCCACCGGCATTGCCGGCATCGGCACCCTCTACCTTTTCATCGACCTGATGCGCCGCTTCTTCCTGCCGCTGCGCGATCTGTCGGCGAAGTACTCAGTCATGCAGTCGTCGATGGCGAGTGCGGAGCGCATCTTCGAGCTGCTGGACACCGAGCCCGAGGTCAATGACCGCCCCGGTGCGTCGTCGCTGGCGGAACGCGGGTCAGACGGGCCGTGCGGTGTGGTGGAGTTCGAGAACGTCTGGTTCACCTACTCGGGCGACCGGGGCGAGGCAACGGAGTGGGTTCTGCGAGACGTTTCATTCCGCGTCGGGGCGGGAGAGCGCATCGCTCTGGTGGGTCCGACAGGCGCCGGGAAGACGACGGTGCTGAAGCTCTTGAACCGGTTCTACGAGCCGACGCGGGGTCGCGTGCGGCTCGATGGGGTGGATCTGCGCGACTACACCCAGGAGCACCTTCGCCGGCGGGTCGCCATGGTGCTGCAGGACGTCTTCCTGTTCAGCGGGACTATCGCGGAGAACATCGGCCTCGATCGGGCCGACGTGGACCCGGAGCGCATCCGGGCCGTCGCGGCGGCGGTGCGGGCGGATGGCTTCGTCGAGGCGCTTCCGGACGGCTACGAGGCACAGGTCCAGGAGCGCGGCTCCAATTTCTCCGCCGGACAGCGCCAGCTGCTCTCTTTTGCCCGGGCACTGGCGCACGGTGCCGACGTGCTCGTGCTCGACGAGGCCACGAGTTCGATCGATACCGAAACCGAGACCCTCGTCCGGCAGGGGATCCACACGCTCATGGAGGGGCGCACCGCCCTGGTGGTGGCGCATCGTCTCTCGACGATCGAAGACGTGGACCGGATCCACGTGCTCGACGGTGGGGCGCTCGTCGAGGCGGGGACCCACGAGGAACTTCTCGAGCGCGATGGGCTCTACGCGCGGCTCTACCGGCTCCAGTACGAGGTCCAGCACAAGCAGGCCGCCGCCGCCGCCGGGGCCTGATTCCCCTCGGGAATTGGGTTCTGGGGTTGGCGAGCCGCCCCTGGGGGTGGTACAACATCTCTAACCCCTCGTTGAGTCCTCCGTAGCCACATTGGCCGACGTCCCCCAGGCGCGGTCGCCTTCCGGGGGTGCGGTGCGGATCAAATCGCTGGAACTGAACGGCTTCAAGTCGTTCGTCGACAAGACACGAATCGATTTCAAACCCGGTATCACTGGGGTCGTGGGTCCGAACGGCTGCGGCAAGTCGAACGTCGTGGACGCCATGCGCTGGGTGATGGGGGAGCAGTCGCCCCGCCGCCTGCGCGGCAAGGGCATGGACGACGTGATCTTCGCCGGGTCCGAGGGGCGCGCTGCCGTCGGGATGGCCGAGGTGGTGCTCACCTTCGACAACACCGGGGGCGGCGCTCCGCCGGCCTTCACCGCCTACGCCGAGATCCAGGTCGCGCGACGTCTCTACCGGACCGGCGAATCCGAGTACCTGCTGAACGGCACTTCGTGCCGTCTGCGGGACGTGCACGACTTCTTCCGGGACTCGGGCGTGGGCACCAAGGGCTACACGATCGTCGAGCAGGGCCGGATCGCCGAGATCGTTTCGGCGAAGCCCGAGGACCGGCGCATCCTGATCGAAGAGGCGGCCGGCATCGGCAAGTTCAAGGCGCGCCGCCGCGAGGCCGAGTCGAAGATCAAGTCCACGCAGCAGAACCTGCTGCGCGTGACCGATGTTCTCGCCGAGATCCGTCGCCAGATCAACTCCATCGAACGGCAGGCGAAGAAGGCAGCGCGCTACAAGAGGCTGCGGGAGACGGCGCGGATCCTCGAGTTGTCGCTCGCTCTCGACGACCGCACGGCGCTGGTGGAGGAGATCGACAACGTCGGGGTGCGCCAACGCCGTCTTCAGGACGAGATCACAGCCCTGGAAACCCGCCTCGCCGAACGCGAACTCGCCGTCGAGGAGAAGCGCATCGAGTTCGCGGAGTGCGAGCGCGTCCTCTCCCAGGGGAGCGAGACGCTGGTCGCGTTGCGCAGCGAGATCAAGGAGGCGGAGGGCCGGATCGAATACGCGCGCCGCGAACGGGAGACCCTGGCCGAAACCGCAGAGGTGCGTCGGCTCGAGCTGTCCCAGCTTCGCGAGCAGCGGGTGGGGCAGGAGCGCGAGGTCGGCGAGACCGGAGATGAGCTGCGTGCCATCGAGAGGGGGCTGGCCTCGGAGCGCGAGATCGTCGCGAAGGCCGAGGAAGCGGTGCGGTCTGCCAAGGCCGATTTCGATGTTCTCGAGCGGGAGCGCGATGCGCAGAACGCGCAAATTGTCGAGTTGCTGACCAGCGTGGCGCGCAGCGAGGACCGCCTGGCGGGGGTCGAGGACCGCACGGCCGAGTTGGATGCGAAGCTGCGCAGCGCGGACGAGGGTCTCGAGGTGGGGCAGAGCGAGGCGACTCGCGTCGACTCCGAGCAGAGGCAACTCGAAGATGGGTTGCGCAACCTGCTCGCGGAGCGGGATCGGTTCATGGGGCTGCTCCGCGCTTCCCTGGAGGCCCATGAGCAGGCGATCGGGTCCGAGCGCGAGGCGGGAGACGGTCTGCGCGAGGCGCGTGAGAAGCGGGAGATGCGTCGGGCGCGCCTCGAATCGCTGCGCGAGTTCACTTCGAATCACGAAGACGTGGGCGAGGCCGCGCGGCGCCTGCTCGAGTCCGACGAGAGCACGAGGCACCGATTCGGCCTGCACGGCCTCTTGCGCGACCTGTTCCATGTCGACGCCGACGCCGAGACGGCGGTCGAGGCCGTCCTCGCCGAGCGGGCCGACGCGCTAGTCGTCGAGAACGCCGGCGGCGCCTTGGAAGCCCTGCAAGCGCTCCGGAAGGACGGGGCCGTTCGCGCGCTCTTCGTCACGCTGCCCGAGGCGGAGCCGGTGACGTCGGGGTTCGTTCCGATGGGTGAGCCGCTGCTGGATCGGGTGCGACCCCGGCAGGGCTACGAAGAGTTGGCGCGCCGGCTGCTGGGCGGTGCCTACATCGTGCCGGATTTGCGTGAGGTGGTTTCCGTGTACGGCCGTGGGAGTGCCCCGGCGACCTTTGTCACGCCGGACGGCGACGTACTCACCCCGGAGGGGTTGGTGCGTGGCGGCGGAGACGCCGATTCGGGGTTTCTGGAGCGAATGCGCGAGGTGCGTGAACTCGAAGAGGAGATGCAGCAGCTCGACGCCCGCGTGGCGTCCTGCCAGGCCAGCGTGGGTGAGTCCGAGGCCGCGCGTATGCGTGCGGCCGATGAGCTCGAAAATCTGCGCAATCGGCATCACACCGCCGCGCTGGCGGTGGCGAACCACGAGAAGGATCTGGAACGCACGCGCGAACGGGTGAAGATCCTCGGCGAGGCCTACGAAGGCCGCGTCGAGGTGCGCTCGGAGATCCTGGCGGAGACCGATGCGCTTGCGGAGGAGAAGGAACGCCTGGGCGAGCTGTTGGTCTGCGGCCGCGAGGACCGAGCCGAGAAGCAGCGCGCACTCGATGCGTTGGTCCTCGAGATCGGTTCGTCGGGGCGGGAGCTGAGTCGTCTCGAGACGGCGGCTACCGAGCGGCGGGTGGAGCATGCGGGTCGGGCCGAGAAGGGCGACCGGCTGCGCGCGATATTCGAGCGGGTGTCCGGCGCTGCCCGCGAGACGCGTGAGTGGATCGCGCGGCGCGAGCAGGAGATCTCGGCCGCCGAGGCCCGGCGTCAGGAGCTGGCGGGCACGCTGGAGAGCGATCGCGGCCACCTCGAGGTGAAGCTCGGCGAAGAGGAGCGCGCGCGAGCGGGCATCGAATCCAAGCGCGATGCCTTCGAGCGAGCTTCCGCGGTGGTGAACTCGCTCGACGACGCGGTGCGCGAGGTGCGCGGTGAAATGGCCGCGAAGCGCGAGGCCGCCGGTTCCGCGGAGCTGGCGGTTCGGGAAACCGAGCTGCGCCTCTCGCACCTCGACGATTCGATGCGCGAGAAATGGCAGCTGGAACTCGCGACGTGGAGCCTGCCGGCACTCGAATCCGTCACCCAGGCGCACGGTGAACTCGAGGTGTCGGCCCAGGGGACTCCGGGTCCGGGGGAGCCGGCCGCTGCGGGTGAGCTGGCAGAGAGCGAGGACGAGCCGGCACCGGACGCCGCCCGCGAGGCGCGTCGCAACGCCGAACTGGCGCGGCTGTCGCGCGAGGAGCGCGAGCGGGAGTTCGCCGACGCGCGCAAGAAGCTCCAAGGGCTCGGCGACGTGAATCTCGGTGCCATCGAGGAACACGAGGAGCTCGCCGAGCGGTTCCGCTTCCTGTCGGAGCAGAAGAGCGACCTCGATGCGACGCTCGCGTCGCTCAGAGATGCCATTGCGCGCATCAATCGCACCAGCCGGCGCCGCTTCCGCGAGACCTTCGAGGCGGTCAGCAAGCGCTTCACCGAGAACTTCCCGCGGCTGTTCCAGGGAGGGAGGGCCAGCCTTTCGCTCACGGAGAGCGAAGACGTGCTCGAGGCGGGTATCGACATCATGGCGATGCCGCCGGGCAAGCGGCTCCAGAACGTAAATCTGCTGTCGGGCGGCGAGAAGACTCTCACCGCCATCGCGCTCCTGGTTGCCGTTTTCCAGGTGCGGCCCTCGCCCTTCTTCCTGCTCGACGAGGTCGACGCCGCCCTCGACGACGCGAATGTGGGCCGCTTCAACGAGATCGTCCAGGAACTCGCGACCGACTCCCAGTTCGTCCTCATCACGCACAACAAGCGCACGATCGAGGTCTCGGATCTGCTCTACGGCGTTACCATGGAACGCAAGGGCGTCTCGAAGCTCGTCTCCGTCGAACTCCATTAGGGGCGTGCGGATCTCTAGCGGGTGCGGCCCAGACGCGTGAGGCGGATCAGGAAGGGCAGGGCGAGGACGACGCAGAGCGCCTCCGAAGCGCCTGCTACGCCGAACGCAGCGCGGTAACCGGCCTCCCAGCCCGCCGTTTCGGCGATGTGCTGGCTCACGAAGCCTCCGGTTGCAGGACCCACGATGAAGCCGAGTGAGCCGAAGGCGTTGAAGGCGCCGAGGGCCGTGCCCCGAATTTGCTCGGGTGCGGCCTGGGTGGTGAGGATCATCGACGGTACGAACATCACCGCGGACGCGACCCCGACGGCGACCATCAGGACGAAGATCGAGTCCACGGGCCACCAGGGCACCAGCACTGTGCCGGCGCCGTAGGCGAGGCTGCCCAGACAGACCATGCGAACCGGCGATCCGCGCTCCGAAAGACGGCCGAACGGGTAGGAGAAGAGGGCGAAGGGGAGCATGAAGACGAAGATCAGGATCCCGATGCGCATGGGCGAGAGCCCGTGCACGCCGGAGAGGTAGAGCGAGAACGTCGTCGTGTAGAAGCCCACCGTGAAACGATCCACGAAGGCAAAAGCCAACGGTGCGAGCAAGAGGGGATTCGCCCGCAGCACCGCGACGATCGTTCCGATTCTAGGCCGATCTTCTCCCGCCCGGTCGACGTCGGGGAGGAGCCACCAGGCGACGACCGCGCCTCCCCCGGCGATTGCGGCCCCGAAGCGGATGGGTCGCAGCGGATCCGCGTCGCCCAGGAACCCACCGAGCATCGCGCCCACGGCCACGCCGAGTGTGATGCCCCCACCCACCATCCCCATCACCCGGCCGCGCCGCTCTGCGGTCTGGCTCGCCGATGCCAGGGAGAGGAGCAGGGAGAGCGCGAAGATGTGGGCGCAACCCTCGAAGAATCGCAGCGTCATGAACGTCGGGAACGAAAACGGGAGCGTCAGCGCATAGAGCAGCACGGCGTCCGTTGCGAGGCCCGCGACCAGGAGTTCCCGGCGATGCCCGATCCGATCGGAGAGCACTCCCGCGAGAGGTGCCGTGATGACCGCGCCGACCATGTTGATCGACATGAAGAGCGAGGCCAGCAGCTCCGATACGTCGAACCGGTCGGCAACGAATGCGCGCAGGATCGAGACGGGCAGTGTCACCGGAACGAGGGTGAGGAAGGCGACCGCACCGAGCGCTGCCACGCGCCGGCCCGAGTATTGGTCCTGGCCTCTTGTCACTGCGCCGGGCGCTGCCACGCGCCGGCCCGAGTATTGGTCGTGCCTCTTGTCACCGCGCCGGGCGCTGCCACGCGCCGGCCCGAGTATTGGTCGTGCCTCTTGTCACCGCGCC
>PBYF01000070.1 GCA_002729515.1 Deltaproteobacteria bacterium
CGCTGGATCTGGTCCGCCGCAGTCGCTGGATCTGGTCCGCCGCAGTCGCTGGATCTGGTCCGCCGCAGTCGCTGGATCTGGGATGGGGTGCTGGGGCCTCTGGCCCTCCCGCAGAGGTTCGAGGCGGTGTTCGGGGCCCGTGTGGTGGTGTTTGCCGGGCCTCGCGCGTCTGCGGATCGAGCCGTTCCTCCGCACGGGCCAGCGCTCGCGCCGCACGGAAGTCCAGGGACTGGCTGAACCGAATCCGCGTGTGATCTGGCCGTGTGTGCCTGTGTGGCCGCAGCGATGGCGGCCTCGAGTTCTTTTTCCGAGGTCTTCTCCGCGTGTCCCCGGTGCTGAGCCTGCGTCTCCATCAGAAGCCGATGCGGGTGCAATCAGCAGCGAATCCGTGCGCGCGCTCCCCAGTTGATGCCCCGGGAAAAGTCGTGAGATGATGCACCCGATGGAGCGTGCCCTCCCGCTGGCCAAAGCCGTTCCTCTCGAGGGTTCCGATCCGGATCGGCGCCGCGTTGGAAGTGGGTCCCGCGTTCGTTCGGGGTCTCCGGCCGGCGGTTTGGTGTCCGGTCGATGATTTGCCGAGCGGGTTCTGGATACCGCCGCTCTCACTTCGAGAAAGGACAGGTCGAATGAAGAGTCTGGAAGGTCGTGTCGCGATCGTAACGGGTGCTGCACGGGGCACGGGGGCTGCCATAGCCAGCCGGCTCGTGGAGCTGGGGGCGACGGTCTTGCTTGGAGACATCCTGCACGACGAAGGTGAGCGTGTCGCGGAAGAGCTGGGCGAGCGCGCTATCTACGTGCCCCACGACGTCACGAAACGGGACGAGTGGGAGCGGATCGTGACGCGAGCGGTCGAGTCCGCAGCGCGGGTCGACGTGCTCGTCAACAACGCCGCGGTGCTCCACCTGGGGACCATCGAGAAGACCCCGGAGGACGTTTTGCGCCGGCTGCTCGAGGTCAACACCGTGGGCCCCTATCTGGGACTGCGCGCCGTGGTGCCCGTGATGCGCGAACAGCGCGCGGGATCGATCGTGAACGTGGGCTCTGTGGATTCGCTCTTCGGGATGAACGGGATCACGTCGTACTGCGCATCCAAGTGGGGCTTGCGCGGAATGAGCAAGGCCGCGGCGCTCGAGCTGGGTCGCGACGGCATCCGCGTGAATTCGGTGTGCCCGGCCGGTGGAAACCCCGGGATGTACGGCCCCTGGATGTCTCAGCTAGCCGGGTTCATGGACGAGACCCGCGCCTACACGGAAAACCGTGCGATCCCGGGAGAAGCGCCACTCGATCGGATCGCTGAGGCCGTGTGTTTCTTTGCCAGCGACGCGAGCCTGCACTGCACCGGCGTGGACCTTCCTGTGGATGGAGGGGCTCACGCGGGCCGTTTCATTCCGGGGTTCAACACCCTGTAGCTCGTGAAGGCCGACTTCATTCGCTTCTGTACCGAGGCCAACCTGTTTCGGAGCCCCGTGTCGCAGGTTGACGTGGGGCCGAGTTCCTGTGGGGGCAGCACCGGGAAAAGAGCGGGTGGCAAGCCGCTGATCAGCGTCTCCAGTTCAGCACTCATTGTCGGTTCTGCTGCGTCGCGGCGAGCGTCGCAGGCTCAAGAGTTCTCGGCTGTCACCTTTGCCGCCCACGAGGCGCACCAACCGGCTTCCTTCACGAGCCCGGTTGCGAAGAGCTGACACTTTCCGACGCCCCCGGACTGTGCCGTGTAGAGCTGGCAGTTCCCGCAGTTCTGGTCGGGCTTCGCGGACTGATTCACGTACTGGAGCGCCTGCACCATGGCGGCCGAGCCCGCGATTTCGGTGATGAGCTGCTCGGTGCCGCCACCGGGTGGAGACGCCGCGGGAACGGGCGGCGCTGCCGGAGCCGCGGCCTTCGGAGGGCTCGGTGCCTGAGGCGCGGCGGGTCGGTCCGGGGGAGGGCTCGGTGCCGGCGCGGCGGGTCGGTCCGGGGGAGGGCTCGGTGCCTGAGGCGCGGCGGGTTGTTCGCCGTTCCCGCAGCTCGCGAGCAGCGAAGCCGCGGCGGGCAGCGCGAAGACCGCTGCGACCGCTCTCAACCCGATTCCAACGAAGCCGCGCCGGTCTACTCGCGACTCGGTCATTGCGTTTCTCATACCCGTCATGTCGTTTCCTCCCGCGCGTCTGCGGCTCGGTTCCCCCTGCCTGCCCAAGGATGGCTCAGTGCGGCCGTCGATGAAATCCCCACGGGGGGTCACGGCCGGTCGGTTGCATGAGGTTTCCGGCGTTTCACACGACGCGGCTTGGCAACACGGGGTGGGGCCTCGATGTGAGTGGCGGGTCTGCAGCCTCGACGAGCCTCGAGTTTCCTCCGAGATGCCGTTGTTTTTCCGATGCGGAACTCGAGGTCGGGCGTCCCGGTCGATGCGTAGGCCCTGCCGGCTCTGCCATTCCGCGTTCCGACGCACTATGCTCGCCCGATGGGATTGGCAGCTACCGGTAGGATCCACGCCGTCTTCGAATCCAAGCAGATCACAGAGCGCTTTCGGAAGCGCGAGTTCGTGCTCGAGATGGGGGACAACCCGCAATACCCGCAGTTCGTGCTGTTCCAACTCACGGGCAATCGCTGCGAAGCCCTGGACGACTTCGCAGAGGGCGACGAGGTGCGGGTGGATTTCAGCCTGCGGGGGCGCGAGTGGACGAGCCCGAAGAACGAAGTCCGCTATTTCAACAGCCTCGATGTCTGGACGCTCGAAAAGCTGGCGGCTCAGTCCAATGCCGGGCCGCCCAGCCACGACGGACCCCCGCCCGATACCGGGGACATCCCCTTCTAATTGGATGGTTGCAGAGACGACGCGATCGGCGCAGCCCGGTCCGTCGGCCATGCGAGGAGGTGCAGAGAATGCGCTCTAGCATCGATATGTTCCGAAGGCGCGGCTTTGCCGCCTTGCTTGTGGCGGCAGCGCTCGGTTTTGCAGCGGTCACGAATTCCCCGGCGGCGGAGCCAGGGGAGACAGTGCCGCTCGAAGACGTGCCCCACGTGCAACCGGTCAGTCCGGATTCTCTCCTGACCCCGTCGCCCGAGCCCCTGCCCGGAGATGCGGAACCGGCCCCGGTGCCGGCCCAGAACCGCGAAGCGTTTCTCCGGGCCCGTCAGGCTCTGGATACGGCTGCCACTCGCCTCGAGGCCGCAAATGCCGCCTACTCGAACATGATGGCCCACCACTATCCCAGCGGTGATGCAAAGGCCGCCATCGTGACCGAGCGCGACGAGGCACGCGCCGCGTACGACGAGGCCGCGGCCGCGTACCGGGAACTCGGCGGGGAAATTCCTGCTGCGCAGGCGGACCGCTTCGAATAGAACTCGCGAAAGAGACCTCGGGCGCGATCGGCGTTCACGAATTCTTTGCTATTTCGCGAGATGAGTCCAGGCCGAGGGCAACGAGACGTCCCGGTTCGGTTTCCGGGGCGGCATGTTGAAAATTTTCGGCGGCTCCCACCCCATTTCGCGCATGGTCTGGCCGATATGCGTCATGTTGAGCATGTCGTGGCTGTAGCAGAAGAGCTGGTTGCCCGCGTAGTACAGGATCGACAGGCCGGGAACCATCCACGGTGTTCCGTCTTTGCGATGGCCGAGCACCTGGTCCCATTGGCTGACCAGGCGGTGGCCCTGCGCCAGCGTCCAGTTTTCGGGCGTCGACCAGCCGTACCCGGTCAGTCCCGCCATCGACGCTTCGAAGAACTCGCGGATCGCCTCGCGGCCTTCGATGCGTCCCCAGGCCGGATCGATGTAGGCGGCATCCTCGGTGAAGTAGTCGGCAAGGGCCGACCAGGGTCTGTTTCCCACGTCGATCTCGTTGCGGGTGGCGACGAAACGTTCGTAGGTCTGTAGCGCTTCGGCGGCGATGGGATCCTTCATCCAGGGCTCCTCTGACTCGGGATTCGAACGATACCCCACGCCCGGTGCGCGCCCACGGACCCGAGCGCGACGTGCCCGCATCCGGTCCGGGTGTTCGCAAGCATCTCTTCTGTTTCGCCGCGCTACGCGAAATAGCTCTGGGCGGTCGCCGCCGCGACGAAATTCTCGTGCAGGTGCTCCGGGGATTGGCTGTCGGCATTGACCGCGTCGAGCCCGTGCGCGAGCACGTAGGCGTAGCTGCGCTGGAAAGGTGACAGGGGGGTCGCAAGGAACTCGGTGTCGTAGTGGTCGTCGAAGGCGGTGGGTCGGTCGGGACCGAAACCGAGCCAACGACCGGTCAAGTGACGTGCCGCCTTCATTCCGATCAAACCGATGCCCGCTTCGCGCGCCTTGGCGAGCACAGGCTGAAGAGCCGCCATGGACTTCGAGCCGGCCAGGACTCCCTTGCTGCTCCAGTCGTACCAGCCCGCCGGCGTGATCGCGATCTGGGCGAGCGAATACTCCCCCGTGTCTGCGGCGGCGTCTAGAACTGCCTGGGCGTTCTGGTGCGTGCTCACACCCCAGTGGTCGACCTTCCCCGCCTTCTTCGCGGTCAGGAATGCCTCGCGCATCTCCTCACTCCTCGTGAGGGAGGTGTTGTTTACCGCCATGACGTAGTAGGCATCGACGTGGTCGGTTTCGAGGTCCGTAAGGCTCGCGTCCAGTGCGCCGGCCCAGTTCCGGGCAGCCGTCTTGCACTGTGCGCTGTTCAGCACGTCGGTCGGTTCGACATCGATGCCGACGAGTCCCTTGGAGATCAGGAATATCCGGTCGCGGTGTTTCTTGGCGAAGGCTGCCAGGTTTGCCTCGGCGTTGCGGTAGTAGTGGCTCGTTCCGACGTCGAAAACGTTCACTCCGTGGTCGAAGGCCTCATCGAGGAGATCGTCCTTTCCCCAGAGCATGAGCGCGGCGCCGCAGCCGAAGACGAGCCGGCTGCCGTCAAAGCCCGTCCGGCCCAGGATGCGGTAGGTCATCTCGGGCCAGACCGGGTCAGCCTGGTTGGAAGGTGCGGCGAGTGCGGCGGCGGTGCGCGCGGCTTCGGAGCCTCCGAGACCCAGGAGCGCGAGCAGCTGCAGCACCCTTCGGCGGGTCGTCGGGAATGTGCGTTCGAAGGCCGTCATGGGATCACCCATTTGGCCCGGAGCGGAGGGTCTGGCCCGGGCTACCCCGTCTTGTACCTGCTATTGCGGCGCTGCGAAACCTCCGGGCCAGAGGCGATTCATCTCGGTGCGGACAACCGGGCATGGGCTAGGGCTCGAGCGAAGCCAGGTCGCGCCGCAGGCGTTTCGAGTTGGGCCGGAATTCGAGCGCGCGGCGGAACGCCTCTAGAGCCTCGGCGTTGCGTCCGAGCGCGCGGAGTGACCGGCCGAGGTTTGCGAGTACCAGACCGTTGTCGGGATCGATTTCGAGCGCGCGCTCGAAGTGAGTCACGGCCTCTGCGTTGTCTCCCCGGTCCTGGAAGATCATGCCGAGACCGTTCTCGGCGCGACTGGAACCGGGGTTCGTCGCGAGGAGGATCGTGTAGTGGCCGGCGGCCTCGTCGGGCCGGCCGGCCCGGCGCAACGCGCCGGCGAGGCCAAGGCGCATGAAATGATTGCCGGAATACACGGCCAGGGCGCGGTCGAAGGGGCTCGCGGGCTCGCGCCAGTGAGCGGCCTGGGCGTGGGCGGCGAATGCCAGGGGCACGCCGAGTGCGAAGGCGCCCGCCGCGAGCCAGGTCCGGACCGCCTGCGGTCTTACCCGGCGCAGCAGATCGCTCCCACCCCAAGCCGCCATGATGCAAAGGCCCACCTGAGGCACATAGCCATAGCGGTCGGCAAAGCCCTGTTGGCCCACCTGTACGATTCCGATGACGGGCACCAGCGTGCCCAGGAACCAGAGCCATCCGACCACCGGGTACCGGTGCCGCCGCAGTACCCAGACGCCGGCGCTGACAGCCGCCAGTGCGACGAGGGCCGCCAGGAGCTCCGTCGCCGTGGGAGGCACGCCGCCCGCCGAAGGCAGGTAGGGATGGGGATACAGCGCGACCAGATCTCGAGGCCACAGCGTCCGTTGCAGGTACTCCGCGTAGCCCAGCGCGGCGTTCAGCACCCGATGCAGCAGGCCGAGCCGCTGGCCCGCGAGCATCGCCCCCGCTCCGCTCTGCGCGCTCAGGGTCACCAGGCAGGACACCAGCGATAGCGCGAAGAGGGGCAGCTTTTCCGCCAGCAGGCGGCTCACCCGTTCACCCGGCCAGCGCCGCAGTGGCCAGTAATCGAGCAGCAGCACGACGAAGGGCAGCGTCACGAACATCGGCTTCGACATCAGTGAGAACGCGAGGAGCACCGTCGAGGCCCACAGCCAGCGGCCTTCTCTCCGCCGCGCAAAGCGTTCGTAGGCGCCGATCGCGAGCAGCCCGAAGAAGGTGCTCAGCAGGTTCTTGCGTTCGGCGATCCACGCCACCGATTCGACGTGGATTGGGTGGAGCGCGAAGATCATGGCCACGAAGGCACTGGGCCAGAAGTCTCCCGAGAGCCGGCGCAATACCGCCAGGAGCAGCAGGGTGTTGGCCGCGTGGAGTGCGACGTTCGTCGCGTGGTGGCCTGCCGGATCGACGCCGAAGATCTCGACGTCGAGCATGTGCGACGTCCAGGTGATCGGGAACCAGTTTCCGTCGAACGAATCGGTGAAGGCCCAGGCGACACCGCGCAGCGTGAGTCCGTCTGGGACGACCGGATTCCCCAGCACGTAGCGTGGGTCGTCGAGGTATACGAAGGAGAACCCGAGCGTCTGGGCGTAGACCACCGCGATGGCCGCCAACAGCGCCGTGCAGACCCCCGCGACGATGGCGAGAGAAGGGCCTGCCCCGGACAGCGACTCTCCCTTCCCTGCCACGCTCTGCATCCGGGACTCAACATACTCACTCCCGCCCTGCGGCGCTGGGTGTACGCCGGAGGGGTGCCCCCGCGAGCACCCGGTTTGCCGGTTGGGCCGAGTGGGCTGGCACGCACCGCCCGCTCGATGCGTCTGTTCGCCGGGTCGCAGCGGGGAGCGCTAGGCTGGGTCCCCGGAGGATTTGTGCATGACTCGTACGGACGCTCCCCTCCGGAGCAAGGTTGCGCTCGTCACCGGTGCGAGCAGGGGTATCGGGAAGGGCATCGCGGTGGAGCTCGGGGCCGCGGGCGCCACGGTCTACGTGACGGGGCGCACGCGTCCCGATACGGCGGATTTGCCCGCCTGGGCAAAGGATGCGAAGCAGGCCGGCACGATCGATGCCACGGCGACCGAGATCGACGCGCTCGGTGGGCGCGGTGTCGCCGTCGCGTGTGACCATGCCGATGACGAGCAGGTGCGCGAGGTCTTCGACCGAATCGAAAGAGACGAAGGCAAGCTCGATATTCTGGTCAACAACGTTTGCTGGAACGACCAGGCGTCGATGCTCGGGCTGAAGTTCTGGGACATCCCGTTCGAGAGCTTCGACAGTACCCTGCGCGTGGGTCTGCGCTCCCACTACGTTGCGAGCGCGCTGGGCGCGCCGCTGATGTTGAAGCAGGGCTCAGGCCTGATCGTCAACGTCTCTTCCGAGGGTGCGCAGCCGGACTACTACGTCATCGCGGTTCCCTACGGTGTCTGCAAGGCCGGAATCGACAAGCTCACGGCCGCGATTCACCACGACATCCACAAGTTCGGAGTCTCGGCGATTTCGATCTGGCCCGGCCTCGTCGCAACCGAGACCCTGGTCTCGCAGGGCGAGGTCGGCGATGACGGGCGGCTGTCGGTGTTCGGACTCGACGTGGGGGTTGCCGAGACCCCCCGGCTATCGGGTCGCTCGGTTGTCGCGCTCGCTACGGACCGAGCCGTCGCCGAGAAGTCCGGAAAGGCATTCAAGACGACGGATCTCGGGCGTGAGTACGGCTTTACGGATGTTGGCGGCAATCTGCCCGAGTCGCACTCCGCAGCCGAAGACGAGGCTGCACCGGCATTCTGGAAGCTGGTGCGCGGCGAACTCTGAGCCAGATCCGCGATTCGCGTGCTGCCTCCGCGTCGAACGCGCGATCGCACCCTCGAAGCCTGGGAAACTTCGAGTCGCTCGACGCTGAAAACCCTGGCAGACTCTTGCGCATTCCCAGTTCCGGAGGCTTTTCCCATGCGCGAGACCTACGCCCTGGCTCCCGAATTCGTGTCTCAGCCGAGAATCACGATGCCGTCGAACGGGATCCTGTTGCGCGGCGTCAATCTGCTGATTCGGATACAGCGCCGCGGCTTCACCTGGAGCGATCGCGTCGCTGTGCGCACCCACTCCGTTCGCGCTGAGGACGGCACCGCGACGCCCGTCTTCGAGATCGTTCCCAAAGATCTGTCCGGCACCGCACCGGCCCTCATCGACTACCACGGCGGTGGCTTTTTCTTCACTTACGCAGGGCTTCACCTTGCCGCTGCGGAGCGCTACGCCCTCGAAGGACGTTGCCGCGTCTTCTTCCCCGACTATCGGCTGTCCATCGGTCACCCCTTTCCGGCACCCTTCGACGACTGCTACGCGACCCTGGCGTGGGTTCACGCCAACGCGGCCGATCTCGGGGTCGATCCGCAGCGCGTGGCTTTGATCGGAGACAGCGCGGGGGGGGCGCTGGCGGCGGGTGTGGCGCAGAAGGCGGCGGATCGAAACGAGAACCCGATCTGCGCCCAGATCCTCATCTACCCGGTTACGGACCACGAGACCAAGACCAAATCGGCGCGCGAGTTCACAGATACCCCTTTGTGGAAGACCGCATCGAATCGGGCGATGTGGAAGGTGTATCTCCGGGGAACCGAGTACGCGACGAGCGGTGGCAGCACGCCGGTTTCTCCCTACGCGGCGCCGCTGCACCGGGAGAATTTCGCCGGGCTGCCGCCCGCCCGAGTTGAGGTGGCGGAATTCGATCCACTGCGAGACGAAGGCCGGCAATACGCCGACGCCCTGCAGGCGGCTGGCGTGTCCGTCGACTTGCGCGAGGCCAAGGGCGCCATCCATGGCTACGACCTCGTGGCGGGCAGCCCGACGGCCGAGGCGATGTTCAAGGAGCGCAGCGCGGCGATCCAGCGCTTCCTGGGTGATCCCTGATCGCGGAACCGATCTTCGTTCTCGACCAGATCCAGCTTTGCCCGGGAAAGTTGCGGGAATTCAGGGAGAAGCTCGCGCGTGAATACGTTCCCGCAGCGCGGGGCCGGGCTACGTCTCGACGATTTGCAACTGGGCGTTCAGCCGGCACGCGATACATCTCCGACGACTACCCGGCGGAAGATGCCGCATACCTAGCCGAATCCGTGCTGCAGCTCTGCCATCTGCCGGCCCCGGTTCGCACGGGCCGTCTCACCTGCAGAGTGCAGTTCCCCGAGGTCGAGGGGTTTTGCATCTCTGCCCACTATCCGGTTTCTGTTGGTGCACGGCCGGCAATGCCTGTATCTCCAGCTCGAACTCTCATCTTCGGAATCGATGACTCGATGTGTTAGTTTATATGATGGATCATGACGCCGACTCCGGCACGGATCTGAATCGGACGGCGGAACGGAGAGAACCTTGATGACGTCTGCTTCCACGTTGAAGGATCTGGACATCGAGGAACGAATGCGTCTCATGCGCTTCGTGTGTTCGTTTGCCTGGGTGGATCTGAAGATTACCCGCGAAGAGCGTGCGCTCTGTATGCATCTCATTTCGCGCCTCCAGCTCGATCGAGGCGAGATGAGACAGGTCAAGAAATGGCTGAAGTCACCTCCCGTCCCCGATTCCGTTGATCCGACCGATGTACCCCGGCAACACCGGGTTCAGTTCTTGCGTTCAGTCGAGTCGATGGTCGCAGTCGATGGTGAAGTGACCGAAGGGGAGCGCGAAGCTGTGATTCTATTCGCGCAGCTGATTCGGTAGGCAGCGTTTCCGGTTTTCCGTAGGGAGATCACAATGAAAATGAAAGCACCGCATAGATTTCAAAACTGCTCGGTGCCCGCCCGACACCCGAACGTCTCGGCTGCCTGCGTCCGGTTCGGTTTGCTCCTCGTTACGGCCATTCTGGTGGATGTGGTCGCGGCTCAGGCAGCGGAAAACGACCATGGAGATTCCCTGATCGGCTACAAGTTGCTCGCGCAGTCGCTGTCCGACGAGTCCTCCATCGGCTGGCTGAAGTTCATGCGGGAGATCACGTTGCACGGGCCAGCGAAGGAAGTTGCAGATCTCATGGGCCGAATCAGCAAGGTCTCGAAGCAGCGAGGGGCGCAACTGGGGAAGCTTCGGAAGCTTCGTCCGGATGTGACCGGGAATCCGCCCCCGAGTCCTTTCGGCGATGCAATCCAGGCTTCGGCGAAAGGGCTGGGTACCTACGAGATGATCTTTTCCGACGGGACGTTCGACACGCGTTTCATGCTGCTCCAGGCCCAGGCGATGCGAATGGTCGCGGTGATCGCCGACCAGACTGCCAAGGTCGACTCGAATGAAGAACGCAAGACCTGGCTCGGGGAAGTGTCGCGAGAGTACGAGGCGCTTCGGGAGGAAATCGTTGAGGTCATGGAGGGCTGCCAAGCAGGGGGGGCGGCGTCTTCGCCCGGTTCCTGATTCCAAGGGTGCCTCGCGCCGTGAGACCGCAGTTGGGACTCGCGCATGGCACGGACACGCTGTTAGCATGACTCCCGATGTGTGAACTCTTCGCCATGTCGAGCAATGCGGCCGCCAGCGTGAAGTATTCGCTGGAGGAGTTCTCGAAGCATGGAGGGCTGACAGCGGGGAATAAGGACGGCTGGGGAATTTCCTATTACGAGGGGGGAGAAGCGCGCCTCATCAAGGAGGCGGCACCTGCCGCCTCGAGCCCGTGGGTGAGCTTCGTTGCGGAGCAGTACTTGCGAAGCGACTGCGTCATGGCCCACGTGCGATTGGCATCGCGGGGGGCCGTCCGGCTCGAAAACACGCACCCCTTCGATCGTGAGCTGGGCGGGCGGCGCCACGTTTTCGCGCACAACGGCTCGCTGGACGGGTTTTGCGATGGCCTGCCGCTGAAGCAGGAATTGTACCGGCCGATTGGAGACACTGATTCGGAGCATGCCTTCTGTGTACTGCTCGAGCGTCTACACGATGCGTGGTGGAAGAATGGAATGCCTTCGTTGGGCGAGCGGATGGAAATCGTCTCGGGCTTTGCGATGGACGCGCGCAGGCTGGGGCAAGCAAACTTCCTTTACTACGACGGAGACGTGCTGTTCGTGCACGCACACAAGCGACGCTGGGAAGAGAACGGAGAGTGCAGTGAGCCGCGGGCGCCCGGGCTCCACGTGCGGACGATCGAACGCTACCTGTCGGGTCAGGGAGTGGACGTGGGCGGACTCCAGGTCGACTGTCCGGACCAGGAGGTTCTGCTCTTCGCCAGCGTTCCGCTGAGCCGGGGCGACTGGGACCCGATCGAGGAAGGCACGCTGCTGGGCGTGAAGGCGGGGCGTGAGGTGGCGCGGATCACCCCGTAGGTTCTCGGTCGATCGAATCCCGGACTGCGATCGGCCCCGTTTCGTTCGGGCTCGAGGTGTTGCACGGAGCAACTCGTCTGCGGACCACACAGCGGGGAGTTCCGCGAGACGCGTGGCGGGCGCAACGCCTTTCTTTCCCGGAATGCGCTCGATGTGGCCCAGACCTGCAGGGTGCCGGTGGGACGCAGGATCACGCTGGGCGCGCGAGTGAAGCTGCAGGTCGCCGCTCGCGGTGCGGCCGGGGAGGCTTGGTGGGTGAGGTCGGGTATTCTCATCGCGGCGTTCCTGAGAGGAGTGCCGTCATGAGACCTCAACTGTGGGGAGGCGGGATGAGATCTGATTTCCGACGATTCGCGGTCGGCCTGGGGATTCCGCTCGTCGTTCTGGCCCTCATATTCGCGGTAGCGCCGACTGCGGGTGCACGACAGGAGTGGGACCAGGCCAAAGTAACGGCCCTTGCCACCGAGTTGGCCGATGCGGTCCAGGCCCTCGAAAAGACGCTCCGGCGGGAGCCGCACCTCGCTGCGGCTACCGAGCGTGGAGGCCGCAATGCCAAAGGCCTCTGGGAGTCCGTCAACCGGCTCAAGAAGTCGGCGCGGCAACTGCGTTCCCGGACAGATGCAGGCGCTGGCTACGAGGAGACCCTTCCCATCGCGGATAAGATCCGGACCCAGGTCCGGGACGCCAATCGGTACGGATCTGGGGTCATGACCACCACGTTCATGGACGAGAAGATCGCACCGGTCCAGGATCTGTTGAACCGCCTGGAGCCGTACTATTTCTGACCCGAGGCGACCCGCGTTGCGGCCGCATTCCGGTCTCGCCCCGGCGCGGCGTCAACCCAGAGAGCCGACGTCCACCACTTCGGCTTCGATCGGCGGTGTCTGCTCATCCGGAAGCAGGAAGCGCCAGAAGATCATTCCCTCGCGAATGCCTGCGGGATCGATCCAGTTCGGCACGCCGGGGTCGCGGTGGGCTACGACAATTTCGAAGCTGCCGTCGGCTGCGTAGTGGACCTGGCGGCGGTTCAGCGAGACTCGGCGGTACCGGTATGGGGGTGTCTGCAGGCGGCGATTCCAGAGCACCACGTTCGCGAAACGGCAGCGAGGGAAACGGCCCCGCATGACCAGGGCCTGGTCCGGTTCGAGTTCGTAACGGGTCTGGAGGTAGGCATTGTCCTTCGCCGCGTAGCCGATTTCCGTGTTGCTTGCGTCGTACGACGAGTTGTCGAATTGATTGACTTCACTGGAGACCCATGCGGGCATCACCTCGGGGGAGATGTCCGGGAAGTCGATCGTCAGGGCGCGTGCGAAGTTGATCACCCGCCGGATACCGGCAGCCACTGCGGCATCATCCATCGGCGGCGCGGGTCCGGGATCTTCGATCGGCTCGATCCAGAGAGGCACGTGGAAGGTCGGGTCTGCTGCTGCGCTGCGTTCCCATTCCCAGTAGTGGCGGGTCGTGATGGAGCCGGCGTCCGGCTCGAGCCGTAGCCAGTTGCTCGACTGGGGTTCGGGACTTGCGATGATCTCGTAGCTGCCGTCTGCAGCCACGTCGAATTCCGTGTCGTTCAGGGTCGAGATCACGCCCTTCGACATCTGCCCGTCTGCGGTTCCGGCTTCGACGCTGAACGAGGTGTAGCAGGCGCCGTGAACGTTGCCGCGAATGCGGTAGGTGCCTGCGGGATCGGTGATGGCGCCGTAGTAGAGGGCGTCGGGATTGTCGCCGAGCAGCTTCTTGGTCGGGCTCAACCAGCGGTGGAACACCGGGCGCTTGGGATCCATATCGAAACAGCATTGGAAGCCGTGTTGAAGCGCATTCGCAAGCAGGTAACGCCCGGCAGACCGGCCCTCGGATGTCTCCATGTCGCGATGGGAGCCGATGTAGCCGGCCTCGATCTTGAGGAGCTGCTCGGCCAGATCGGCAAAAGCGCCGGCTGCTGCATCGCTCGACGCATTGGATTGCGAGGTGTCCGCGAGCGTCGCGGTTGCCTTCTCGGGGCTCTTGTTTCCCATGGGGGCCTCCGTTTCGAGAAGTATGACACAATGCCCCCGGGCCCGTCTCCGGCGCCGGAAAGCGCCGATCACTGCCTTCGCAAAGGCAAATCGGATCAGGCCGGGTTCGGTCGGCGGGATCCGGTACCAGGCACTGGGATGGAGAGAGTAGATGGGGTATCACGAACTGACGTACGAGAAGGCCGACCACATCGCGACGATCACGCTCGACAACCCGGAAAAGCTCAACGCGATGACGGGCAAGATGCTCGAATCCTTCTCGAGGGCGATCGAAGAGGTCCGCCGCGACGACGATGTCCGGGTGCTCGTTCTCACCGGTCGGGGTCGCGGGTTCTGCACCGGGGCCGACACCGAGATGTTGATCGCCCTCGCCATGGGGAAGCCGGTTCCCGGAGCTGTCGAGGAGGACGGCCGGCGCCACCGCATGGAGCCGATCGGTTGGTTTGGCGTCGAGGTGAGCCAACTGGAGAAGCCCACGATCGCGGCGATCAATGGTCCGGCTGTCGGCGGTGGCTTTGCCCTCGCGATGGCGTGCGATCTTCGTGTGATCGCGACCGATGCGACCTTTGGAATGGCTTCGACCCACCGCTATGCCCTGCCGCCCGAAGGCGGCATCACCTACACGCTGCCTCGCATCGTCGGGTTGACGAAAGCCTGCGAATTGCTGATGACCGGCGACCTCGTCGATGGGGCCGAGGCGGAGCGGATCGGTCTGGTGAACCGAGCGGTGCCCGCCGAAGAGGTCTTGAACACAGCCATGGAATTTGCCCGGAAGATCGCCGGAAACGGACCGATTGGAATGGAGCTGACGAAGCGGCTCATCTATCGGGGTCTGCACGAAACCAGCATCGCAACGCAGGTCGAGCGGGAGGACGCAGCCCTCGTCCACGGCTTCAAGACCGAAGACTACGAAGAAGGCGCGCGAGCCTGGTGGATCGAAAAGCGAAAGCCGGTCTTCAAGGGAAAATAGGCCCGCGAAAGTGAATCGCTAGCCGAGCTTCAATTCGCTCGCCGTCTGCCGGATGAAGGTCAGACCGAAGCTTTCGTCTCATCGTCCGCACGCGGGCTTCTGCGGGCTGGCTCTTCTCCGCTACGCTGTTTCTGCGCGGGTGGGGCTCCGCTGCTCTTATTCCTGAACCGTTGGTTACCGAGGGGGTCCAATGTCCATTTTGCTTTTCTGTCTCTTCATCGGCGCCTTGCTGCCCATCGTACTGTCCTGGGTCGGCGGCTACTTCCGCGTGCAGCAGTTCGGGAGCATGGACAACAAGCATCCGCGTGTGCAATCCGCCCAGCTCGAGGGCGCCGGGGCACGTGCGGTGGCGGCTCAACAGAACGCGTGGGAGGCACTGGCATTCTTTACCGCTGCGGTGCTGGTTCACACCGCGCGCGGTGGGAGCGGCGAGACCGCATCGATTCTTGCCGCGGTTTGGGTCGCCGCACGGATCCTTCACGGGGTCTGCTATCTCGCCAATCTCGACGTCCTGCGCTCGCTGGCTTTCCTGGCTGCAACGGGCTGTGCCATCGGGATCTTCTTCTTCTAGGGCGCAAGAACCAGCAGTCCGGACTACCTGAACTCGAAAACGGGTTGTCGCGGACGCAAAATGTCCCCGCCGGGTTCGCTTTCCACGGTGTCGCGTTCGGTTGGAGAGCGTTCGCAGCGATGCTCGGCAGCGAGGCCCGCTCTGAAGAGGAGGCCGTGTGACGGGTTCTGGATCCGTACGGTCACACCGACAGGAAGTTCAAGCTGCGTTTCCCTTCCGAGTGGCGGGCAGAGAGAGTACTGCTCGAGAACCGGGCAAGTTGGTGGGGTTAGGGGTATTCGCCCAGTCCGTGCAGGACGGCTGTCTACTCATCCAACGGTGGGGAAACGCAGCTTGAACTTCCTGTCTTTGGAGTGGCGAGGGCGCCCACTGGTTTTTTTCGAAGACGCGGCTTGCTGCGCCAGGGTGTTGCTCATGTGCCGGGCGAGGCTGGTGACATCGGTCAGGTGCGCCGGACTCGCCAGACCCCTCATGCGCTCGGCGAGTGCTGTCTCGGCACGCGAGACCGCGGCGAGGCCCTCGTTCGTGGCACGAAGCTGGATGCCCCGGCGGTCCGTCAGCACCGGTACGCGCACCATCAGCCCTGCGTGTTCTAGCCCGTTGACCAGCGACGTCAGCGTGGGTCGGGTCACCCCGAGCCGGGTCGCCAGATGGCTGGCCCGGCTCGGACTCGTCGCGATCTCCGAGAGGAGCCGGTACTGAGGCAGGCTGATGCCGGTGGACTGACATGCCTGCTCGGCAATGCGGGCCAGCTTTGCCAGCAGGCGCAGCCCGAGCCGTATCTCGTCGCTGAGTTCCAGAGCGGGCGGCGGTTTGTTGCCGGTGCGCATCTTGTTCTCTCCCCTGACCGTCGTGACTGCCATTGCCATGGGTTTCAATCTCCGTTCGTTGAGATCGGCGAGCGCTTCGGAACTGCCATTGGCTCGGACCTATTTGATTTGCTGAAAGAATCTAAATGCAACAACTGGGCCACGATTCAGGAGACCTCAGGGCGCGCGACAGCGCTCAAAGAGCTTCTGGCAGATTCGATTCGCTAATTATGGCGAACAGAATCGGCGATCCGGATGCCCAGATTTGGGGTTAAATCCCTGCGCTTTCTGGCTGGGGGCGTGCTTCGACGTTGGTCGTTTCGCGCCAGCCATCTGTTCTCTCGATGGGCGCTGGGGGATGCGGGGCAGGGGCCCGCGCGGCGAGGGTCAATAGACCTCGATCAGGCGATCGACCTCTTCTTCGAAAGAGACGCCTTCGAGTGCGTCGATCTCCCCTCGCTTTACGGCGGCATACGAGCGCACCAGCGGCACCTCGAGCATGGCCTCCAAGGCGCTGTCGGCGCGGAGCAGGTCGATCGCCTCTCCCAGGTTGGTGGGCAGTCGGTCGATGCCGCGGGCCTGCCGCTCGGCTTCGGATAGGAGCGCGGGGTCCCGATCGATGGGTTCCGGCAGCACGAGTGCGCGATCGATTCCGTCGAGACCGGCGGCGATCACGCCTGCGAGCGCCAGGTAGGGATTCAGCGTCGCATCGCAGCTCTTGAACTCCACGTTGGTGGGCGCCCCGCGGCGTTCGGTGGGAACGCGCAGCGGAGCTTCCTTGTGGTCGTAGCCCCAGGCGCGAAAGGCGCCACACCAGGCTCCCGGGCGAATGCGCCGGAAAGAATTCGGCGATGCGGCCGTCAGACTGAGCAGTGCCGGCAGGTGATCGAAGATGCCGGCGACGAAGGCCTCCGCCTCACTTCCCAGTCGGTCGCCCCGTCCGGTCAGGTTCACACCGTCACGCAAGAGGCTGAAGTGCATGTGCCAGCCGTTTCCGGCTTCGCGCTCGAAGACGAGTGGCAAGCACGTACCGACCAGGCCCTCCGACGCGGCGATGGCTCCGATCGTTTCGCGCACGATACAGAAATGGTTCGCGGCTTCGAGAGCCTGTCCGTGATCGGTGGCGAATTCGTACTGGGAGCGCCCGGCCTCTTTCAGAACTGCCCGGACGGAGACGTCTTGGTCCTCCAGAGCGAGTGCCATACGGTCGAGAATCGGCCCGGCGTGGTCTAGACCGTGGGCGCTCGCGTAGCCGGAGTTTTCGAAATGGTTGAGCCTCCCGTCTTCACGGCGCAGGAGCATGAATTCGTGCCGCGAAGGCGGCTTGCATCACGAGTCCTCTCGCGGCGAGCGCTGCGACTGCGCGATCGAGCGCCGCCCGCGGACAATGGGTCCATGGGGTTCCGCCGGTTTCCACGAAACTCCCCAGGCAACTGGCGTGATTCGGCTCCCAGGGGAGCACACGCGCAGTCTCCAGATCGGGAACCAGCCATACCTGGCCCACGGCAGAGAGTTCGGGGATGTCCGCCACGCCGTTGAGCGGCAGCGCCGCCTGGACGGCCGGGACCATGGGGAGCCCGTTCTCCAGCGCCGAGGCCAGGTGTCTTATTGTCTGAGCCTCGACGCGCAAGACACCGCCACTGTCCACCCGCCCCACCCGGACGAAGTTCACGTCCCGGGCGGTCAACCAGGAAATGAGGTCCTTCACCACAAGCCTTCCTCGGGCGGCAGAATACAGGACGACCCCGAAATTATTCTGCACCGCCGGATTCGCCGCCACGCGTCGCGGCGGAAACGAGTGCTCGAGGCAGGCAACCGAAACGTCCGCGGGGAATATCCGGGTTCACATCCTGAAATGTCTGGAATGAGGCTTCGCAAAAAGAAAACCCGCTGGTAAGTCCGCCGCCTGTCTCGGGTGCAGCCCTCGTGTCTCGACTCGACCGGATTCCGGTCTGACCATCACCAGTGGACTCATCGGCTACATCCTCGGTTCATTTCTCGACAGCCGGCTCGGAGGCCGTTTTGGCCGGCGGGTGAGCCTCTTTCTGCGCGATCACGGCGGTAGGGCAGAAAAGGGGAGAACCCGGACTCGGCGCCCCTGGACCGGGATCTTTCGGGGAGCCCCTCGCTGTCTTCTGACGCTTCAGGTTCTGGGCTTCGTGGGAAAGTTGGCCAGTATCTTCGTGACGGCTTCGGCAATGAGTTCCTGCGAATCGTCTCTCGGAGAGAGGCGTTTTGACGCCCAGCCCACCCAGATCGCCTGCTCGCTTTTTCGATCGTAGAATTCCAGGGTCAGCGTGCCCTGCGTGTACTGTTGGACGCTCACATTGGAACCGGTGTACCACGGCCCGTATCGATAGCGTGCCGGATAGGGGTAGGTTGGCATCATGCCCGGCGTCTCGTGCACGCGCACCTTGTCCTCGGATCCGACGCTGTACGCTACCACCATGTCGGCCTTGGCGGGCGAATCGACGAGTTGATAGCCACGGGTCTCGAGGATGCGGTTCACAGCGTCCCGGATTCTCCGGTCATCGAGGGGGCTTACGGCGCTATTCGTTTTGGAACCCTGCTTGGCCCGTGCCAGGGGCGCCGGCCCGATCCACGCGAAGGTGCGGAAGGCACTGAAATTGGTGCCGGGATCCCTGTCGAAATGAATGCGCATCGGGGTGGCGCATGCGACGAGGGTGAGAAGACCGGAAGCCAGGAAAAGCGGACGGAATCGAAGCGGATGGCTCATCAGTTGGGGTCCTTTCGGCTGCGAGAGCAAGCGTTTAACCTCACCGGCAGCAGGCTCCAGGCAGAGCCGCATAGGAGTGCTTCGTGATTCCGCGCATCTTATCGCCCTCTGTAGTTCCCTGCTTGCTCGCGGTACTCCTGCTGGTCGGCGCCGTGCGTGAGGCCATGCCCCACCCGGTATTCGTGCAGGACCATTTATTCGTTCTCGTCTGGATCGCCCTCAGTTCCCTGCTGGCGTGCTCCTTGCGGAGACGCGACATGGAAACACGACTCCACCTGCTTCTTTCGGGTGCCGCTCTCCTGGCCCTCGCCTGTTCCGATTCCCAGCGTGTGGAGCCGCACGCCGAGATTCCGGCGCCTCCCAGCGTTGTCATCGAGACCGTCGATCTGCAGGAGCCGGATCTTCCGAAATCTGCGGTCGAGACTGATGATTTTCTCGACCCGGCACCTCCGAAGCCCTCCACCGAGGTAGAGGCGCCCGACGAAGCGGTGCTCGAGAGGGTCGACCCCAGCGCGGTCCGCCTCGACGACGCGCTGGTGCGTGGGGATGACGTTGCGCTCGAAGAAGCGATGAGAGAATTGGAGGAGCGCGGCGGATCCGGCGCCATCACTGCCCTCGGCACGGTGTTGAAAAACCATCCCGACAAGGACATTCGCCTCGACGCTCTCGATTCGATCTCGGTGGTGAACGATGACGGTCCGGTACCCCGCGAGGTGGTGGAGGCCCTCGGAGATCCCGATCCAGAAGTACGCATCGAGGCCCTCGACTTCATCGCCGATTCCGAGGACATGACCATGTTGTCGGTACTCGAAACCCACTTCGTTTCCGAGCGCGACGAAGATGTGCGCGAGGTCTACAGCGACGCCATTGACCAGTTGGGCGATGTCTACGGGGACGCCATCGAGGAGCTGCGCGAATCACGATTGGGCGATTGATCTCCTGGTCCCGCGAGCCCAGAATCGGCGGCGGGTCAGCAGGCCCCGGTTACCCCGGCCGCACTCGGCGCACCAATATGTGTGCGCCCGCATCGTCTCTACACCAGAATTCCCTCGCTACGATGAGTACGTATTCGCCGGCCTTTGCCCAGCCGCGGGTGAGCACCTCCTGCTCTGCACGCTCAACGAGCGCTTCGTGTTCGGGAATCTGATCGCTCTGGACCGGAGTCACTCCGCGGTAGAGCAGCATGCGGCGAATGATCTGGGGGTCCGAGGCCAGTGCCAACACCGGCAGTAGGAAATCGTTACGACTGATCAGCCGCGCGTACTGACCTGTGCTCGAGGGAATGACGACACAGCGGGCATCGACCGAACGGGCGGCAGTCCAGATTGCGCGCACCAGCGCGCCCTGGGGGCCAAATGACGCCGTGCGCGAAGCCCTCAGGTCTTTTCCCGACGTTACGTTCATCCTCCGCATTGCGGTTTCCGTCGTGCGGTTGATGCGCGCCATCATCGTGACCGCTTCGATCGGATAGCGCCCCACAGCGGTTTCGCCCGACAGCATGACCCCATCGGCCCCGTCGAAGATTGCGGTCGCGACGTCGCTGGCCTCGGCACGCGTTGGTGTCGGTGCTTCGATCATAGACTGGAGCATCTGGGTTGCCACGATGCACGGGATCCCCGCGTCGCGGGCGACGGCGACCAAGTGCTTCTGTATTGACGGAACCATCGCGATGTCGATTTCGACACCGAGATCACCCCGGGCCACCATGAGCGCATCCACTTCAGAGACGATTTCACTCGCGTGGTCCACTGCGCGTGGGACCTCGATCTTTGCAACGATCGGAATGGGGCGTTTGTCCTGCCCCGAGACTTTCCGTAGGTGCGCATCGAGAGCTTGTACGTCGTCTGCGCTTCGAACAAAGCTCATCGCGATCCAGTCGAGTTCGTGTTCGATTGCCCAAGTGGCGAACCGGCGATCCTGGTCTGTCGGAAGCTCGATCGAGAGATCTGAATCGGGCAGGTTCACGCCCTTGCGCGAACTCACGCGACCACCCGCGGTGACTTCACAGATCAGCGTATCGTCGCGGTGAGCGGTTGCGCGCAGACGGACGAGTCCATCGTCGATCAGCACACGCTGCCCGGGCTCGACGCAGTCGACGAGACCCGCCCAGCTACTTCCGAAGCGAGCGGGCTTCTTCCGGTCGGCTGGTGAGGCGAGTTCTGGGCCGCGCCCGACTTCGACCCGTTCCCCCTCCGTGAGTTCGATTCCCTCCCCCGGGACTTCACTGAGCCGGATCTTGGGTCCGGGGAGGTCGCCCAGTACTCCTACGGGCTGGCCCATTCGCTCTGAAACGGATCGAATCTTTTCGAGTGTCTCCGCGTGGGTAGTATTGTCGCCGTGGCTGAAGTTCAGGCGAAAAATCGTGACGCCCGCGTCAACGAGCTTTTCGAGCGTCTCCTCTGCCGCAGAGGCGGGTCCTGCGGTCGCGAGTATCGCGGTGCGAAAGTACTCTGAGGAAGTATCGAAGGCACGTGCGAAATCTCCCAGGACCCGATCCCTCCCTGCAGCGTGATTTCTGCTTGCTCGGCTACCGAGCGTTGCAGCGACCGGTACTCGGAAGTGCGGTCATTGGTGGCCCACGTCGGTTGTGTCCGGCAAGTCCTTCAGGGCGTGCTGGTGGAAGGTTTCCTCGAATGCTGCTTCATCGATTCGAGCACCGATTTGCTTCGCAATGCTGAGCATATCCTCGCGAGCATTGTCGAGCGCGCTCGTAGCTCCCGGAGAGGGGGTCATGTTGAAGATGATGCGATCGTTCTGGTCGATCTTCGCCGCACCCATCAGGAGCTGCCGCGCTTTCTTGTCGATGAGCTGGGGTCGAATCCCCGTGTAGCCTTCCGCGAACTCGAGGTCTTCGGCACCGAGTGAGGGAACGATCTTCTGCACGGCCTTCGCGAAGCTCTGGCGGCCATAGACCGGAATCTCGTAGCCCACGTTTCGGAACACGAAGTCATGGATGTCTTTGTCCTTCATGAGATCCCAGAGAACGACGGCAACTTCCTCATCGAAGTTGAAGGATTCCAGAAATCCCCAGGCCGTCTTGATGTTGTGTCGCTCGAGAACGGGAAGCACGAGTGCCGTGGGCCCGAAGCGTGTCTTGTCGGAGTTGGTCAGATCCGGATCACCGTGGATCGCTGCAAAAGGCAACTTGTCGTTCTGAACCGTGTAGACCTTGTGCTGGAGCACACTGGGTGCGAAATAGAAGCTACCCGTTACTGGCATCACCGAATAGTCGAGCCCATAACCCAGTTTTTGTGCGATCAGTAGGCTGTGAGCCCCTGCCGAGACGACTACCATTGAAGCCAGGATAGGGCCGTCTGGCGTCTCCACTGAAAAACCGTCACCGTCTCGAGTGATCGTGCCGGCTGGAGACGAGAGGCGGATCGAGACCGTTTTTCCTGGAGCTTCAGTTGCCTTTGCGACGAAAGACTCGGTGAGCCGGCCGAAGTCCACGGCAAAGCCTTCAGGGTTGAAGAGCGCTGCAATTTCTTCGGGGCGGGGCTTGCCGCCGACGAGTGCCAGCTTCGGCTCGAGCTCAGCGATTCTTTCCGCTTCTACTGTCTCGAGCGTTGGGAAGAGAGTGCTGAAGGTTTCGCCGCGCTTGCGCACGAGCGCGGCCTCCTCCGCGCCGACGCCGAGCAGCATCTTCCCGTAGCGGCGCATCAGTGTGGGATCACCCGATACCGTCTCGCAATAGATCCGCGTGAGTTCGGCGGCCTCGTGGACGTGCGCAGCTTTTTCGGTGGAGTAGTTTGTCTCGATGTCGCCACAGTGAAGGGTCTGGCTGTTGTTGTGTGCATTGGAGTTCAGCGGGTCGAGGTGATCGTATTTTTCGATGAGACAAAGGCTCGAGATATCGCTGAAAGTGGAGAGCAGGTAGAGCAGTGATCCACCGCTGATTCCTCCGCCGACGATGAGAACATCGAAGCGCTTCTGGCTCATGGGGCACCTCCCGAAGGGTTGAAATCGAGAGCGAAGCATACCATTCAGGGCCGGGGCGGCGCCCTGCTAGAGTTGCCTCCTCGCTACAGCGGAGGACAGAGCCATGCCCATGCCGATCGTGCGAATCTTCACCGGAGAGGACGGAGAGTCTCACTTTGAAGACACGGAAGTCGCGCTTGTTCCGAAGGATGAAGCGAATGCTCTCTCGGAACTCTGCGAATCCCACGAGGTGCAGTTCGAGGAGACCGTGTCCGGCGGGTCCTTCGACTGGCACAACGCGCCTCGGCGGCAGTACGTGGTGACGTTGTGCGGCCGGCTTCAGTTCGAGACCCGGCTCGGGGAAACGCATGAGATCGGTCCGGGCGACGTCTTGTTGGCCGAAGATACGACTGGAGCCGGGCACCGGTGGAAGCTGATAGACGACAACCCGTGGCGCCGGCTCTACGTCCATCTCGAGCCCGAGTAGACAGGCGTATTGGACGAGAATCGATCGCGAGCTTCGGAGGGGCCGGAGAACGCGAACAGCGGTGCGCAGGTGTTCAGCGCCCCGGCGACCCGTTCGAGCGGTGGGTCACCCGGTGCGAGAACTTTCGCAGAGTCTCAGCTGCCCCACGATCCCTGAGGCCCAGAGCGGCGGGAAGAATAGAGTCCAACAGGAGATCCTCGGCAGGGTCGGTACCCTCGAAATTCTTGCCGGTGATCACGACGACCAGTTGGATCGAGGGAATCACGAAAATGTGCTGTCCGCCCCAGCCCCACGCGAAGTAGGCGTGAAATGACCGTTGGCCAACGGGATACCCGTTCACCCACCAGAGGTAGCCGTATCCCTCCATCCACGGCGCTCCCGAAAAGTAGGTCTGAGTGGATTCATCGATCCATTCCTTCGACACGACGCGCTCTTCGTTCCAGACACCCTCGTTCAACATCAGCTGGCCGAGCTTTGCCATGTCCCGTGATCGCAGCCAGAGCCCACCCCCGGTATTCGTCTCCTCGAAGCCGAGTTGTTCCCAGCGGGTTCGGTCGATGCCGAGCTTCGAAAACAGGTACCGGTCGGAGAAGTCTTCGACGCGAGTCCCGGTGGCTTTTCGCAAAATGACGCCGAGGACATCGGTCAGGGCAGTATTGTAGTTGAAGTTCGATCCAGGCCGATTGACGACCGGCCGCTTCAGAACGAATCGGATCGGATCGCGGGCGGAGTAGAAGCGCCGTAGGTCGCTCTTCCGGTCGCCAGAGCTCCACCAAGGCTCGTTCCATTTGAGTCCCGCGCTCATGGTCAGGAGGTGCTTGAGCGCAATCCGCCCCTGGGATGAGTCCTCGAGTTCCTCGTATTCTGGGAAGAAGGTGTAGACCGGCTCATCGACACTTTCGATGAGTCCATTATCAATGGCAATTCCCACGAGCATGGAAGTCACACTCTTCGTCACCGAGTAGACCCGTTGAAGGTTGTCCCTATTGGGTCCGAAATACTCCTCCACGACGAGCCGGCCGTCCTTGGCGATCAGGAGCGACTGGATATTCGGAATCACGCCGCTCTGAATCCGCCCGATTGCGTCTTCTGGCGGCTCCACTCTCATTCCGGTGTTTCGGAGGTCACGAGTCTCCCAGCCATCATCCGCCTGCTCTGGAGCTGCGTAGCGGTATTCAGAGCTTTCGCTGTCCGTGCCGGGAGTTTCGCTCACATAGGCGAACGAAAGTCCGGTGAAGAGCAGGATCGCGAGCATTCTGGGCATCGTGTCCAACGAGACCTCGATTTTTCTGTGATCCGGAGAGTTCCCGCCGGGGTGGTGGCGAGTGGGACTAGTGAGTCTCGAGGGTTGCCACGGCTTGGAGAGGGCCGCTTTTTCAGGCCGGTTCGGAAAAATTACTCCGTGGCTTCCATGTCTTGTGTCTCCACCCGGTGTGGCCGCACGCGAACTCGTTGCGCCAGCCATCTGACCCGATCATGCGAACGCTTGTGCAAAAGAGCGGAAGGGCTTCGAGGTTCCGACGCATGCCACGGTTATACCTCACCACACAGTCTGGGTGAAGTCTGGTATTTCTGCGCGAATGGCCGCAATGTTTGTTCTCCAGACCGAGTCAACGCACCGGTGCATCGAGTCCGATCTTTCCGGTCCACCGGGCAGATCGGTATACTCAGCATTTCTCCAGGAGACCTCCGTGAAGTCGTTTCCCATCGTTTGCAGGCTTCTTCTCGCCGGAGGCGCACTGGCCCTCGGCTGCGACCGGTCGGTACCGCCGTCGGAGCCCGAGGTGTTTCTGGAAGGTGCGGTGCCCGCGCCTCTGGATGCCCATACGGAAGAATTCGAGCGCCGCGTCTACCGGGTGACCGAGGGTGTCTACGCAGCCGTCGGTTTTGGTCTCGCGAACTCGATTCTGGTCGAAGGCGACGACTGCGCGTTCGTCGTTGACGTGCAGGGAAGTATCGAGAGCGCGCGCGAAGTACGCGCGGAGTTCGAAAAGATCACAACCAGGCCGATAGAGGCCTTCATCTACACCCACAATCACGCCGATCATGTCTTTGGGGGGCCGGGCTTCGTAGACCCCGGGCAGGAGATCGATGTCTACGCGCACGACACCACCGAGTTCTACATCGATCGCATGGTAAACCGGATTCGGCCGATCGTTGGGGTGCGCAGCGCCAGGATGTTCGGCAATCACCTGCCGAAGGAGGGCCCGGATCGTTTCGTCAACGCAGGGATTGGTCCGGCTCTCGAGATTGGCCACGGCGGCGGGACGCTCGGCCTGTTGCGACCCACGAGGACTTTCGAGGACGAGCTTGCGGTCGAGATCTGTGGCGTGGCCGTGGAACTGGTTCATGCCCCCGGCGAGACGAATGATCAGCTCTTCGTGTGGCTGCCCGAGAAACGCGTTCTCATGCCGGGAGACAACGTCTACCGTGCATTTCCGAACCTCTACACGATCCGCGGCACGCTCTACCGTGACGTCCTGGATTGGGTGCGCAGTATCGACCAGATGCGCGCCCTCAGGCCGGAGTTCCTCGTGCCGAGTCACACCCAGCCGATCAGCGGGGAGGAACGCATCGAATCGATTCTGCTCGCCTATCGCGATGCCATCCAGTATGTGCACGACCAGACGATTCGAGGCATGAACCGGGGGTTGACGCCCGACGAACTGGTGGCAGAGATCGAGTTGCCGCTGCAACTCCGCGAACATCCCTATCTCCAGGAGTTCTACGGCACCGTTCCGTGGTCGGTTCGTTCGGTCTTCACCGGCTACCTCGGCTGGTTCGATGGAGACAGCGCCACACTCGACCCTGCGAGCCCCGGGGAGCGCGCAGCGGGATACGCGGCGCTAGCGGGTGGTCCGGACGCACTGCTCGCGGCGGCCCGGGAAGCGGTTGGCGAAGGTCGGTATGCCTGGGCGGCGGAGCTCGCGAGCCACGTCATGAGGCTGCGGACGGACGATCCAGAACCCCGGCTCGTGAAGGCACGGGCGCTGCGTGCGTTAGGGCAACGCAGCATGAGCCCGAATGGGAGGAACTACTATCTCACGCAGGCCCTCGAATTGGAGGGCGGGGTGGAGTTGCCCCCGGGCGTGGCCGTCGGCGAGGAACTCATGAGCCTCGTTCAGTCGATTCCCATCCGGAACTTCCTCGCCGCGATGCCGGTGAATCTCGACCCCGATAAGGCGGGCGATGCCGATCTGCTGGTGGGTTTCGATTTCACGGATGTGGGTGAGGGCTACAGCCTTCACGTTCGCAACGGTATCGCCGACCTCCAGGAGGGCTTCCCCGAGGCGGCGGATCTGGCGATTAGCTTGCCTTCCGCACTGTGGCGAGAGATCGTCGTCGGAGCCCGGAATCCCGCCGTCGCTTTCGCCCTCGGGGAAGTCGAGGTCGAGGGTGGAACACTCGAAGTGGTGCAATTCCTCGGCTGGTTCCGTTAGGCCTTCCAGGGGGAAGTATCTGAAGGCTGGGGAAACCGGGTGGGTGGCTCCTGGCGGTTGTTGCGAGAATGCTGCTGTTCGCCCTGCCGGTTGGGAGTCTTGCCGACGGTTTCCGTGATGCTCTTCCAAGAGCGGTGTCCGGGCGCCTGTTCAGTGGTGGTGGAGCCGGCCGACGCCCGGCGCTTCAGGAGGCGTCGTCGGTGCCCAGCGGGTTCAGGGCCTCCCCGGAAACGACGTCCCACGAAATATCCGGGTCGAACGCATCGATCTTGGCTGTGATCTCCGAGGTATCCGGGCCCAGGTTCTTTTCGTAGACCAGCCCGGTCTGGTTCACGAGGAAGGTCATCACCCCGGAAGCGCCGTATTTTGCGGGCCAGGCAAGCAGGGCGAATCCCTTCGTCATCGCCCCGTCCATGATGTATTCCACCGCACCGCCGTGGGCCTCCTCTCCCTGCTTGAGGAGCACGCGAAAGCGGTAGCCGTGGTAGGGTGCGTCCGGACCTTCTTTGGCGGAGTAGCCCTCCGTGCGGGCTGCGGCGAAGAGTGCTCCGAGAGGGCTCGGCTTTTCACCCTCGCCGGTAATCCAGAAGAGTCCGTTCTTCTTGCCGTCCGCGCTGGCGATGGCTCGTGCGTACTGCGGGGTCCCGCCCATCGGGTTCCACGCGTAGTACTCGCGCTCGGCATCGACAAAGGCCAGACACGCCTGAATTGCGCTGAGTTCGTTCCGCCCAACCCGCCGGTCGAGAACCTCCTCGCGGCCTCGTTCGGTATCGAAGTGCGACACGCTTTCGGTTTCAACGAGCGGAATGGGGAAGGGCCAGTGGTCTTTACCCACAATGAGGATTTTCAGGTTGTCGGGAGCTGGTTTCCATTCATGTTTCTGCTCGTAGGCTGCGACGAATCTCTCCCGAAGGGATGCGTCTGCGGCTGGGTCTCCGGAGAAGACCAGGTCCTTGGACCCGGGTCCGAAGATGGCGATGAGCGCGTCGGTGTCGTTCGCCTTCGCCGAAGCCAAGAGTGCTTCGCCGGCCGCAGCGGGCGATTTGAATGTCTTCTGTGCAGTTTCTTCTGCGGTCGCAACCAGTGGGCTGAATGAGACGATCAACGCTGCCAGGAGCCCTGCGATCGTCGACGGTGTCGTTATCCGAGTCATCTTGGCTCCTTTCATCGTCGCCGTCCGCCGCCGAAGTGTCGGCCGCCTCCGCGCCCCCCACCCCCGCGGCCTCCTCCCCAGCCGCCGCCACCACCGAATCCGCCGCGGCTCGCGCGCCCGCGATCGCCGTTGCGGCGGGAGTTGTGCCCGTTGCCGACGCCTGAGAAAGCGCCGCTGCCGCGGCGGCTTTGTGCGTTCCGAAGCGCTTCGGATCGATTGCCGCCAACGCCCCCGCCGGCCTGGGGTTTCATTCCCTTGAACTTGTCGGCACTACCCCGCGCAATTTGCTTCCGTCCCTGTTCTGCACGTCCCCTGAACGAGTCCCGGGCTTTCTGGTTCCTGCTCGAATTTCCGCCGTACTTGTTCTGGGTCTTCCTGTCTCTGTAGCCGGCGCCGCGCCGGTGGGTGTTGTCGTGCCGCCAGGTCGAGTTCTTGATGTTTGTCTTGTTGAAGTTGTTGTACTTGTTGATGTTGACGTTCACATCGGAATGGCCCCAGTTGCATCCGCCCCACAAAGCAGCACCCACAGCCATTCCGACTCCGAACGAGATTGCCGAAGACGCGAATGCGTAGCCCGGTGGGTACCAATAAAAGGGGCGGTACGCGGGGTAGGGCCACGGACCGTAAACCATGGTCGGGTTGTACGTAGGGACGTAAACGATTTCCGGGTTCGCGGGCTCGATGATGATCGTCTGCGACTGGGTCCCCGTCGGTTTGTTTTCGACCTGGACGGTCTGCTGTTCATTGCTGTCGAGATTCCCAGCGTCCTTGGCACGTTGCCGCAGAATCTGGACAGCGTTCATGACTTCGGATTGTTGAGCCAGGAAGGCGTCCCCCAATTGGGTTGTCCAGTCGAGCTTTGTGTTCATCATTTCTAGCGTCTGCGGAAATGCGGTGAGCGATTTGACGCTGGCGTCCCAATTCTGTTTTTCGAGCGCATCCTGCAGCGCCTTGCCTTTGAGGTCGGGGTTCGACTTGGCCCAGCGTGCCGCCTCGACGACTTCGAGCGGGTACGTGGACGCCATCAGCACCTGCGCCACGAGTGAATCGGGGTACAGGGCGATGGGTGCGACCAGCTGGTCCAGCTGCTCGGTGCTGAGAGGCTTTGAACCGCTGTCAGCTGCCCAGGCTGGCGGTATCAGGACCAAGAGCCCGAGGCTCGCCATGAGCACGCGAACTCCAGTCGAACGGATAATGTCTAGGGGGTGCATCGCGTCCATCCATGTCTGGGGCTGTCGTTCTCTGACGGCTGGAGCCCACTGCTCCACCTGCCTCGTAGGAGGCTCTAGTCTGATGGGGGTTCCGAGCCGCAATCTCCGTATGAAGGAGAAACAGAGGGTTTGTCAACCATCAATCGGTGAGAGTTCCCGGCTCGGGCAAGGACACGTGGCTCGCGTCCCGGGAGAATTCCAATTTTCAATGTTCGCAGAAGGGCCGGGATGGACTCTGGAGTGAAAGGGTGCACGCTATGTCAAAATCAAGGCGAGCAGGTCCGAAGCCACTGCGGCTATTCGGAGACCCTGGTGACGAACGCGCTCGCTGGAGGCGGTCGAGTGACGTCTCGTCCATGCCGATCACCGGCGTGCCGAGGTGGCTTGGGAGTCTCCGCATCGGGATGCGCGCGGGAAAGGGGAGGAGCGAAGTCCAGCATGCGGCTAGCAGTGGCGCGGAGTTGCTTCCGGGGGCTGCCCCTGGAGCTCTCTCCGATTGCTAGAATGCCCACCATCTCGGTTTTTTGGGGGGGGCGCGGGTTGAGCCACGCGATCTTCGGGGTGCGCAAAGAGATGCGCGAGGTCGCCGCTACGCGGGACCACTTCTCATTTGAAAAATACAGCCAGCTTGTGCGTCGCCTCACCGACACAGCCATCGGAAGTGGAGGAAGCGCCTGATGCGGATTCTGTTGTCCGGTGAGGTCTTCCCCGATTCATTTGCTGAGAACGTGGGGTGTGGCTTTCAGGAGCTTGGCCACGATGTGACCCACACAGCCGACTTCTTCAAGCAGATGGGTTACGGGCGCATGGGGCGCTTTGCCGAGATGCTCGCGACGCTGCTGCCGCAGGTGGAGCAGAAGGCACAGCTGACGCTGGTCCGGGCCGCCGCCGATCTCCAGCCCGACCTCGTGTTGTGTCTCAATCAGCCGCACCCCAACGTGATCCGCAAGTTGCGACAGGAGGTGCCGCGGGCACGCATCGCTCATTGGATGAGCGATGCCCTCACGGGATTCTTTCGCCAGTACAACCTCGCGAGTGACTACGATGTGATGTTCTTCAAGGACCAGTACATCGTCGACTTCGTCCGCGAGAAACTCGGAAAGAAGTGTTTCTTCCCGCCACAGGCCGCCAACCCCAAATGGCACCGGCGCATGCCGCTCAGCGCTGCGGATCGGGATCTCTACGGATGCGATATGACGGTCGCAGGGAATCTCTACTGGTACCGTGCGCTGTTGATGGAGCCCTTTCTCGATTACGACATCAAGATTTGGGGAGATTACAGCCCAGATTGGATGAACTCACCCGTGCGCAAATTTTACCCGAGGCGTTATGTGGCGTGTGAGGAAAAGGCGAAGGCGTACGGTGCCGCCAAGATCGTATTCAATGCGATGCACTACGCCGAGCTGCTCGGTTGCAACCTGCGCCTGTTCGAGGCGGCGGCGTGCGGAGGATTCGTGATCGTGGACCACCGTCCCAACATCCACGAGGTGTTCGAGCCGGGCAAGGAGATTGTCACCTTTCAGGGCCGTGATGAGCTCAAGGAGAAGGTGGACTACTATCTCGCTCACGAAGACGAGCGGCGTTCCATCGCTGACGCCTGTCACGAGCGTGCACAGCGCGACCACTTGTACCCCACGCGACTCAGCCAGATGCTTCGCTACATCTTCGACGACGAGTCCACGGCGTCGTCATAGCGGATCGTCAGATCGATCTTGGGACCGGCGTGTCGGTGTTCTGGATTCGACGACCTTTCCGGAATGTTTCCTTGTGCCCCGGCACCGGGTCATCGGTCGCGTCTACTCGCCGGGTGCAGCGCCGATGGGCGATTGGGTTCCCGGTTGGCCTGACGATATGCTCGCATGAGTTTTTCAGGCGCTCTTGACCGCCGATGTGGGCCTGAAAGAGATCGACGGGATCGACGCTCTGGTGCTGGCCACGATGTAGAGGCGGATTTCCCCTCATGCCGCGATTCGAGGCGTTTGCGGGGTGCCAAATCGGGCGTTCGGTCTCATACCCGGGCGTGAAGCGAGGGCATCGTGCCAGGGCCGTCGAGCCGAGCATTCCCCGGGCTACGGCTGACTAATCCGGTTCTCGTATGTCACACTAGAAGTGTGGTGAAACGCGCCGTCGACTGGGCGATTACCCTGCCATTCGTCCTCTCGTTTGTCGTGGTGCTCCTGGTCTTCGATCCCATACAGCGCGTGGCACGCCTCTTCGGCCAGCGCCCGCAAGAGATCGCCGCGGGCTGGCTGCAGGTATGGCTCGTGCGTTCCCTCTACGTGAGCGGAGCTCGGCTCTCGGTAGAGCGCTCACCGGCGGTGGAGAAGAACACGCCCTACATCATCGTTTCCAATCACCAGAGCATGTTTGACATTCCCTTTGCCGGCTCGTTGCTCTTCTCGAACTTCCCAAAATACGTCTCGAAGAAATCGCTCGCCCGCTGGTTGCCGTCCATCTCCTACAATCTTCGCCGAGGTGGCAATGCACTCATCGAACGCTCGGACCGCGACCAGGCGACGAAGGCAATTCGAAAACTTGGAGAGTACGCTCAACGAAGGGGCGTCTCGGCTCTCATCTATCCCGAGGGAACCCGCGCACGCGCGGGCGTGCTCCAACCCTTCAAGATGACCGGTGTACTCGAGCTTCTGCGTGCGGCACCGAACCTTCCGGTGGTCCCCTTTGCAGTCGACAACTCGTGGAAACTCTTGCGCCACAGTCTACTTCCCATGCCGTTTGGCACGCGGCTTCGCGTGTGGATCGGTGATCCGATCAAGCGACACCCGGACGAAGACCCGAAGGCGCTCGTCGAGCAGGCACGCCGCGGGATCGAGATGACTCTCGAGCGATGGCGGGAAGCCGAGAGCGCGAACGCTTAGGTCCAGCGCGGCGAGTGGGCCGACGGCCGGCTTCATCGATGTCGGGAAGAGCCGTCGACTGCGCGCGCGGAAGGGCTCCATCTGCCCGCGAGCGCTGGGGAGCTGTGCGGCTTCTTCGGGGTGGAATTCGCCGGGGGTCGAGTGGTTCAGGCCAACTCGGACGAGGTGTCCGATTCGTTGCGTGCTTCGAGCTGGAGGTTCATCAGTTCCTCGTAGATGCCCCCCTCAGCCATCAGTTCGTCGTGCGAGCCGGAGCGTACGACGGTTCCATTCTCGAGCACAACGATCTGGTCGGCCCGCCGAATCGTCGACAGCCGGTGTGCGACTATGAAAACGGTACGGCTTTGGCGCAGCGATTCGATGGCCTCCTGAACCGTGCGCTCGGTTTTGGCGTCCAGGGAGGAAGTGGCTTCGTCACAGATCAGGATCGCGGGGTTCTTGAGCAGCGCACGAGCAATCGTGATTCGCTGTCGCTGGCCGCCCGAGAGTTTTAGGCCGAACTCTCCGACTTCAGTCTCGTAGCCACTGGGAAGTTGCTCGACGAACTCGTCGACATGCGCGGCCGCGGCCGCCGCTAGGACTTCGAGGTCGGTGGCGTCGGGCCGCCCATATTTGATGTTGTGGAATATGGTCGTATCGAAGAGGAAGGGCTCCTGGGTCACTACTGCGATCTGGCGGAGGAGTGAATCCCGCGAAATCTCCCGGAGTTCCACTCCGTCGATTCGGATGCTGCCCTCGTCGGGTTCCTGGAAGCGGAGCAGCAGGTCCACCAACGTCGTCTTGCCCTCACCGGTGCGACCGACGATCGCAACCACTTCTCCCGGTCTGGCTTCGAGCGAAACATTTTGGAGTACGCGTTCGCGCCCGTAGGAGAATGTCACGTTCTCCATCCGGATGCTCTCGTGCACGCCGTCGATCTGAATTGCGTTGGGGGGATCGGCGGTTTCTTCCGGGGTGTCGAGGAGCACGAGGAATCGTTCGGCGGATGCCAGGGCGTCGGCCATCTCTGCCCAGTTGCGCGCCATGAGCTTCACGGGTCGGTAAATGGTACCCAGGGCGAGGGCGAAGGCCGCTACATCGCCACTGGTAAGGCCCCATTGGCTCAGAAGGACCAGAGTCACGCCCAGGATGATTATTGAAATGGAGAAGCCCGAGTTCAGGAACTCAACGATACTGGCAGAAACCACTCGATGCTTCACGACCTTCATGTTGCGGTAGAAGAGCTTGCGGGCTTCAGTGCGGAAGGCGCGCTCCTCGAGGTCTTCGCCGCGGAACGCCTTGATGACCTTGATGCCGGAAAGAATCGAGACGAGCCGTTGTGTCACTTCCCCGAGCTGTTCTTGGCGGCGGCGGGATTTGTCCTGGATCTTTCCGCCGAAGAAAAACATCACTGACATGGCCACGGGAATTACGAGTATTGCGATGATTGTCAACTGCCAGGAGATGTAGATCAGGGCCACTGTCCCCATCGCGATCATGATGGTCGAAGGCAGCAGCTCCGACAGCAGGAAAGTGAGGCTCCTCTGACTGTTTTCTGCGTCTCGCAGCGCGCGTGTCAGGGTGTCTCCACTGCTGGTCTTGCGATGGTACGCGAGGGGGAGCATTAGCAATTTCGAGGCCAATTGTTTCTGGATGTCGAGTCCGATGCGTCCCAGCGCATAGGCAACCAGATACGTGCGACCGAAGTGGCCCAGAGGCATTACGATGATGATGATCAGCCCTGCGAGCATCACCCAGCGAAAGCTCTGAGATACTTTTCCGAGTATCTCGGTGCGCTTCGCCTCGGTTATGGTCTCGTCGCTGGATTCAGTTTCTGCGCTGGTATTGGTGCGGGGGGTGATGGAGATGGAAGCGGGGTCGCTGAACCCCGGGAGCCAGTCGATGTTGCTCGATGCCACTTGCTGGTAGGGAAGCATCACGTCGTCGATCAGGGGCTTCATCAGGTAGGCGCGGCCGTAGCGAGCTCCGGAAAACACCAACGTACACAGCATCGCGGCCACCACGACGCCGAAGTAGGGCGCTGCGTAGCGGACCATGCGCTGGAATGTCACACGGGCGTTGGGCTTTTGGGCGGACGGGCCGAGCGGCGTAGTGGTGGCACCCATGTCGGGCCTTCCTCTCTCGTGTCCGGTGCTGGCGCGTGCTTCCGTTCCGGGCTGGATCCGTCGGGGCGAATCGGACGGTCGGGAAAGCGCGGCTGCAACCGTGTCCCCGGCTCTCTAGACCAGGAGCCGCCCCCCCCCTCGAGACCCAGTTTTGCTCATCGGGATCGTCTTCGAGATCGTAGAATTCCGCTTTGAAATCTCCATCGACATAGTGGATGAGCTTCGAGTCCACTGAACGCAAAGCCTGCTGCTCGGGCCCATAATAGACCGAGCCTGCGTGGACGGCCGCTCGTCCGAACTCTTTCGGAAGAGCTGCCGGGTCACGCAGGGCAGATGGTAGCCAAAGTCGTGCGAACCTGGCCGATCTGGAAGGTCGTGACGGCCGGGGGAAGACCAAGCCGTACAGCCGGAGGCGGCTCCCCGTAGCGTTTATGTGGAATGCAGTGAAACCGGAGTTCGACGCGGGGTGGAGATTGTCCCTGCTCCCGGTGAGCGCCTCGTTTTCATTCGAGATCGAGCAGAACTGGTTGTGCCCGTTCGCACCCCAGCCCGAGAAATTGTTGCCCATAGAGGAGGGCTTCGCGGAGAAGTGTGCGCGACTTGGTGGCGGTGGGCTTCCGGTGCGCCCAACCTCTAGAATGCGGGGCGATGACGACAAAGCGGACTTCGGAGAGCAATGTTGAAAGAGGACCCTTCGCCTGGCTTCTGATCACCCAGGTCGTCTTCGTGGCTATGAGCCCTGTGATCAGCAGTTTCCCTCGAGGCCGCTGGATCCAGGTGGCGGTGCTCTTCGCCATCCTGATTGCCGGCGTTTATGCGGCAGCCGCACGTCGGGGTTTTTTGATCATCGCGCTCTTCTTGCTAGTCCCGGCTCTCTTTGCATGGCTCGGTCCAGATGTTTTCAGCGTGACAGAAGACGAAGTCTCCCGTCTCCTCAGTGCAGCGGCCTGCTTCGCGTTCACCGCGGTGGTGGTTACCGCGGCAGTTGCTGGGCACAGAAACGTCAGTAGGGAGACCATCATAGGCGGGATCGATGTCTACCTGCTCATCGGCATGGCCTTCATGTTTCTCCACCAGGCCGTCGGCATTGCCAACCCAGCCGCGTACACCATGGATGGAAAATTCCTGTCGGAGCTTTCGTCGTCCGCTCCAGAGTTTCCCAGCCTTTCGACCATGCTCTACTTTAGTTTTACGACTCTGACGACTCTGGGTTATGGAGATATCGTGCCGCGTAGCTCGATCGCACGCTTGCTGACCAGCACGGAATCGGTGATGGGTCAGCTCTACGTCGCCATCTTCATCGCCCGTTTGGTGAGCATCCAGGTGAGCCAGAGAATCGTGCAGTCCAGACGAAGCGACGAGAGCTGAAACGATTTGACCTTGATCGGAGATACCCGTTAGAGCTGCTCCGGATCAACGCGACCTCGATGGGTGTTCCGACGCACGCTCGTGACCGCGCTGCTCGGATGCGTGGGCGCTGCTGCGGGTCCGCTGTCGCATCTGCTCCCTTTCCCCCGCGGTTTCGCCCGCCCGGCAGTGCCCAGGTCCGCCCGAAGGGCGGCTTGACCCGTGGAAGCTGGCGGTTTTCCGCAGACTCCTTTCCGCTGCTCCCAGCGACGAGCTCGTAGCCGACCTTCTTGACTGGTCCCGAAGCTGGATGTTGTCCGCAGACTCCTTTCCGTTGCTCCCGGTGACGAGCTCGTAGC
>PBYF01000071.1 GCA_002729515.1 Deltaproteobacteria bacterium
GGCGGCCCGCACCCCACTTCCATTCCGGCTGGATGCCCCACGCCGGGCCACTTCACCGCAACCAGACTGGAGAGCTGAATCATGAACTTCGAGACGATCGATACCACCGTCCAGGCCCTCTGGCGCTACGACTACGAGACAAATATCAAGGCGCTTCGCGATCTTTATGACGTGGCCAAGAAAGAGCAGTGGGACGCGGCCACGGACATCCCCTGGGAGATCGAGACCGACCCGGCTCAGGTTGGGGATATGAGCGCTCCGAATATGGAACCCATGGACTTTGAGAAGGCACTCTCCAAGGAGAATCAGATCGAGCTCGCCAAGCGGAAGTCGGCCCACCTCTTGTCGAATTTCCTGCACGGCGAGCAGGGTGCGATGATGATTTGCGGACAGCTCGTGGAGGTCGTGCCGGACATGGACGCCAAGCTCTACGCCTCCACGCAGGTCATCGACGAGGCGCGTCACGTCGAGGTCTTTCACCGCTACATCACGCGCCTGGACCGTGTCTACCCGATCATTCCCGGGCTGAAGGCGCTGCTAAACGCCGTGCTGCAGGCGGATCTCTGGCAGATGAAGTGCGTCGGCATGCAGGTCATCGCGGAGAGCATCGCAATGGGTGGGTTCAAGACCATGATGAAGTTCACCAACGATGAGGTCTTCCGCAAGGTGGTGACGCTCACCTCCCAGGACGAAGCGCGGCACGTGTCCTACGGACTCATCTACATGAAGGACGCGATCCCGAAGATGAACGAGGTCGACCGCGATCGCCTCGAGGACTTCGCCTGGACGGCGATGACGCTGTTGGCGACCACTCCGGAGTTGAGGGAGGGCCAGAAGGCCGCCGATCCGATGGCGGTGGTCTACGAGGGTCTCGGGATCGACATGAAGAAGGCGGCGTCGGAGATGCTCTCGAGGGCCATGGACCCGGAGTACGTCAAAGCCCAGCCGAATCCCTTCCGCGACTACGCCTATCCCCAGCTCGAGCGCATTGGCCTGCTCACCGAGCGCACGCTCCCGAAGTATCGCGAGGTGGGCCTGGCGTCCTGAGAGCGAAAGAGAGGGGAGACATCCGGCTCTCGTCCCTCGTAGGGTCTCCCCTGCTACATTTCTGAGCTCGAGGTGGCACCGAGCGACTGAAGCTCGTCGAAGAACCACTGGCCGCGGGCGGGAGAGTGCCGATGAGGCACATCGAGGAGCAGAAGGCTCAGCTTAAAAACAAGCTCTTCCAGATGCGGCTCTACGAGGTCGCACTGGTCGCTCCGCTGGGAGGGGCACTGTACTTCCTGACCTTTGGCTGGCGTCACGCCGCGGAGCTCGATGGGGGGGCGCCGATCGTGCTGCTCGGCTCTGGCGGGCTGATCCTGGTCGCTGCGTTCTTCCATTGGCTGAATTGGCGCTGCCCGGTATGCAGGAAGCACCTCGGCAACGTCTTGAACCCGAAGTATTGTTCCAAGTGCCGTGCGGTCTTTCCTTGAGTCGAATGCCTGGAATCCGTGCGCGTGTCGGGCGAACATTCGCCGACCCGGCCACTGAGGGAATTCCTTGAAACGACCGATCGTGTGGCTATTGCTGGTCTTTGCGCTCGTGGGTGCGATCTATGTGCTCGGCGTGCGAAAGAGCTACTGCGAGAGCGCTGCGGAAGATTATTGTCACCGGCTCGAAAAGGTGAACGACGAGGCATTTCAGCAGTGCCTTGCGAAAGCCACGCACGATTGCGAGGTGCATGCCGCAGGCGGATAGGCAACAAAGGGACGGGAAAGCATGGTGTGGATGAAGTGTTTGGAATGCGGGAGTGAGATACCCAACACCGCCTGGAGTTGTCCCCAGTGTGGAAACCCGGGAGAGGAAGCACCAACTGCGCAGACCGGGAAGGAGATCTCAACGAAGGGTATGCTGCTCTTGCTCCTGCTATTTGTCTTGGTTCCCATTCTGCTTTTTCTCATCCACATCTTCGTTCCCGGTATCTGATCCGGTGCGGCAGCTTGGGCATCAGTCGCTCGGATATTGCGCTCTCCCGGATCTCGACCGGGCGCGTTCAGTGGCAGGCGCTACCCGGTCCGTAGAGCCGCATGGTGTTCCCGGCCAGCGCATGTGGGCGCCGCGGCGGTAGACCCCGCTCCTGAAACACCGACTCTGCCGAGAGAGGGTCAGTCCTGCGACGGGGCGGAGGGCTTCGATGCTGCGGCCGGGGCGTCGGTCGAGTCCGACTCCCGGCGGATCGCCTCCCAGGCGAACTCGGCCACCTGCCGCAGCCGCTGCTCGATGGGGTAGTCCGGGTCGGCGAGCCAGTTGGTGATCGCGGCGTTGAGGATGCCGACCACCATCTCCGCCAGGAAGGTCGCATCCCGGTCGCGGCGCACGTCTCCCCGCTCCTGGCCCTCGCGCAGCATCACGGCGAAGGGCTCGTGGATGCGCCCGAGGTAGGGAGGCTGCTGCCCCGGCTCGGATTCGGTGCGCACCAGTTCCAGCAACACGTCGCGGGCGAGGCCCCGGGCCTCGGCGATCTGGTCCGCCGCATGGGTCACGAAGCCCGTCAGGCGTTCGCGGATCGAATCGGCGGTCTCGAGCTGCTCTTCGAGCATGCCCTCGATGACGTCGAGAACCTCTGTCGTCATCTGCCCCAGCAGGGCGTTCTTGCTCTCGAAATGGTTGAAGAACGTCGCCGGCACGATATCCGCCGCCTCGGCGATCTGGCTTACCGTCGTGCGCTCGAAGCCCTGGGTGCGGAAGAGATCCACGGCCGTGGTGTAGATCCGCAGCCGCCGCTCGCGCTTTCGCTTCTCCAGCCGCCCTTCCGGCGCCGGCTCTGCCATCGGATCCCCCTCCACTGGGGCATTCTAGTACATCGAGCCGCCCCTTTCGAGTGTTCGAGTGCTCGCACAGGCCTATTTCAGATCGGTAGTTGGCTATCTATCTATTTGAAATTAAATAGATTTTTTAAGTTTTTCAGGTTAATTGGCTTATAATCTAAAATTAGTTTTAGATCCAATACTGGTGTGTTATACAAATCAGGAGGCGAGCCGAGTCGGGGCAGGAACCCCGGGGTCGCCGCATTCCTCCACTCAGGGAGGTTGGCTGCCATGCCGCGTCGTTTCGAAGTCGTCGAAGAGGACTGCATCGGTTGCGGGCTGTGCTCGGAACGGGCTCCCGAGAACTTCGAGATCCCCACCGGCACGTCTGTCGCCCAGGTTTTGAAGCAGCCCGAGACCTCCGCGGAGGAAGAAGCCTGCCTCGAGGCTTGCGACTACTGCCCCATGGGAGGGCTGCATGCGGGCGCTGCGGATTCCCCGCCCGCCGAGAAGCCGGCGGGCCCCGCCCCGCCCACACTCACTCCGGCTGGAGATTCCACGCCGGCCGACGTCACACCAACGAGACTGGAGAGCTGAATCATGAACTTCGACACGATCGACACCACCGTCCAGGCGCTCTGGCGCTACGACTACGACACGAACATCAAGGCGCTTCGCGATCTCTACGAAGTCGCGAAAAAGGAGCAGTGGAACGCGGCCACCGACATCCCCTGGGAGATCGAGACCGACCCGGAGCAGGTCGGAGACATGACGAGCACTCCGAACATCGAGCCCTTCGACTTCGTCAAGAGGCTCCCGAAGGAGAAGCAGATCGAGCTCGCGAAGAAGCGCTCGGCCCACATGCTGTCCAATTTCCTGCACGGCGAGCAGGGTGCGATGATGCTCTGCGGGCAACTCGTCGAGGTAGTGCCGGACATGGACGGCAAGCTCTACGCGTCCACGCAGGTGGTCGACGAGGCCCGTCACGTCGAGGTCTTCCACCGCTACATCCAGCGCCTGGACCGCATCTACCCGGCCATGCCCGGGCTGACGGCGTTGATCAACGCGGTGCTCACGGCGGATCTCTGGCAGATGAAGTGCATCGGCATGCAGGTCATCGCGGAGAGCATTGCCATGGGGTCCTTCAAGACGATGAAGGAGATCACGGACGATGAGGTTCTGCGCAAGGTCTTCGAGCTCACCTCCCAGGATGAGGCGCGGCACGTGTCCTACGGGCTGATCTACATGAAGGACGAGATCCCGAAGATGAACGAGCCCGACCGCGATCGCCTGGAGGACTTCGCCTGGACGGCGATGACGATTCTCGCGACCAACGGGCTGATGGAAGAGAAGCAGGGCAAGAAGTGGGTCGATCCCCTGGAGCAGATCTACACCGAAGTCGGCATCGATCCCAAGAAGGCGAACGACGAGACCATCTCGAGGATGAGCGACCCGGAAGCCCTCAAGGCCCAGCCGAATCCCTTCCGCGACCACGCCTATCCGCAACTCGAGCGGATCGGCCTGATCACCGATCGCACGCGATCGAAGTATCAAGAGGTCGGCCTGGCGCAATAGCGCTTCACAACCGAGGGATGGAGCCCCTCATCGCAGCGGTCGAGGGCTTCGCTGTGGCTGGAGGCATCGAGATCCTTCAGGGCACAGACATCCGCGTGGCTGCTGAGGATGCGATCTCCAGCGTCACCGGGGCGAAGTGTGGGCTCTTCTCCCCGAAGGGTGGGCTCTTCTCCCGGTTGGAGGATTCAAGATGGCGATCAATGCAGAGTTGGTGGGCACGGTTTGCGGCCCCTCGGAGTCCACCTGCAAACATCGGGACACGATTCTCTATGCCTTGGGGACGCCCCATTCTTCATGGTCTGTGTACTTTCGGGTGCACCGTACGGGTTATCGTGCGGGAAATCTGCAATAACAACCCGGAAGCAATCCGCTCGATGGCGGTGCGCTTCAGCACTCCCGTGTTGCCGGGCGAAAGGCTCACTGCAGAGCTGTGGATGCAGGGCAAGACGGTATTCGTGCAGACGAAGAACGAAGCCGGTGAAGTAGTTCTCACGAACGGTATATTTGAACTCGCCTAGGCTCTGAACCCCCAACCGCGGATTCCTTGGCCCGCTCCCAATCGAATTCGAAACAGAGAATCATGACCATGTCGGAATTCCCTACTTCCTTCACCCTCGAGTACCCGTACACGCGAACCCTCGGCCCCGTGATCGGGCCCTTCCTGACCGGGCTCCGCGATGGCCGCATCCTGGGGATCCGTTGTGGCAGCCGCGTCCTCTGCCCTCCGCTCGAATTCGACCCGGACACGGGCGAGACGCTGAATCCGGACTTCGTCGAGGTCGGTCCCGCGGGTAACGTCGAACTCTGGACCTGGATCGCCGAGCCCACGCGCAAGCATCCCTTCCAGGAGCCTTTCGCCTTTGCGCAGGTGAAGCTGGACGGCGCCGACACCGCGATGACCCACGCCGTGAAAGCCGCTGGCCCGGAGGCCATGTCGATCGGCATGCGGGTGAGAGCCCAGTTTCCCGAGGAGCGCACCGGCGCCATCACCGACGTCTACTTCGTGCCCGAAGCCGATGCCCAGAACCAGTTCATCCCGTCGGGCGAGGGCGAGGTGGAGATGAGCGAGCACCTGATCTCGCTCACCTTCATCGAGAATCTCTACCCGTCCCGTGCCCGCTACGCCCAGGGATTGCTCGATGGAAAGTTCATCGGACAGCGCAGCCCCGTGAGCGGCACCGTCTCCATCCCGGGCAAGGGCTACGACCCGCTGGCGCGCGTGATGATGGCCGCGGCCGACGACGTGGAACTCCCGCCCACGGGTACCGCCGTCTCCTACACCGTGATCACACCGATCCAGTACAAAGGCCAGACGGAGACGGAGCCTTACGTCAGCGCATCGATTTTCCTCGACGGCTCGGACCAGCCGCTCGTCCAGCAGGACATCCACAACATCCCCGCGGACGAGTTCCGCGAGGGAATGCGCCTGCGCGCGATCTTCAAGCCGGCCGCCGAGCGCAACGTCGACAACGTGGACAACAGCTGGATGGTCTTCAGTACCGGGAATGTGATCGAGCGCTGGGAGCCAACCGGCGAGCCCGACGTCCCCTTTGAAGACTTCCCGGAGCAGATATGACGCTGGCTGAAGACATCGCGATCGTCGCCTTCGCGCAGACACCCTCCTACCGAAGCTACCCGGACACCGAGCCGTCGCTGATCATGGGGCTCGTGAACCAGATCCTGGAGGAGACCAAACTCGACCGGCACCAGATCGACTTCACGATCGCCGGCAGCAGTGACTACCTCTCGGGCTCTCCCTTCTCGTTCATCGCGAACGTGGACGGTTTCGGTGCCTGGCCGCCGGTCTACGAGTCCCACGTCGAGATGGACGGGGCCTGGGCGCTCTTCGAGGCCTTCGTGCGTCTCCAGATGGGCGACATCGACATCGCCCTGGTCGCGGGCTCCGGGAAATCGTCGCCGGGCACCCCCCGCGAGATCTTCCCTCTCCAGACCGATCCCTACGTTCACGCTCCGCTCGGCCTCGACCCGGTCTCCGTCGCCGCGCTTCAGGCCTGCGCGCTGATCCACGCCGGGAAGGCCACCGAGCGCGACTTTGCCGAGGTCGTCTCGCGAAGCCGGCGCGACGGGCTTTCGAATCCCTACGCGCAGGTCGCCAAGGACGTCTCCGTCGAAACCCTGCTGAAGGAGCCGTACTACGCCTCGCCGCTTCGCGAGCACGACCTTCCGCCGATTTCCGATGGTGCGTCGGTCATGCTCATCGCCCGCGCAAAGCGCGCGCGCGAGCTCTGCGAAAAACCGGTCTGGATCCGCGGCGTCGACCACCGCTTCGAGTCTCACCACCTGGGCCTGCGCGACCTGACCGACTCGCCCTCGTCGCGCATTGCCGCCCGCCACCTGGGTCTCGACGCTGGCTCCCTCGACATGGCGGAGCTCTGCGTCCGCTACAGCCCCGAGGAGATGGTGCTGCGCGGGGCACTCGAGCTCGGCGAAAACACCAAGATCAACCCCTCCGGCGGTCCGCTCTGCGGTCACCCGGTGATGGCAACCGGCCTCACGCGTGTCATCGAGTTGGCGCGTCGCATCCGCGGCGGAGAGGCGGGCCGCGGCCTCGCGCATGCGACCAGCGGCCCAGCCCTGCAGCAGAACCTGCTCTGCATTCTGGAAGGAGACTCCTGATGGGCGAGCGTTGCGCCGTCGTCGGAATCGGACAGACCCAGTACGCGCGCTGTATCCCGTTCTCGATGGAGGGCCTCGTTCGCCAGGCTGCGCAGCGCGCGCTCGAAGACGCGGAGCTCGGCTTCGCGGATATCGACGCCATTGTGATCGGCAAGGCCCCCGACGCCCTCGAGGGCGTGATGATGCCCGAGTTGTCGCTCTGTGACGCTCTCGTCGCCGTGGGCAAGCCCATCCACCGCGTGCACACGGCGGGCTCTGTGGGTGCCTCCACTGCCATCAGCGCGGCGACGCTCGTCGAGAGCGGTATGTATGACACCGTGCTCACCGTGGCATACGAGAAGCAGAGTGAAGGCGACTTCATGTGGGCGCTGAGCGGAGGGCGCAGCGGTGGCCAGGGCGCCGGTGGCTCCTTCGCTCCGTGGATCCGCGAGTACATCAAGAGGAGTGGCGCTCCGGAGCACATCGGTTGGAAGGTGGCGGTCAAGGATCGCGTGAACGCGCTCAAGAACCCCTACGCTCACCTGCAAATGGAGGACATCTCCGTCGAGAAGGTGAAGGAGAGCCCGATGCTCTGGGATCCCCTCCACTTCTTCGAAGCGTGTCCCTCCTCCGACGGTGCGGCGGCCATGGTGATAACGAACGCCGCTGGTGCGAAGCGCGCGCAACGGCCCGTCGCCTGGGTGCTCTCTCACGCGAAGCGGACCGAGTTCACCGTCTTCCCCGGTCGCGACGCGATAAAGCCGGCGGCGGGCGTGGAGTGCGCAAAGGCCCTGTATGAGAAGGCCGGTATCACCGACCCGCGTCGGCAGATCGACTGTGCCGAACTCTACGTCCCCTTCAGCTGGTTCGAACCCATGTGGCTCGAAGGCCACCTGATCTGCGAGGAGGGCGAGGGCTGGAGGATGGTCGACTCGGGCGCCACCGAGATCGGCGGCGACTTCCCGGTCAACATGTCGGGCGGCGTGCTGTCTTCCAACCCGATCGGCGCGTCGGGAATGATCCGCTGCCTGGAGGCCGCGAACCAGGTGCGCGGTACCGCCGGCGACTATCAGGTGGATGGCGCACGCGTCGCCCTCGGCCACGCCTACGGCGGCGCCTCGAATTACTTTGCCATGTGGATCGTGAGTTCGGAGCCGAACCCAACGTTCAGCTAGCCCGGACATGAACGAGGATCCTACACATTCCGAATAGGAGGAGATCACATGTCCGATCCCGCCGTGATCGTCGAGAAGGATGGGGCGATCCTGACCGTCACCCTGAATCGCCCCGAGAAGAAGAATGCCGTCAACTGTGAGGCCATGTGCCGCCTGTATGACGCCTGGCTCCAACTCGATGCCGACGATGATCTCCGCGTCGCCATCCTCACGGGCAGAGGAGACACCTTTTGCGCCGGAATGGACCTCTCGGAGATCACCAAGCTCACCGAAGGAAAACTCGAGAACGAGTGGATGAAGCGCGCCGTGGGTGAGCCGCCGCTCATCATGGGTGCCTGGCTCAAGACCCACCGGCCAAAGAAGCCCGTGATCCTGGCCGTCGAAGGGTTTGCGCGCGCGGGCGGCACCGAAATTCTGCAGGGCACCGACATCCGCGTGGCCGGTGAGAGCGCCAGGTTCGGCGTCACCGAGGTGCAGCGTGGGCTGTTTCCGATGGCGGGCTCGGTCGTGCGGCTGCGCCGGCAGATCCCGTATGCGGTCGCGGCCGAAATCCTCCTCGTCGGTGAGGACTTCACGGCGGCGCGGGCCTTCGAACTGGGCCTGATCAATCACGTCGTGCCCGATGGCCAGGCCGTTGCCAAGGCCCAGGAGATCGCCCAGCGCATCGCCGAGAACGGCCCCCTCGCGGTGACAGCGATCCTGGCGACCCTGCGTGAGACCGACATGCTCCCCGAGGAGCAGGCCTTCGAGATCGAGACCGGCTACGGCATGCCGGTGCTGACGTCCAAGGACGCCGTCGAGGGACCGCGCGCCTTCCTGGAAAAGCGCAAGCCCGTCTTCGAGGGGCACTGACCTGCGCACACCGCGCTGCGGCTTCTTACTCGGAAGTGCCAAATCAGGAGGGCGACATGGCCGTATATGACGTTCAGCTCAGCGAAATGGAATGCGGTATTCGCGATCAGTTCCGCAAGTACATGGAGAACGAGCTCAAGCCCCTGACCGAGCAGCTCGAGAGCCAGGAGATCCTGCCCTTTCCCTTCATCAAGAAGATGGTTGCCGATCTGGGTCTGGCCCCCGACGCGGACTGGCTCGAAGAAACCGGCGGTGTGAAGCGCGGCAACGGCTCGGCCGGCCCCGCCGACGATGAGGAAACGCGGCAAATCGTCGCCTTCGCCGGCAATCAGCTCACCATCGAGATATCGCGAATCAATCCAGGTGTGTGCAGCTCATGGGGCGTGAGCGTCGGACTCTGCGCTGGAAACATTCGCAAGCACGGCACGCCCGAGCAGATCCAGAAGTATGTGCCGTCGCTATCGCGCGGGGACAAGATCGGTTGTTGGTGCTTGACGGAGCCGGGTGCCGGATCAGACGCCTTCGCCTCGATGCGCACGACGGCGAAGAAGGATGGTGATTCCTACATCCTGAACGGCTCCAAGACGTTCATCACCAACGGCCCGTACGGAGAACTCTTCCTCGTCTATGCGAAGGACGCAGATAGCGGTGCGATTCAGGCTTATATCGTGGAGAGGGAGTGGGAAGGCGTCAGCACGGGCGAGCCGTTCCACAAAATGGGCATGAAGTCGTCCCCCACCGGGGAGGTGTTCTTCGACGACGTGAAGGTTCCCGCAGACAACCTTCTCGGCCTTGGTGTCAAGGACCGCGATCACGTGCGCAAGTCGCTGGCAGGCGAACGCCTCGGCATCGCGACGATAAGTTATGCGCTGGCGGAGAAGGCGTTCGAGATCGCGCTGGAGTATGCGAAGACCCGCGAGCAGGGTGGCCAGCCGATTTCGAACTACCAGCTCGTACAAGAACGCCTCGTCCGAATGTACGTGGACATCAGCAACAGCCGTCGCATCGTCTACAACAAGCAACACACGGGTTCGGTCATCGACGCGTGTGCAGCCAAGCTGTACGTGGCGGAAGTCGGTTCGCGGGTCACGCAGCAGGCGATTCATATCCTCGGTGGGTACGGATACATTGCCGAGTACGAGGTGGAGCGTCTCGCACGCGACGCCAAGCTCCTCGAGCTGGGTGGCGGTACGACGGAGATCCAGATCCTCACGATTGCGCGTCACCTGCTCAATGAGAACGTCGGCGTGCAGACGTTCGAGATGCATCGTGTCAGCTAGCGCCAACTTTCACGCCCGCAGCGACACCAGAATCCCCTCGGTAGCCTTCCCCGCTAGCAGTCGTTTGCGAGGAATGACGGCCCCCCCTGCTGCGGAGGAATAGAGATGCGTACCCCGGTCTGTGAATCCTTCGGACTCGAGTATCCGATCTTCGCTCTCAGCCACTGCCGCGACGTGGTGGCAGCCGTGAGCCGTGCGGGGGGCATGGGCGTGCTCGGCGCGATCGTTTTCACCCCCGAAGAACTCGAGCGCGAGCTGCAGTGGATCGACAAGAACGTCGACGGGAAGCCCTACGGTGTCGATGTCGTGATTCCCGCCGCCTACGTGGGCAAGGCGCAGGGCGACCTCGGGAAGCTGGATCTCGAGAAGCTGGTCCCCGAAGAGCACACACGGTTTCTGGAACAGCTGCTCGACAGGTACGACGTGCCGCCGCTTCCGGAGGATGTACCGCGTTTCGAGGGCCTGCTCGGCTGGACAGCCAGCAAGGGCCGGGCGTTGGTGGACGTCGCGATGGGCCATCCCATCAAGTTGCTTGCGAACGCTCTGGGTCCGCCGCCCGTCGATGTGATCGAACGCGCGCACGCCGCCGGGGTGCAGGTGGCGGCGCTGGTGGGTCGCGGGGATCAGGCGCTCGCACAGCGGGATTCGGGCGTCGACGTCATCGTGGCTGCCGGCTACGAGGCGGGTGGCCACACGGGCGAGGTCTCGACGATGGTGCTGGTGCCGGAGGTGGTCGATGCAGTGGCGCCTCTGCCGGTGCTCGCGGCGGGCGGGATCGGCTCTGGACGTCAGATGGCGGCGGCGATGACGCTCGGTGCGCAGGGGGTCTGGATGGGGTCGATCTGGCTCACGACGCACGAGAACGACTGGGAGCAGGTGATCGTCGAGCGGATGCTCTCGGCCACCTCGAGCGATACGGTCCGCTCGCGCTGCGTCACCGGCAAGCCGGCTCGCATGCTGCGCAGCGGCTACACCGAGGCGTGGGATAGCGCCGAGTCTCCGGGCACGCTGCCCATGCCGCTGCAGTTTCTGGCCGGTGCAGAGGCGGAGCAGCGCATACGCAGGGCGATTCAGGCCGGGAGTTCCAGTGGCGCCGAGCTGTCGATCACGCCCGTGGGCCAGATCGTCGGCAGCATGAAACAGGTGCGCCCGGTGCGCCAGGTCGTCTCCGATCTGGTCGACGGGTATCTCGACGCCATGGAGCGAATGGCGCGGCTGATGGAGGAGACCGAGTAAGCGGGCGTCGCCCCGGGCCAGACACTATGAGGAAAGGGCACGCTTTGACGACACGACGAGACGACGGTTGGGACGATCTCCTGGATGACCTCAAGGGTCGAACGGATGCCGCCACGGCCATGGGTGGCTCCGACCGCTTGGCGCGTCAGGCCGCAAAGGGTCGTCTGAACGCGCGGGAACGTGTCGAACGCCTGTGCGACAAGGGGAGCTTCAGTGAAGTCGGCGCATTGGGCGGCGCTGCGGATCCGGCCGGAGGAGAGCCGGTGCCCGCCGATGCCCTGGTGGGCGGGGTGGCTCGCGTGGACGGCCGTCCGGTAGTCGTCATCGCCGAGGACTTCACTGTCCACGGCGGATCGATCGGTCACGTGAATGCGGCCAAGCGCCTCAGGCTCACGCTGTTGGCTGAGCAGGAGCGGATCCCGCTGCTCCTGCTGCTCGACGGTGCCGGTGAGCGCGCCTCGAATATGTTCGAACGCTACCCGTTTGCACCGAACGACCTTCAGGTCGTCGCCGATCTCCAAGGCCAGGTGCCGGTCGTTACCCTGGTGCTAGGCGTCTCCGCCGGTCACGGTGCGCTCACCGGGGTCTTTGCAGACCTGATCGTCATGACCGAGAACGCCTCGCTCTTCGCCGCCGGTCCGCCGGTGGTCCTCGGCTCTCTCGGCATCCAGGTGACCCCGGAGGAGCTCGGCGCCGGCCGTCTCCACACGGCGGAGAGCGGGGTGGCCCACAACCTCGCCGCGGACGAGGACGAAGCCCTCAGCACGGCGCGTCGCTTTCTCTCCTACTTTCCCCAACATGCCGGCGCCGTGCCCCCAGAGGCACCCGCCGGACCCGAGATCCACGAACGGCTTCTGGACGGAATTCTCGACACGATTCCGACCAATCATCAGCAGCCCTACGAGATGCGCGACGTGCTCGAGCAAGTCGTCGATGCGGGGTCTCTCCTCGAGGTCCAGCCTCTCTACGGGCAGTCGATCGTCACGGCGTTTGCACGCATCGGTGGGCAGTCGGTCTTGATCGTTGCGAACCAGCCGGCGTATAAGGCCGGCACGATCACCGCGGATGCAGCCGAGAAGGCGACCCATTTTCTGCGGGTCGCGGGATCGTTCGGACTTCCCGTCGTCTTTCTCGCCGACAACCCGGGAGTGATGCCCGGACCCGAGGCGGAGCGAGTGGGAACGCTCAGGGCGGCAGCGGGGATGTACCTGGCGCAGCGAGCGATCCGCGCTCCCAAGGTGCACGTCACTCTGCGAAAAGCCTTCGGATTCGGCAGCTCTTTGATGGCGATGAATCCGTTCGACCGGCAGACCGTGACGCTCGCGTTCACGGGCATTTCCCTCGGTGGCCTGCCCGCTCTTGGGGGTGCCGCTGCTTCGAAGGCCTCGGAAACGGATGGCAAACGCATGAGCGAGCTGCAGTCCGGCGCCTGGACGGCGGCCGACAACCTGGGCTACGACCGGGTGATCGATCCGCGCGATCTCCGAAACGAACTGATCCAGGCACTTCGATTGCGGTGTGCTGGTGAAGTGCGGACCCGATGAATGGACCCGAAGCGCTTCAGGAGAGCATTGCGAAGCTGCTGCCCCGTCGAAGCTGGGGCAGCGGTATGATCGCCGCGGATCTGGAGGCTGTCTAGAAGATGCCGGCACAGGGGAGTGCGTTTCGCGACGACGTCTTCGAGGGCAGGGTCGCGCTGGTAACAGGCGGCGCCACCGGTCTCGGCAAGGAGATTGCGCGGGCCCTCGGGCAGCACGGAGCTCGACTCTGCATCGCCAGCCGCAAGCAGGAGAATCTCGAGGCGGCCTGCCGCGAGCTTCAGAGTGAAGACCTGGACTGCATGTGGGTGACCTGCGACATACGCGAGCCCGACCAGGTGGAGCGTGTCGTGTCAGAGATCCTGGACCGGCATGGGCGGCTCGACATCGTCGTCAACAACGCTGCGGGCAACTTCCCGGCGCCGATCAGCCGGATCTCCTACAACGGCTTCAAGGCCATCGTCGACATCGATTTGCGCGGAACCTACAACGTGACGAAAGCCGCCTTCGAGGCGTATCTAAAGCAGCACGGTGGACACATCGTCAACATCAGCGCGCCCTTCCAGAACCTCGGGGTGAGCCTGCAGGCTCATGTCACGGCGGCCAAGGCCGGCGTCGACGCGCTGACCCGCAGCTGCGCGGTCGAGTTCGGTCCCTATGGCATCCGCGTCAACGCAGTCGCGCCAGGGGGGATGGAGGACACCGAGGGATTGGCCCGATTCTCCGAGGCGACGAAGGAAACCGGCGGCGGAGGCACTAACCCGTTGGGTTACCTCGGCACGAAGCGCGATGTCGCGAACGCCGTGCTCTTCCTCGTGAGCGATGCGGCCTCCTACGTCACCGGGCAGGTCTTCGCAGTGGATGGCGGCGCCGGGATCGACATGATGAAGATGCGGCTGCCGCGCGAGTAGCGAGGGGCATCGTCCCAAGCGGATCTGCACCGCAGAGGAGAATCACAACGTCTTTTCGCAACCTCGCCCACACCCTCGACATCGTGGCCGAAATCCGCGCTGACGAAGACAGTCTGGTCCAGGGCGAGCGACGCCTCTCCTGGAGCCAGGTCGAACGTCGCGCCCGCAACCTCTCGGCATGGATGATCGAGCGCGGCGCCAGCCACCAGGGCAAGGTCGCCGTCTACACCTACAACCATCCGGCCTACATGGAATCGATCTACGCGGCGTTCAAGGCCTCCCTGGTCCCCGTCAACGTCAACTACCGCTACCAGGCCGGCGAGCTGCGCTATCTGCTCGACAACTCGGATGCCGAGATCGTGGTAGTGCACGAGGAATTCGTCCCGCTGCTCGAAGAGGTGCTCCCCGAGCTTCCCCGGGTAGTGGGCGTCCTCGTCGTGGAAGAGACGGGCGAGTGTGATATCGCGTCCATCGCCAACGCCGCGCCCTACGAATCCACCGCTGCGACCGATCGGCCCGCGGTCGCGGTCGAGCAGAGCCCCGATGACCTGATGTTCCTCTACACCGGAGGCACCACCGGCATGCCCAAGGGTGTGATGTGGCGTCAGGGCGACATATTCACCCGCTTTGGGGGCGGCGGCGCCGGCCCCACGCCCGAGACCGAGGACGCCTACCGCGAGTACGTGAGGAAGCCGCCGATTCGCTACCGCTCTCTCATCAGCCCACCGCTGATGCACGGTACGGGCTGGTTCCAGGCGATGATCGCCTGGTTCAGCGGCGGTGCCGTGGTGATGTTGGAGAGCGCCAAGAAGTTCGACCCGGCGGAGCTGTGGCGCACGGTAGAGGCCGAGAAGATCAACTCCATCACCATCGTGGGCGATCCCTTCGCGAAGCCCATGGCCAAGGAGCTCGAGGCAAGCGGTGATGCGTACGACATCAGCAGCGTGGTGATGATCGCTTCGTCCGGGGTGATGTGGAGCGAGGAGACCAAGCAGCGGTTGTTGGCCCATCACTCGGGCATGGTGCTGGCCGACGCCTTCGGCTCCTCGGAGGCCATCGGCCTGGGCATGAGCTTCACCACCGCGGCGGGCTCGGTGCAGACGGGGAAGTTCCAGCTGTCGGACAAGACCAGGCTCTTCAGCGCGGATCTCGAACTCATCGAGAGCAAGCCGGGGGCGCGGGGCCTGGTGGGTGTCGGTGGCATCCAGCCCATCGGCTACTACAAGGACGAGGAGAAGACCGCAAAGACCTTCGTCGAGTGCGAGGCCGGTCGCTTTTCGGTTCCCGGCGACTGGGCCGAGGTAAACGAGGACGGGCTCACCCTCACCCTGCTCGGCCGCGGCTCGGTCTGCATCAATACCGGCGGTGAAAAGGTCTACCCCGAAGAGGTAGAAGAGGTGGTGAAGCGCTTCGCCGGCGTGAAGGACGCGGTGGTGGTCGGGGTTCCGGACGATCGCTGGGGTGAGGCCATCGCCGCCGTCATTTCCAGCCACGCGGGCGATCTGGATGGCGTCGCGATCATCGAGCATGTAAAGAGATCGCTGGCCAGCTACAAGGCCCCCAAGCACGTGGTGCAAGTGCCCGAGGTCTACCGGTCGCCGGCGGGCAAGGCCGATTTCAAGCGCACGCGACAGACGGCAATGGAGCAGCTCGGGATCACGGGCTGACGCGGGGAAGGTCAGATGAGTCGAGAAACTTCAGGCTGCAAAAAGAAGAGCGGAGCGTCCCAGACGGTCCAAACAAAGCCCTATTACGATCCAACTCTCCGAACCTGCTGCAAGTCCTGAGGTCCAGAAGGGTCCAGCACGAGGCTGCGAAAGGAAGAAACCATGGCCAAGATCGCATCATTCGGCGCGTACATTCCCCTGTTCAGGCTCTCCAGAAAGGAGATGGCAGATGCCTGGGGAGTGCCGGCAGTCCCCGGCGAGCGAGCCGTTGCCAGCGCCGACGAGGACAGCCTCACCATGGCGGTGGCTGCCGGCTCGGACTGCCTGGCAGGGATAGACCCGTCCAGCATCGATGGCGTGTATTTCGCCACCACGACTGCTCCTTATGATGAGAAGCAGTGCGCGGGGATCATCGCGGCGGCCCTGGACCTGCGCACGGACATCAACACTGCGGACTTCACCGGCTCGCTGCGCGCGGCTACCACGGCCGTGCGGGCGGCAGCAGACGCCGTTGATTCCGGCTCGGCCGGAAGCATCCTGGTGGTCGCGGCGGACTGCCGTCTCGGCGAGCCGGAGTCGATGTGGGAGCAGCTTCTGGGTGATGGGGCCGGTGCGGTTTTGATCTCCGAACAAGGGCTGGCGACGCTGCGCGGCTTCAACTCCATCGCCGGCGAGCAGGTGGGTGCCTGGCGGCGCAGCGAAGACCGCTACGTCCGCTCCTTCGAGGCCAAGGCCGAGACACGGTACGGATATGTAAAGAGCGCGGTAGAGGCGGGGAAAGCTGTTCTGGACAAGGAGAGCGTGGCTCCCGGCGATCTGGCAAAGGCAGTCATCACCGCCGGCGACCCGCGGAGCCTCGGAACCGTGGCCGGCAGCCTGGGCCTGGACGGCGGCCAGCTGCAGGACATCCTGTTCATGTCGGTTGGCAACCCGGGGGTCCCCCTGGTCCTGATGCTGCTGGCGGGGGCCCTGGAGCAGGCCAAGGCGGGGGACAAGCTCCTGGTGGTCAACAATGGCGACGGCTCGGATGCCTTTCTGGTGGAACTCGAAGAGGGCTTTGCTGCCGTGCCCGGCCGGAAGGGGCTGAGCGGCCATCTCCTTCAGAAGAGGAACCTCCCCAACTACACCGCCTACGCCCGCTGCCGCAAGCTCATGAAGCGTGAGGACGTCGATCCCCGTGGTTCGGCCGTCACGTACTGGCGTGACAGCAACATAGTGCTGAATTTTCACGCCGGTCGGTGTAGCCAGTGCGGCGCCGTTCTGTATCCCATTCCCCGGGTGTGTGGCGAGTGCTCGGCCAAGGATCAGATCGAGGATGTCAAGCTGGCCAAGACCGGTCGCGTCTTCACCTTCACACTCGACCACCTCGAGGACGGCCAGTACGTCAATGTGCCGGTGCCCCGATTGGTGCTGGACCTGGAGGGTGGGGGCCGCGTCTTTCTCTCGATGACCGATGGCGATCCGCAGAGCGTCGAGATCGGCATGTCTGTGGAGATCATCTTTCGCCGACTGCACGAGGGATCGAGCTTCCACAACTATTACTGGAAGTGTCGGCCCGTCCCGGAAGCGGCTTCTTAGCAGCGAGCGACACTTTCATCAGCGGAACAAGAGGAGAATCCCATGGGAAACATGAAGGACAAGACAGCCATCATGGGCGTCGGCTGCACCAAATTCGGTGAGCTCTGGGAGAAGGACACCGAAGACCTGATCGTGGACGCCGCCTTCGAGGCGATGGACGATGCCGGGGTCACCCCGGACGACATCGAAGCGACCTGGGTGGGCAACCTCTATGACTTCACCGGCCTGAGCGGCGGTGTCGCTGCCGAACCCCTCAAGCTCTTCGGAAAGCCCACTACGCGCGTGGAGAACTTCTGTGCCTCGGGCATGGATGCCTTCCGCAACGCCTGCTTCGCGGTCGCATCCGGAGCCTACGACGTGGTGCTCGCCTGCGGTGTCGAGAAGCTCATGGACGTAGGCGGCTCCGGCCTGCCCGTGGACATGGGGCACCCGGTATTCCGCGGCGCCAGCGCCCCGGGCATGTTCGCCCTGGCGGCCACGCGCAGCTTCCACGAGCACGGCTGGACCAGGGAGGATCTGGCTCATGTGGCCGTCAAGAACCACAAGAACGGCGCCCTTCACCCCAAGGCCCACTTCCGGCGGCCCATCACCGTGGAGACGGCGGTCAACGCGCCGATGATCGCCTGGCCCCTGGGGCGCTTCGACGCCTGCGGCATGTCCGACGGGGCGGCCGCATTGGTGATCACCCGGCCTGAGATCGCCAAGCAGAGCAAGCACAAGCACGATTACGCGCTCACCAAGGCCAACGCGCTGACCATGAACGCGTTTCTGCCGATGTATCGCGCTTCCTACGATTGGCTGAGCTTTCCGGCGACCGAGGCCGCGGCGAGGCAGGCCTACGAGGAGGCGGGGATCGAGAACCCCGTCGAGGAGATCGACCTCGCCGAGGTGCATGACTGCTTCACCATCACCGAACTCCTTAACATACAGGACCTCGGGTTCTGTGAACGAGGCGAGGGCGCGAAGTTCGTACGCGAGGGGCACGCGGATGTCGACGGCAAGATAGCGGTCAACCCCAGCGGTGGTCTGAAATGCTTCGGCCATCCCATCGGTGCCACCGGCTGTCGCATGCTCTGCGAAGTCACCAAGCAGATCCAGGGTCGCGCCGACGGCGCTCAGGTGAAGAATGCGCGCCTGGGGCTGGGCCACAACCTGGGAGGGCCGGGCTCGGTCTGCTCAGTCACCATCCTGGGGCTGCCGGAGTAAACACCGTTTGCGCTCTTCCGGGCAACGCTCGGACGCCACTTTTCCGGGCAACGCTCGGACGCCACTTTTCCGGGCAACGCTCGGACGCCACTTTTCCGGGCAA
>PBYF01000072.1 GCA_002729515.1 Deltaproteobacteria bacterium
CGCAGCATGCGACTGGTCCCACGCTGAAGCCGCAAGGTGACCGCACCGGCTGATGTGCGCAGCATGCGACTGGTCCCACGCTGAAGCCGCATTCGGGCGGTGCTTCCCTTTTTGGCCGGGCTCCTAGCAGGCAGTCGTCTGGTAGAGCACCCCATCGCCGAAGCCAAGGCTGCGGTACCAGGCCCGCGTTCCGACGGCCGAGATCACGGCCAGACGGGCATAGCCCGCCCGGCGGGCAATCGCCGCCGCGTGTTCGACGAGACGGCGCCCGAGTCCCCCGTGTTGGGGCGACACGCCGCGGCTCCCGACTTCGAGACTCGCGCCGTAGATGTGGACCTCGCGGATCAGTGCCGCCCCCTCGAGCTCCGGGTACGGCGCGCCCGCACTGGGCAACGAAAGGCGCAGGAACCCCACGAGCCGGTCCTCCGCCGTCTCGAATGAGAGAAATCGCTCGTCTCCCGTAGACGTGGCGTAGGCCTGCTCGCGCAGAACGAGCATCTCTGCATCGACGGCTTCTCCGCGAATCTCGCGCGCGCGGATATCCCGCGGCGAGGCACCGCGCTCGGCGAGACAACGCTCGGCCACCTCGCGAAGATTTGCGGTGCGTGTGCCTGCCACGATTTCATGGGAGCTGAAATCTCGAATCACCCGGCTGACACGCACGGTTTCGGGAGCACTCTCGAGGCACGCCGCGACGACATCGAGAAGCTGGTCGTCGGCGTAGGGGCGCCACTCACCCGCCTCGAAGTGGCGCATGAGTTCGGCAGTCTCGACGAGCAGCGTGGGATAGAGCTTCAACTCGTCCGGACGGAAGTCCGGAGCACCGACGAGCGCGCGAAAGCCCGCCACGTCCCCTTCGGGTGCTGCACCGAGCAGGTTCAGCATATAGTGCACCTGGATCTTGAAGCCAAAGCGCCGCAACAGCGCGAAGGCGCGCCGTGCAGCAGCCACATCGTGGCCCCGGCGGTTCGCGGCAAGCACGGCATCATCGAGGCTCTGCACGCCGAGCTGGACCTTCGTAGCGCCGAGCCTTCGCATGCGGAGCACCTCGGACACGTCGACCTGGTCGGGGCGCGTCTCGAGCGAGAGCCCGACGCAGCGGGCACCGGCCATCTCGTTGCACCGCTGCGCCGTTTCGAGCTCCTCCCAGACGCACGCCTCGCTCGCGTGCAACAACCCGCCCGCGACGGCACGCAGCTCACGCCCCACCACTCGGTTGTAGGAGGAATCCCCGTCGAGCGCGCGCCCCTCGACCCGTGTCGCCAGTTCGTTCCAATGCGCCGGCGCCTCGCCCGCCGCCGGGCGCCCATCGATTCCTGCGCCGAAGTCGTTCAGAGCATCGAAGCAGCGCTTCACGAACCAGCGCTGGTAGGGCTCCGGGTAGTGACTCCAGGTGCCGCCGAGCACGATGAGTTCGACCTTCGAGGTCGGGTGGCCGGTCTCGCGATATGCGCGCAACCGGTTCCAGGTCTGCAGATAGGGATCGAAGCGGTTGTCCTCGGCACGCTGAGCCCCCGGCTCATCGGCGAGGTAGCTCTTCGGCATGCGCACATCGTTCGGGCAGAAGACGCAGCGCCCCGGACACGGGTAGGGCTTTGTCAGCACGGTGACCGGTGTCACGCCCGAGAGCGTGCGCACCGGACGCGGCCGAAGGCGCGCCACGAAGTCCGGCTCGCTGGCGCCAAAGCGCGGTGCCCCACCCAGAGCGCGGTAGCCCGCGATGATTTCGCTCTTGCGGAAGAGGCCGCTGCCACGCTTCGGGTAGCGCCGCACCAGGCGATCGAGTGTGCGGGCGTCGATCGGCCACTGGGCCGCGATCGCAGCCACCAGCGGCGCGAGTTCACCGGCGTGGGCGTCCGGGTCGAACCGAAGCTGGCGTCGCGTCGCGCCCAAGCGTACCCCCGCGAAGTTGCGGGCTACTGTAACGCCCGTTGGATCGAGCCACCGCCCGCACCCTATCTGCCATCAATCGGTGCTTCTACACCGAGCGCGCAGCCGAATTCAGTGCCACCCGCAAGGGAACCTGGCCCGGCTGGCAGCGGCTTGCCGAGGTGCTCGGAGCCGAGGGGCTGCCCAGCGCGGCCCGGGTCCTCGACGTCGCCTGCGGCAACGCGCGTCTCGGCCGCTTCCTGGCTCGGACGCGGCCGGCGCTCCGGTACACGGGCCTAGACGGCAGCGAAGCACTGCTGGCGATCGCGCGGGAAGCCGAGGGGCTGGGTCCGGCGCCCGATTTCATCCGGCTGGACCTGGTCGAAGACGATCTCGCTGCCGCCCTCGGCAATAGCCGCTTCGACCTGGTGGCCTGCTTCGGACTGCTCCACCACATACCGGGCAGCGCCCGCCGCCGCGCGCTGCTCGAGACGCTCCTCGGCCGCCTTGTACCCGGCGGCTTGCTCGCCTTGACCTGCTGGCGCCTGGCCCGATTCGCGCGCTTCCGCGACCGGATCGTCGCCTGGGAGCGCTGGAACGAAACAGCGGCCGAACCCATCGATCCCGCGCACCTCGAGCCCGGTGACCACCTGCTCCCCTTCGGCAGCGAGACGGGCCTGCGCTACGTGCACTTCGCCCACCAGGACGAAACCGCCGAACTGCTGGCAGAGTTACCCTGCGAGACGCTCGCAACCTGGACGGCCGATGGAAAAGGGGGCGGGCAGAACCGCTACTTCGTGGTTCGGCCCAGCGCGGATTGAAGCCGTCGCGACAATGGGACACCCTCCCGTGCGTGGAGGGGGGACGTCGCAAGATCGCGGGCAGCGCCGCCATCGCCGAGGCATTGGTTCGGGGTGACCCGCTTCGCCTCATCGTGGTGGACGGCGAGCACTCCGAGGCCGAAGCTCGGGCGCTCGAGGCACCGGCCCGCGAAGCCGGCGTGCCGTTCCAGACCGTCGGCACCCGCCACTTCGAGCGCCTCCGCCCTCCCGGCGGCCCCGGCGGCGCCGTCGCTCTCATCGGTCCCCGCGCATCCGGCGACGCCGCCGAGGTGCTGGCGCGCGTGGGTCCGGCCTGGCTGCTCCACGGCATCGTCTACCCGGGCAACGCCGGCATGGCGATTCGCTCGGCCGAGGTGAGCGGCGCGGCGGGCATCTTCATCGATGCGGCCTTCGACCACGCGAAACGCCGCGAGGCCCTGCGCGCTTCGATGCGAGCAGACCGCTTCCTGCCCGTTTTGTGGTCCGCGGCCGAAGACACCCTTTCCGCCGCCCGCGAGGCCGGGCGGCGCATCCTGGCGTTGGAAGACGTGGGCGACGTGGCGCCCTGGGAGGCGGACCTCACCGGACGCGTCCTCTTCATCGTGGGCGGCGAGCACTCCGGAGTCCCGCCCACGATACTGGCGCACTGCGACACCGTGGTGCGAATCCCGATGCAGGGCTTCATCCGTTCGTACAACCTCCAGGCAGCGGTCGCGATCGCAGCGGCGGAGCGATTGCGTCAGCAGGCGCTGGCTGGGGCGGGCGCATGAACCGCGAAGCCAGCCTCCTCCCGCCCTTCATTTCGCCCCGCAACTCGGCGCGCTGGCCGACCGGCCTGCTGATCCTGACGGTCGCCGTTGCCTGGGTGGCGGCCGGAATCGACCTCCAGGACGTGTGGCTCCTGGTGAAGGCGCTGCGCGGTGCAAACATCGACGCGGACCTGCGATACGCCCAATTCAAGGCCACTGGCTGGATGTTATGGATCCAGGGCAGCCTCTTCGTGGTAACGAGCATCGCCTTCGTGGGCTGGCTCTACCAGGCGCGCGTCAACGTCCGCGCACTCGGTATGCGGCGCATGCGCTACGGCCGCGGCTGGTGCATCTGGGGCTTCCTGATGCCGGCGGTAAACGTCTTCCGGCCCTACCAGGTCGTGCGCGAAATCTGGAAGGCCAGCGACCCCGCGTCGCTCGACCCCTTCCAGTGGCAGAGCCTGCAGACGCCGTGGCTCGTCTCGCTGTGGTGGGGTGCCTTCCTGGCTGCCGCCAGCCTGCACCTACTGGCGCTGCTCACGAGTCTGGGTACCGACGTCAACCTCCAACAACTCGTACTCTCTCGCTCACTCACGCTTTTCGCCGACGTGGCGCTGGGCCTGGCCGCCGGCGTCTCCATCTTTCTGGTGACCCGCTTGAGCAAGGCCCAGGAAAACAAGTGGGCCCTTCAGTCCAACCCTCCGACCTGATGGTCCGAAGTCCACAGGTGCGGTATACAGACTCCATGGCGCGCTGGCGGTGGTTTTTTGTGTTCGGGTTTACCCGGTATCGGGCCGGGGCCGGAGGGGGTGCGTAAACGCACAGCGAGCCGAGTGCTTACCCGAAGGCCCCGAGAGAGATCTCGGGGCCTTCGCTTTTCTGGAGACGCGACGTGCAAGACGAGACAAACGACCGCATCGAAGACCGAAATCTCACCGGCCTGCGCCCGCTGCTGCCGCCGCGGGCCCTGAAGCAGCAGCTCCCGATCTCCGAACGGGCCGCCAACACCGTGGTGGCGGGGCGCCAGGGCATCCGCGACATGGTCCACGGCCGCGACGCAGACCGGCTCCTGGTGATCGTCGGGCCCTGCTCCATACACGACCCAGAGGCCGCTCTCGAATACGCGGAGCGTCTGCGGCGCACGTCCCAGCCGCTGGCCGAGCGACTTCACGTGGTGATGCGCACCTATTTCGAAAAGCCGCGCACCACTGTGGGCTGGAAGGGTCTGATCAACGATCCGCACCTGGACGGCAGCTGCGATGTCTCCGCTGGACTGGAGAGAGCGCGCCGCGTGCTCCTGGACATCAATGAACTGGGAATTCCTTGCGCGAGCGAGCTACTCGATCCTTTCACACCCCAGTACGTGGCCGACCTGCTCGCGTGGGCGAGCATCGGAGCGCGAACCACCGAGAGTCAGACTCACCGCGAGCTGGCAAGTGGTCTGTCGATGCCGGTCGGGTTCAAGAACGGAACCGACGGCGACCTGGCTGCGGCTCACCATGCGATGATCGCTGCACGTCACGCCCACAGCTTCCTGGGGATTACCGCCGACGGGCTCTCTGCCGTGGTGAGCAGCAGCGGAAACCCCGACCGACACGTGGTGCTGCGCGGCGGAACGGCCGGACCAAACCACGACGCGGGGAGCGTGGCCGGGGCCGCTGCTCGAGTTGCCGAAGAGGGGCTCGCCCGCCCGGTGATGATCGACTGCTCACACGACAACTCGCGCAAGGACCCGGCACGGCAAGTCGCGGTGTGCCGTGATGTCCTTGCGCAAGTACGGCACGGAACACCCGAGATCCTGGGCGTTATGCTGGAAAGCAACCTCGAATCCGGCAACCAGGGGTGGAGCCCGGAACAGACCCTGCGCTGGGGAGTCTCGATCACGGACGCCTGTCTCGGCTGGGACGACACGGCGGACCTCCTCAACGAAGTCGCGGACGCCGTGAAACTCTCCGTCTGAGCTGCGCCGGCACCCCGCTCCGGTCTCAAGCAGTCGGTAGGATTCGCCGACATTGGGGCTTGAGCTACCCCCACGGCGGGGGTCTCGGCTAGCGGAGCGGTCGCGTATCCCCGATCCTTCCGCCTCGCCCCGCTGGCCGGCCGCTCGACAGGAGACTGTGTGGAGATCGTGCTCGCACGCCATGCCCAACCGGACTGGGAGCCCACCGGACGCGCAGTTGACGATCCCGGACTCACGCAGCTCGGCCATGAGCAGGCAAAGCTCACCGCCGAGTCGCTGTCGGATCAGCGCTTCGATGCGTTCTACACGAGCCCCCTGCGAAGGGCAATCGAGACGGCTCAGCCCATTTCGGACGCCCTCGGCATCAGACCCAAGGTCCGATCTTGGCTGCGGGAACTCGGCCTTCCCTCGATGCAGGGCTTTACCGGGGAGCAGGTACAGGCGTTTTTTCGGGAGGCGAACGCTCGAAACCTCGACCAGTGGTGGGACGCCATGCCGGGCGGCGAGAGCTTCCGTCATTTCTACGAGCGAGTGTCGAGCGGTATCGAGGGAATGCTCAAGGGAGACCATCGCCTCGGCACCCACGAGGTCTTCGGTCATCGCATCTGGCGCCTGCCCGAAAGCCGCGAGCGGATCCTCATCGTCGCCCACGAGGGCACCAACGCCGTGCTAATCTCGCATCTTCTGGGGATCGAGCCGGTTCCCTTTGCCTGGATGCGCTTTTCGCACGCCTGGGCGGGAATCTCGGTGGTGCATACCCTCGAGGTCGCAGGGGGGGCAGTGTTCGGCGTCGAGTCCTTCAACCGCACAAATCACCTCGCTTCGCTTCGCACGCATCCAGGATGGCTGCGGGACGGACGGACCCAGTCGTAAACGCGCTGCTGGAGGGGGAGAACCCGCTCCAGCGAGCTTCAAAATACCAGAAGGAGTTCAACACCTTGTCGGATCGAGCTTCGGGAACCTCATTGATCGTAGCCGCGGTGATCATCGGTGCCGCAATCGTCGCCAGTAGCTGGATGCTCAAGGCATCCATCGACGCTGGCTCCGCGCAAATCACCGCAGCGGCGGGCCAGATGGAGGAGCTGACCGCCAAGCTCAACGCCCCGCCGCCCAAGCCCCAGGCCGCGGCGCGGCCAAGCCGCCCCAATCCCAACAAGAAGTACACAGTGGATATCGGCGGCTCGCCGACCCGTGGGCCGGACTCGGCACCGGTGAAAATCGTCGAGTGGTCTGATTTCCAATGTCCCTTCTGCAGCCGTGTCGGCCCGACGCTCGACCAGATCGAGGAAACGTACGGCGACCAGGTGCAGCTCGTCTTCAAGCACATGCCCCTCGCGTTTCACAAGCAAGCGCTCCCGGCACACGCCGCTGCCGAGGCTGCCGGAATGCAGGGAAAGTTCTGGGAGATGCACGACATGATCTTCGCCAACCAGCGCGAGCTGACCGAAGCCAACTACCTGGCGTACGCCACTGAACTCGGGCTGGACACCGAGAAATTCAAGGAAGACCTGGGTTCGGACACCGTCGGAAAGCGCATCGCCGCAGACAAAGCCCAGGCCGGGAAGCTCGGCGTAACGGGGACTCCGGCCTTTTACGTAAACGGTCGCTTCCTGTCCGGAGCTCAGCCTTTCGCGAGCTTCAAGGCCATGATCGACAAAGAGCTCGCGAACTAGCGGAAAGCCTCAGCCCCGGCCGAATCTCCGGAACCGGCTTCTGGGGCTCACCGGACGGGCCGGGAAGCAACCGGACTCTGTCGGACCCTCCGCAGGGCCGATGAGGCTTGGGAACACCTCCAGCAACTGTTGGAGGCCGCCTCCTGACCGCCTAGCCGAGCCCCGCGGCGTCGCGGGCAGCCGCGAGCACCGGGGCACCGATGGCGCGGGCGCGGCGGGCGCCCCCTTCGAGAATCACCTCGATATCGTCGGGGCGCTTCTCTAGCTCTTCGCGGCGAGCGCGCATCGGGGCGAAGTGGTCGAGGATCCGAGCCAGCAGGTCCTTCTTGACGTCGCCGTAGCCGAGCCCGCCGGCCTTCGCGCGTCCGAACATCTCCTCGCGCTCGTCGGCGCTGGCGAAGACCGACCAGAGCTGGAAGACGGCCTGACTCGTGTCCTTCGGGTCCTCGACCGGCGTCGAGTCGGTTACGATCGCCATCACCGCCTTCTTCAGTTTCTTCTCCGGCCAGAACATGCGCAGCGTATTGTCGTAGCTCTTGCTCATCTTGCGGCCATCCACACCGGGTACGACAGCCACATCCTCCAGGATGTGCGGCTCGGGCAGGCGGAAGACCTCCGTGGCGTAGGCGTGATTGAAGCGCGCCGCGATGTCGCGCGTCATCTCGAGGTGCTGCTTCTGGTCCTGGCCGACGGGAACCAGGTCCGAGTTGTAGAGCAGGATGTCCGCTGCCATCAGCACCGGATAGGCAAAAAGCCCGTGGTCCACGGGAATACCGTTGGCAATTTTGTCCTTGTAGGACACCGACCGCTCGAGGAGGCCCATCGGCGTCACAGAGCCCAGGATCCACTGGAGCTCACAGACCTCCGGCACGTCGGACTGCCGGTAGAGAATCGAACGCTCCGGATCGATGCCGCACGCCAGGTAATCGAGGGCCACGTCGCGAACGAGGCGACGGCGCTCGGCGCCATCGCGGACGGAGGTCATCGAATGATAGTCGGCGATGAAATAGAGCCCCTCACCCCTGTCCTGGAATTCCACGTGCTGGCGCAGCGCGCCCAGGTAATTGCCGATATGGAGTTCACCCGAGGGCTGGATTCCGGAAAGGACGCGCACCCCTATACCTCGTCCACGAACGTCAGCCAGTGGTGGAACGCCTCGTCTTCGCCATTCGACACCGCGACGAAGCGGTCGCGCAACCGCGCGGAGACCGGGCCGGGCGCTCCCTCGCCCACCGGCCGCCCGTCGATCGACTCAACGGGCCAGACGCCGGCCGTCGTACCGGTGAGGAAGACCTCGGCAGCCCCGGCCAACTCGTCGGGCCGCACCTGCGACTCGGTGCAGGCCAACCCGTCGTGCTTCGCCAGCTCGAGGATGGAGCGGCGCGTCACGCCCAGCAGCACGTGGCGCTCGGGCGGTGTGCGAAGGGTCCCCGCCGCGTCGACCCAGAAAACGTTCGACGTCGGCGCCTCGGCGATGAAGCCCTCCTCGTCGACAAGCAGGATGTCGTCGAAACCGCGCTTGCGCGCCCGCCACTTCGCAATCATCGGCGAGGCATAATTTGCGGCGACCTTCGCCTGGGGTGGCACGATGTCGTCACGCCGGTTGCGCCGCTCCTTCTCGATCCAGAGCCGCGCCGTGGAACGCGACTTCCACTCGCCGGAATTGTGCTCGACGACATCGCGCACAGGATCGTACGCCGCAATGGCTACCGACACGCGCGGGTCCTGCGGCACCACGTCCACCTCGACCGAGGGCAAGAAGGCGCTCATCTTCACCGCCCGAGCACCCGGGTTCACCCGCACCGTCTCGACGACACCGGCCTCGAGGGCCTCGCGGCCGAGCGTGAGCGGCAAGCCGACCAGCTCGGCAGATTGCAGGAAGCGATCCACGTGTTGGCCGAGGCGAAAGATGGCGGTGCCCCTCGGGGACGGGTGGAGGCTCATATAGTCGAAGACGAGTGACCCCCGCTGGAGGCTGTGCGAGAGGACGTGGACGGTCGCCTCCTGCCACGGGACCAGCCCGCCGTCGATCCAGATCTGCCGGTCAGGCGGGGGCCGGGAGGCCTGCTGCGACACGGCGAGAACATAGCGGGCCCCCGCGGGAAAGGGGTGGCCTCGAGATCTCAAGTTTTTGGGTCAGCTCCCGATTTTCTCGATAAATGAGTGAGATCCAGTGCCACCTGTATGGCCCTGATGCCTACTTACTCTTCAGGAGAGAACAACTGTAATGCCCACCTCCATCCGACGAGTCAGTAGCGCCGTTTTCGAGTTGTACCGCGAAATGACGATCAGCGCGTTGCGGCTGCTTCCCGGCCGCAACTAAGCGCCCCCGCGCCCCGCACCAGCCTCTCCGGCGGCCGCCTCATGGGCGGTCTCCCCTGCTGCGTCCGCCTCCTCGCAGCGATCGGCCGAATAAATGCGGTCATCGGCACGCCTGCGCGCCTCACGGTCGAACTCGGCCCGACGCAGTTCCAGGAGCTTCGGCTCGTTCAGCTTTACCCAGGTCCGCGCGGCGAGAACCAGAGCGAAGAGCCAGACGACCCCGGTCATGAGCAGGAAATCGACGGAGCTGAAGCCCAGGATCGTCGGCTGGTAGCGCGTGACGATATCGACTGCCTTCAGTAGAAAGCCCACGATCAAAGTGCCGCTCCCCACCAGGACGAGCAGATCGATGAGCGGCAGGATCCCCACGCACCCATCCTATGCCCGCTCCGGGCAGGCGGCAACGCAGCGGCTGGGGGCCCGGCAACTGGCGGCGAGCCCCCAGGGGATCGCGCATACTTCACCGCGCCGGCCCCGGCCGATGGGATTCGGCCAAGGAGACACCCCGTGAGTGAATTACACGCCCGGCGCATCGAGATGCTCGAACGCTTCATCGAGGCCAACGACACCGCCAGCCACCTGCACGACTGGACCGGCCTGCGGCCCTTCTATACCGAGGACGCCGACTACCACTATGACACCGGCGCCGTGCGCACCGAGGCCCACGGCCCGGACGAGATCGTCAACCGGGTCTTCGTGCGCGACCAACTCGGCTGGATGAACTGGACCTACCCCTTCGAGAGCTACGCCGTGAACGGCGAACACGCCTTCACCCGCTGGTGGAACCGCGGCCCGGGCACCCGGCCCGATGGGAGCTTCTACCAGGTGATCGGCATGTCCTACATCCGCTTTGCGCCCGAGAGCGCGCTCTTCGCCGAGCAGATCGATCTTTTCGACCTGGGCGTCCTCGTGAAGCTTTGCGACGAGATCCCCGACGAACTGCTGCTTCCCGTCATGAGGGAAAAGCAGCTCCCGGTGATGCGAAAGCTCGTGGCAAACACGCTCGGGTCCTAGCTCCCCGTCGAGAACCCGCTGCAGACCCATCGCCACAACAAGGCTCGGAGCCGATCGTCTGCCGGTGTGCTCTCGCGGATTCATGGAATCCGCTCCCGGCCGCGGGGTACCTTCCGGGCAAAGGAGGGGGTCGCGACGCGGCCCCAGCAAGCGCGCTCCGGCTAGCGCTTGCCTCCGCCGAAGAGGCCCTCGAGCCCCTGGCGCAACAGCTCCCGGCCAACATCTTCGGGCTTGGCCGGAGCAGGCTGCCCGGAAGGGGCGTCTTCCCGCGTCTTGCCACCCAGCGCGCCGCTCAGTGCATCCACGAGCAGTTCGCGCCCCGCCGAGGCCGCGATACTCGAGACGTCCGGCACCACCGCCACCTGGGACATCTCGCCGCGCAACGCGACGGGAATCTCAATTCGCCCTGAAGGTTGCCGCAGGTAACGCAACGGCGGCGCGGCGGCAACGAGTTCCTGGCTCAGCGCCGGCGAAAGCACCATCTGCGTCTTCACGTCGACCACACCGCCGAGTGAAACGCGACCCTCACCCTGCAGGTCGTAATCCGCCGTGCGCAGCGCGAAATTTCGAAGCAGCAGCCAGCCATCGCGAATCCGCAATCGGCCGCTCATCGCCTGGAACGGCGCCTCCTCGGTGCCAAAGAGCCGCGGATGGGAGTTCACGAACTGCACCAACCCGCCGCCGCGAAGGCTCGGGAGGCCCCCGAGAGCGGTGAATAGCTGACGGGCCGGATTGAACTTTCCGAGAGTGCCGTCCTCGATGCGCAGTTCACCCGTACCCGCGAGTGCGCGCTCGATCTCCTTCCAGTTCGAACCCGCGCCGTTCACGGAAAGGTCGCCGGAAAGTGCACCCGAAAGCAGGTCCGCCGCGGGTTTCGACCGCGTTGCCACCAGCTCTTCGATGCGCATCTGCGCAAGCTCCGCCGAGCCGTCGAACGCCGAGCGCTCGAGATCGTAGTGGCCGCGTGCGACGAGCTGGCCCTGGAAGGCGTCCACCGAGAACCGGTCGACCGTGATGCGTCCGCCGGCCACGCCCGCCTCGACGCGGAGGTTCCGGTAGGGCGCCCCGGTGTAGACCCCTTCGGGAGAAGTCAGCGCGAGCGTGCCGTTCACGCCGGACTCCGGGAAGCGAAACTGACCCTTCACGTCGAGATCGCGCAACCGATCGCCGGAATCTCCGGCGCCAAAGGCCTCCGGCGCCACGCTGTCGGCCTTTGCCGTGAAGGCGAGCCGCGGCGCGTCGAAATCCGTGACCGAGCCAGTGACACGTACCGCTGTCTCGCCAACGACGAGTTCTGCCTTGTCGACGACGAGGGCACCGTCCTTCCGGCTACCCCGCAGGCCGAGGTCGAGCGCGACGCCCGCCGGCTTATCGAACGCACCGCCGTAGCGCAGCGCCGCCTTCCGGGCGTCGATGTTCGCGGTGTACGCAAGTGCGTCGAGCGTTCCCTGCGCTTGCGCCTGGACGGACACGGCGCCCGAGCCCGCAAGCGCGGCGGGAGCAAACGACAAGCGAACCAAGTCGCCGATTTCGAGCGGGTCCAACCCGAGCGAGAGGTCCAGACGGACAGAACCCGCTCCCAGCGGTCCCGCCGTACCCGAAAGCACGAGGTTCGGGCTCTTCGCCCCCGCAACAGCCGCAGAAATCTCGAACTCCACGGGCTCGGAAGGCCGGTAGGAAGGGATGCTCACGTCGAGCGCTTTCACCTCGAAGGTCGCGGGTGGCTCGGCCGTGCGGTCGATGAACGTGAGTTCGCCGTCGCGGACGTCCACCAGCGAGATCTGGAATTCGCGCGGCGCCTCTTTTTTTGCACCGAGTTCGGTCGGGGCTCCGGCAGGCCCATCACTGGACGCGCCTCCGGCCAGGCCATCGGTCGAAAGCCCGTTCGCCGTCTGGATCACGGTGATTCGCGGCGAGCGCAGGATGACGCGCGTCACCTCGATCCGGCCAAAGAGCGCGGCCAGCAGGTTCACACGGACATCGACCACCTTCGCAGTGAGCAGGTCCGGCCTGTCTTTCGCAAGCGCTGCGTCTTCACCCACGCGCAGGTCGGCCACCCGCACTCCGAAACCACCCGCCCAGGAAATCCCCACCTCGCCGAACGAAACCGGACGGCCCAGGGCCTGTTCCACACGCTCTTCCACCGCCGTGCGGTTTGCATCCACGAAGGCGTCGAGGTTCGCAATGGCGAGCACAACCGCCCCGATCAGCAGTACCAGCACCCCAGCCACGAGGGTGAGCCCCTTCCGCATGCCGACTCCTTTCCGCTTCGTCCGACGCGGGGCGGACCATAGCTCCTGGATCTGATTTGGACTGCCGCCTCGCGGAGCCGCGAGAGGGCGCGCCCGCGGGGAAATCCAGAAAATCCTTGCCTTAACAAGACAATGGGTGCAAGTTGAAAACACGGAACGTCACGCGCCCACGGCCCCAGAGCCTGCCGTCCTTCCGTGCTACCCGATGGACGCGAGACGTCCCGGGGAGACGAACGCATGAACATTGCCACCCGACTCAAGCAGTACCTCGATGCTTCGGGGATCAGCTACGAGTGCATCCACCACGCCCCCACCACCACGACCCTGGCCGCGGCCCGCGAGGCGCGGGTAGCGGCCAAAGACGTCGCCAAATGCGTCTTGCTCGGCGACGACCGGGGGTACCTGCTGGCCATCCTTCCGGCCTCGCACCGCCTCGACCTGAACGAGATCGAGCGGCAGCTCGACAGGCGCCTTGCCCTCGTCGACGAGGAGGAGACCAAACAGGTCTTCGCCGACTGCGCGCTCGGCGCCGTACCGGCCATGGGCAAGGCCTACGGCGTTCCCACGATCCTCGACCACCGCTTGCTCGACCTGATCCACCTCTACTTCGAGGCGGGCAACCACGAAGACCTGGTGCACCTGAGCGGCTTGGCCTTCCGGGCGCTGCTGGCCGACTCCGAGTTCGGCGAGATCAGCCGGGCGAACTAGCCTCGCGTGCAGAAGCGTGGCGGCCCACACACCCCGGGAGTACGCCTTTTCACCGGACGGGGCGCTACTGCTCCACTCGGCGTTCAGCAATCCGGTGGACGCGCGCGCCCGATCCCAAGGAAAAAGATTGCAGAGCAGAGGCACTCGCGCTGGCAAGAGGAACACGGGGTCTACGAGCCGATCGACCGAGCAGGGGCTCGATATCGCCAGTCTCGAGAAGGCCAGCTCGGAAAAATTGGGAGCAGTTCAGGGGGTTGGGGAGTACCACCCGCGTTCTGGCGCGACCGACGAGCCGGCGTTCCGTCAAGGGGGCCCGGGAAGCCCACAAGAGGCGTCATCGAGGACGAGCCGGACCGTCTTCGTCAGCTCGGCCAGCCGGAAGGGCTTCTGGAGATAGGGGACATCCTTCGGCAACAGGGTTCCCGAACGCCCGGACCAATTCGAATAGCCGGAAATGAAGATGACCTTGATATGGGGGTGACTCCCCCGCAAGCGTGCATACAGCTCCGGCCCGCTCACCATCGGCATCACGACGTCCGAGACCAGTAGATCCACCTCCCCCCGGTGCTCCTCCATTACCGCCAACGCTTCGGCACCGTTCGCGGCCTGCAGAACCTTGTAGCCGGACGCTTCCAAATTGCTGCTCAGGACGTCGAGGATGCTCGTTTCGTCTTCTACGAGCAGGATCGTCTCACAGTTGCCGGGCTGCGCGAGTGGCTCGCCATCGAACTTCGAAACGGCCTCCGGTTCCACCTCGCACTGCGGCAGGAACACCTCGAACGTCGTCCCGCGGCCCAATTCGCTCTCGAACCGGATGAGTCCCCCGGCTTGCTGCACGATTCCGTAGACCGTCGCCAGACCGAGTCCAGTCCCCTGCTCCCTTTCCTTGGTCGTGAAAAACGGTTCGAAGATGCGCTCCTGGATTTCCGGCGCTATTCCCGACCCGTCGTCCGATAGCGCCAGCGTGACATAGCGGCCCGGTCGGAATTCGCCCTTCCAGGCTGGGTCATCGGCCTCCAGCTGCTTTCGGCCAACCCGGATCATGAGGTGCCCGCCCGAGATCATGGCATCCCGGGCGTTCACGGAGAGGTTCACGATCACCTGCTCGACCAGACCCGGGTCGGCTTCCACGAAGCTGAGTTCGTCCGGAAGTTCTACATCCAACAGGATGTGCTCACCGATCAGACGCCTCAGCATCTGCTCCAGATTCGAGACGAGGCCGTTGAGATCAAACACCCGGGGCTGCACGACCTCGCGGCGGCTGAAGGCCAGCAGCTGCCGCGTGAGGTTGCCTGCCCGGTCGGAGGCCTGGATGATCTCGTAGGCCAGATCACGCGGCTGCTGACCGATCTCGGTGCCCAGGAGCAACTCGGTATTGCCGCGAATGACTGTCAGCAGATTGTTGAAGTCGTGGGCGATCCCACCGGCGAGATTTCCCACGGCCTCCATCTTTTGGGCCTGCCGCAACTGCTCGCTCCGCTCCGCCAGCTCCTCCTTGAGCACATTGATGCGGTCAGCCAGTGCGAACGATGACAGGACTCGCTCGCTGGCCATCGCGATCTCGACGCCGACCAACATCTGGAACCAGTCGAGCCCCGTGTATGAGAAGAGCGAGGGGATGAAGAACAGCAGTGGAAAGGGGGCGATGAACACGACGGGCAATGACCAGGAGAGCAGGAAGAGCCGTGCGGGCCGGAACCCCTCCCGCAAGCGTACGACGCCCGCCACGACGAAGAGGAGGACGAGCAGCCCGAGCAGCGCGTTGAGCACCACCTGGCCCACCACCTGGCTTCCGAAGACCATCGCCGGAAAGAGGGCAATGCACAGCCACCCGAGACCGCGCAACAAGGTGTCGAGGGGGCCCGAGCGCCCGCGGGTCTGGAGGAAGTGGCGGGTATATTGTGCTCCCAGGAAGCCGGTAGCCGCCATCCCGCTCCACATGCGCAGCAGCCGGTCACCCCCGAAATGCCACATCTCGAAGTCCACGCCCGTCAGCGCCGCCAGCAGAACGCAAACCGCCACCGTCTGCCCTGCGTAGTAGGCGTAAATCACCTCGCGCGTGGTAAAGACGAGGATCAGGTTGTAGGCGGCTAACGCGGCCAGGATCCCGAAGAGCAGGCCCTGCCACCAGTTCGCCTCCGTGGCGTTGCGGAAGTAGATCTTGTCCGTCGAGAGGTAGACCGGAAAGTCCTGGGTGGCGGGACTCGAGATACGAACGGTGTAGGTCTCGACACTGCGCGATGAAATCGAGAGGAAAAAACTGGGCACGGCCGTGCGCAGCGGACGATCTTCCGGTGCGACGACATTGCCCGAGCGTTCGATGCGTCCCATTGTCGCTGGCGACGATCCAGAAACCAGCTCGACGGAGTGGGTCGCGTCGGTACCCACCGTGAGGATCATATCGGCGCGCTCATCACTCGCGTTTCGCAACGCGAATCGAAACCAGCGCGCCCCATCCGCCATGCCCAGGCGCATTCCATCCCTGGGCGGGTGAAGCCGGTCCGTGTGCCGCCCGGCAACCACCGCTTCGAACTGCAGTGTCGCCTGCGGGTCTTCGAGCACCTCCAGAAACGGTTCGAGCGAGGCCCTATCCAGCGAGGTGGAGACATCAAAGGGCTCGGCCGCGCGTCCTTCCCACCCGAACAACAGGATCAGGACGCTCGTCAAGCCAACACATAGGATGTGCGCGCTCTGTCTCTGCACCAGGCTCCAATCCGGGCTTCCGCGGGATCCGGCACCCAACGATATCACCATCCAGAGCGCCCGGATTCGAACCCTTGACCTGCCCCCCCCTCGGACCGATCCAACGCCTGTGTTGGGACCGAGCGGGGGAGAGCAAGCTGCCCAGGAAGCACGCTGACTGCAGGCGCAGGGGCTGAATCGACAGCAGCCGTGTACAGCAGCCGCCCGCCGGACTCGATGAGGTTCCACGCCGGTCTGTCGATGCTGCACCGCGTGGAACCGGTCGGGCAGAGAGCTTCCGATGCTTGTCGCCCGCTGGCTCGAGCTGGCGTTTCGAATGCTGAAACGCGCTCATCCTGCCATCTACCCACGCTCCGCGGATCGCCTCAAACGGTGAATCCAGGCGATGGAAATCGTATTTCTAACTGTTTGAAATTCCGATAACATCGGTATCGCGACAGCGCATCGATACATGGCTCGAGAGAGCGAGAAGGAACGCGGAGACTCACCCTCAGCGGCGTGCCAGAGAAAACCGCCGATCTGTTGCATCGCAAGCCATCAACGGGGCCGCCGATCGCATTTTCGCAGCAAAGGGACCGGAGCACTCCCGCATGCGCAAAATTGCGGACGAGGCCGACATTCCCGCGTATTTGCCGCTGCGATGGCTATCCCTCGGCATCTCACTTCACACACTGGGTCGATCAGAGAATGGAAGCGCCCGGTGAAGCCGTGCCCGATCGGCTGGAAACTCAGCGCCATCGAGCAATATCTTCTCGAGAGAAGGGCAACATCAAGGAGGCCTGACCATGGGAAAGCTCCTCTGGGAAACGATACAGCGATCCCTCACGGGACCGATCATGCCGGAAGAAACATTCGAGACAGAACTCCTTCCGAATGCACTCGAATTCCTCCAGGAAAAACACAAGATCGAATGGAATCCGGATGAACCCGTCATGATCGACCACGACATGGCAGATGCCGTCTTCGAGGCGGGCAAAGAACTGCTCCTGGATGTCGGGCTCTACTGCAAGAACACCAAGCGGATCGTCAAATTCACCCAGGAGGAGATCGAAGAAGCCGTCATCACTGCAAAACACGAGATAACGCTCGGGCAGGAACGTCAGGCCGTCACTCTCTCACCCAGAGCGCCGGGCGATGAGCAGCACCCCTATTGCTTCAATCAAGCCGGCGCCTTTACGACGAATGTCGAGCTCTACAAGCAATACGCCATGACGGTCATGCAAGAGCCGACTTGTGACGGTGTAATTCCAATTCCCCTGTTTTCCGTTGGCGACATGAAAAACATCGCGGATACCCCCGCGCAGACATTCGTCTGTCTCACCGAAGCACGAATCATGAACGAGGCGGCGAGCTGGTCTGGAAAGCCCGGCCTGTTCTTCGGGATCCCCATGAGCGCAACGACGCCGCTCACGCTCATGAACACATTCGTGTCCGGCCTCTACAACAAGAACAACTGCACCTTGCCCATCCAGATCCTTCAGGACATGCGGATCGACTACGATCGCTTGAATCTCGCCTACTTTGCCGACCTGAACGATATCGAGCCGTGGATGAGCTCTTCCCCCACGTTGTACGCCTATCTCACCGGCCCCGAGCAGGGTGCAATGGAGATCATCGCCCACACACTGGGAATGCTCGCCTACTCGGGCGGCACCCTCACGCAGGCGATGTCCCTCTCGGTACATGGCTCCTATACCGGAAACGACATCACCTGGTGCAACTCTGCAGCCGCGCTTGCGGCAGAACGGAATCTGAAGCTGCCCTGGATCTCGTTCGGCAGCACGGGCAGCGCCACCCAATTGAACGGTGAGTCCGGAGCCTTTTGTGAGGACGACTGGTACGACACGGCGATCGCGGTCATCAACGCCTGCATCTCGGGCATGGAGGGGCTGTGGCTGGCGGGTGGTTCATCGGGCATCGAGGCTCGCTGGGCTGGTGAAATCGCACGAGCTGCTGCACATCTCACTCCGAAGGAAGGCGCAGAGATGATCAAGAAAATCACGGCAACCGAGCGAGAACCCGCTCCCCCCGCGGTGCCGCTGCACGAAGTCTATGACTTGAAGACGATGAGACCCAAGCAAGAGATCGTCGATCACTACAAAAAGTTCACGAGAATCTTCATGGACCTGGGCCTCGACTACCCGACCTGGCACTGCTAGCGCATTGCGAACCGGGAATGAGCGGCCGAAACAGTAATGAGCGGCCGAAACAGTAATGAGCGGCCGAAACAGTAATGAGCGGCCGA
>PBYF01000073.1 GCA_002729515.1 Deltaproteobacteria bacterium
CCCAGGCGGCCCCGTGCGGTCGGGGGCGAACCCCAGGCGGCCCCGTGCGGTCGGGGGCGAACCCCAGGCGGCCCCGTGCGGCCGGTGGCGGCTGCTAGTCTGGGGCGTCGCCATCTGCGAACCCGCACTGGAACGGCAGGAGACCGGAATGAGTGATGCATGGGCCGAGGCGGACGCGACGGAGCAGGCCCTGCTGGTGCGCCGGGGCGACCTGAAGCCGATCGAACTGGTCGAGGCTGCGATCGCGCGGATCGAGCGCCTGAATCCAGAGCTCAACGCCGTCATCCACGAGCACTTCGATCGCGCGCGCGACGAAGCTGCCGGCGACCTTCCGGACGGGCCGTTTCGCGGCGTCCCCTTCCTCTTGAAGGACCTGGGCGCGGGCAGCCGCGCCGGAGATCCGATCCACTGCGGAACGCGCTTCCTGAAGCGCGTGGACTACCGCGCGCAGACGACGTCGCACATCGTGCAGCGCTTTCTCGCAGCCGGGCTCGTCGTCGTCGGGCGCACCAACGTGCCCGAACTCGGCGCGTGGTCGATTACCGAGCCCGACGCCTACGGGCCGACGCGCAATCTGTGGAATACGGACCACGCCTCGGGTGGATCGAGTGGCGGTGCGGCCGCCGCCGCGGCCGCCGGGCTCGTCCCCTTCGCCCACGCGAGCGACGGCGGCGGATCGATCCGGAATCCGGCGAGCCAGTGCGGACTGATCGGCCTCAAGCATCGGCTTCGTCGAGCGCCAGCCCGACGGCAAGCCCCTCCGGGTGGTGACGGCCGTGCAGTTCGTCGCCGCCACCGACGCCTACAACGACTTCCGCCGCGGCATGCTGCAGTGGTGGGACGATGGCTTCGACCTGCTGCTGACCCCGACCATCACGCGCCTATCGCCGCGGGTGGGGGAGATCGTGCCGTCGGCGGACAAGCCGATGGATGCCTTCATGCGCTCCGGGGCGCTCCTGCCCTTCTGCGTCCCCTTCAACATCACCGGACAGCCCGCGATCTCGCTGCCGCTCCACATGAGCGCCGAGGGACTTCCGGTCGGCGTGCAGCTCGTGGCGGACGCGGGCCGCGAAGACGTGCTGATTCGGGTGGCCGCGCAGCTCGAGGCTGCGGTCGATTGGAGCGCCCGCCGACCACCCCTGCACGCATGAGATACTCTCATCGAGCGCCCAGGGGAGCTGGGCGCTCGGCACCGCCCGCAGTTTTTCCAGCCGGCATCGCGGCCTCGATTCCCCAAAGGAGACGACATGGCCCTGGAGCACCATCCCGATCACGTTCCGGTCCCGGATCACGACCTCGACTACTCGTGCTTCGACCTCGCGACCCTCACGCCGCACATCGGCGCGGAGATCCGAGGCCTCGACCTCTCGGCGCCCTTCTCCAACGAGCAGGAGAAGGAGGTCCGCCGCGCCCTGCAGGACTGGATGGTGCTGGTATTCCGCGACCAGGAGCTGACGCACGAGCAGCACGAGGATCTGGGACGGCGCTTCGGCGAGCTGCACATCCATCCGCAGCTGCGCGGCGCGAAGATCGCCCACCCCGAGATCCTGCCCGTCCACACCAACGCCGACTCTCCCTTCACGCCCGGCGACGGCTGGCACGCGGACGTGACCTGCGAAGAGATCCCGCTCTGGGGCTCGATGCTCTACATCCGCGAGACACCCGCCTGCGGCGGCGGCGACACGCTCTACGCCGACATGTACATGGCCTACGAGCTGCTCTCCGGGCCCATGAAGCGCTTCCTCGAGGGCTTGACGGCGGTCCACGATGGCGCCGGACCCTACTCCGAACAGCTGGCGATCGGCCTGGGAAAAGCCGCACCGGAAAAGCAGCACCCGTGCGCCGAGCACCCCGTCGTCGTGCGCCACCCGGACACCGGCCGGAAGCTGCTCTACGTGAATAGCGGCTTCACCACCCACATCGTGGGCCTCTCCGCCAGCGAGAGCCGCAGTGTGCTCGACCTGCTCTTCCGGCACATCGACTCGACACCAAAGATCTGCTGCCGCGTGAGCTGGTCGCCGAAGACACTCACCTTCTGGGACAACCTCAGCACCCAGCACCACGCGATCTGGGACTACTACCCTCACTCGAGAGTCGGCGGGCGTGTGTCCATCCTCGGTACAGCCCGCCCGAGCGCCTGAGCGCCGGCGCAGCGACGGCCCTCACGCGGGCGTGGGCACCCCGCCGGCGGTCCGGGCCCGGGCGCAGGAGGCCGGACGCGGGGCTCGTCGGGACGTACCGCCTCTCGACCGCGCCCCGATCCTAGGTCGCGTCGATCAGATCGAAGTCCGAGAAGTCGGGACGCTGCATCAGCTGCTGGAAGCGGTTTGCGGGCCACGGCCAGATGGTCGGGATGCCGTCCGGATCGAGATACCAGCTGTTGCAGCCGGTCACCCAGACGGTGTTCTTCATCGCCTCTCTCAGCGACTCCTGGAAGGCCTCGGCGGCTTCGCGCTTCGGTGTCAGCGCCTTTCCCGGCTCCCGATCCAGCAGTTCGATGCAGTCGAGGATGTACTTCGACTGGGTCTCGGAGACGTCGATGATCGAGATGTTCCCGATTGGGCTGTTCGGACCGACGAGCATGAAAAAGTTCGGGAAACCCGGCATCGTAACTGAGCGATAGGTTCGCGGGCCCTTCTGCCAGGCCTCGTCGAGGCTCAAGCCGTCGGCTCCGACCACGCGGTCGATGCCCCACTTGTGGGCCTGGAATCCCGTCGCGAGCACGAGCACGTCTAGTTCGTGGAGCCGGCCGTCCTTCGTCAGGATTCCGCGCGGCTCGATGCGTTCGATCCCCTCGGTCACCAACTCGACGTGCTCCTTCTGGAGCGCCGGGTAGAAGTCGTTGGACAGAATCAGCCGCTTGCAGCCCGGCTGGTAGTCGGGTGTGAGTTTTCGGCGAAGCTCCGGGTCCGTCACCGTCGCCAGGTGCTTGCGGCAGCCCTTGTCCATGCTCCGTCGCCAGTAGCCGTCCCGGACGACACCGACCGAGCCCTGGTTGAAGATCCACTTGTAGAACTCGCGGGTGAGTCTTCCGAGGATCGGAAGGCGGCGCGTCCACGCGCGCTCGCGCTCGGAATAGGCCTTGTTTCCCACCGGGAAGACCCACTGGGCGGTGCGCTGGAACATGGTGAGGTGGCTCGCCTTCTCGGAGAGCGGCGCCATCATCTGCACGCCGGTCGAGCCGTTGCCGATGACACCGATGCGCTTGCCGCGAAGTTCGACGGAGTGGTCCCAGTCGGCGGAGTGGAACATCGCTCCCTCGAAGCTGTCGATTCCCTCGATGTCCGGGTAGTACTTGATGTGGAGGGGACCCGTCGCGTCGATCAGTACGTCGGCACGGATCTGCTCGCCGCCGCTGGTGTCGATGGTCCAGCGCCCGTCTTCGTAGCGCGCGCCCGCGACGGTCTCGCCGAATGAGATGTACTTGAGCAGGTCGTACTTCTCGGCGATCCGCACGAAGTACTCGCAGATCTCGCGCCCCGGAGAAAAGCGGTGGGACCAGTCGAGATTGGGCTCGAAGCTGTAGGCATAAAAAAAGGACGGGACGTCGCAGCTGAGGCCCGGATAGGTGTTCTCGCGCCAGGTTCCGCCGACCGAGGTCGCCTTCTCCAGGATCCGGAAGGACTTGCCCGCCGCCTGGAGGCGGATGCCCATCACCAGGCCCGACATCCCGGCGCCGATGATGCAGGTTTTGAGCTCGGATCGTCGCGTCATGGGGGGTACCTCTCGGGTGCGGCCGGGCGCCGTCCGGAGGCGGCCGCCCGCGGCCCGCCGATTTCTATAGCACGATTCAATCTTGTATCAGAGTATAGTTGTCGCGTGAACGACGAGCGTCTCACCAGCGAGGACGAGATCGAGTCCCCCCGACGGGAGCGGCGCCGGCTGGCGACGCGCAGCCGCACCGACTGCGCGGCTCGTCTCTTCGCACGCGTATTGAACGATCCGTGGGCGGCGGTCGAGTTACGGCCCGAACGAACCCGACACATCGAGAGAAGGAGCCAGGCATGAGCACCCCCAAGATCCAGGACTGGGTAATCGATACCGACACCCACATCTCGGAACCCGGAGACCTGTGGACGAGCCGGCTGCCGGCCCGATTCAAGGAGTCCGCGCCGCAGATCGTTCGCGATCCGAAAACCGGCGTCGAGACCTGGCAGATCGGCAACATGAATACCCTCATGCCCGTCGGCTTCACGGCCGTCGCCGGGTGGCCCGATCCCTTCCCCGCGGCGCCCAAGAACATGGACGAGGTGCCGAAGGCCGCCTACGACGCGACCGCTCGCCTCGAGCACATGGACCGGGTGGGCATCTGGGCCGCGGCCCTCTACCCGAACGTCGGCGGCTTCGGGAGCCAGGCCTTCCTCAACCTGAAGGACCCGGAGCTGATGCTCGCCTGCGTTCGCGCCTACAACGATTTCGTGATCGACTGGATCTCACCGAATCCGCAGCGCTTCATTCCGATCCTGGCCACACCGTTCTGGGACGTCGAGGCCTCGGCCGCCGAGATCGAGCGCTGCGCGAAGATCGGTCACAAGGGCGTCCTCTTCACCGGCGAGCCCCAGAGCCACGGCATGCCCATCCTGGCCAGCCGCCACTGGGACCCGCTGTGGGAAGCCGCGCGCGCCTGCGATCTTCCGGTGAGCTTCCACATCGGCACCGGGACCTTCGACGACGGCTTCACCCCGGAGCGGATCAAGACCACGGGCGTCGGGCGGACCAACGGATTCGCCGCCGTGTCGCTCTTCCTGGACAACGGCAAGCAGCTGACGGACCTGCTCTTCTCGGGCATTCTGCCGCGCTACCCGGAGCTCAAGTTCCTGTCCGTCGAAGCCGGCATCGGCTTCATCCCGTTCATTCTCGAGGCCTGCGACTACACGTTCGTGTACGGACAGGTGCGCGAGGCGAATCCGGAGTTCGTGCTCAAGCCGAGCGAGTACTTCGCCCGCCAGGTCTACGGATGCTACATCTTCGAAGAGCACGCGCCGCGCGAGCTGATGGATTCGATCGGCGAGGACAACATCCTCTTCGAGACCGACTATCCCCACCCGGTGAGCCTCTACGGCAACGTGCGGAAGAAGATCGACGCCGCCCTCGGCAAGGCCACGCCCCAAGCGCGACGCAAGGTGCTCTTCGAGAACGCGGCAAAGCTCTACAAGGTGGATGCGCCCGACGTAGCCCCCCCCGTACCGGTCGGGTGACGGCTGTCCTGATCTCTTCGATCTCGAGCAGCGCTTCGACCGTCACAGCCGCCCCGTCTTGCGAGTGTCGAATGAGGTGACGAATCGTCACCGGCGCTTCAGCGCGTCGGGCGAAGCTCTGCGGGATTCCAGAAGGCCCGCATGCTGGAGATCTTGCCCTCGTCATCGAAGCTGAAGACGTCGGTGGCGTCGAGATACTGCTTGGCGTCACCCATCGTGAGCTCGGCCAGCAGCGGGAACGCGCAATCGTGGCCCGCGACGCAGATGGGTCCGTTGAGTTCCACCTGGAGCGCAGGAGCCGTCAGCGCATAGAAGTTGCGGAGTGCCTCGATTCCCTTCTGGACCTGGCCGCCCACCGGATCTTCGGCCGTCGCATCCTCTGCATAGAGAGCGAGAATGCCATCGATGTCGCTGTCACACATCATCTCCACATAGCGGCGCACTACGCCGCGGATCTCTTCCGGGGTGGGCATCTCTCATCTCCTCATCGTGCAATTCGCAAGTCCGGCATGAACGCGCGCGATGATAGATCACTCGAATACGAGGTAGCTACGAGAGATACGCCACAGGGGTTCGGGTGACACGATGCGCGATGAGACGCGAATCGAAACCGCTTCTCACCCCGGGCCTGCGATCCGCTGGCGCTGCCCTGGCCCATCGTGACGGGTGCACGTCGGTTGCGCGCTCGCGGACGCATACGGGTTCGACGCTGTCAACGGGCGAAACCCGATCCCCTCGGAATCTGCGGCCCACCGAATGAATCAGGCATTCTTCCCGGCAGCCAACGCCGCGGATCGAGCGAAGCTCACCCGCAGCCTAATTCGCTGCGCGGTCAGAGAATCTCCTCGGCCAGCACTTCCAGCGCAGGTCCGCCCCCGCCGATTAACATCGAACCCAGGTGGCCCTTCTTGCCGGCCTCCTTCCAGGCCTGCAGGCGCTCACGGATGCGACCTTCGGGCCCGACCAGAGCCACATCGTCCACCAGTTCGTCCGGCACGGCGGCCGCCGCTTCCTCCTTCTTGCCGTCCAGATAGAGATCCTGGATCTCGATGGCGGCCTCTTCGTAGCCGAGCCGCTTCGCATAGTCGTTGTAGAAATTCTTCTCGCGCGCGCCCATCCCGCCGATGTAGAGCGCCATGTTCTGCTTGATCGGTGCACGGCACTGCTCGACATCGTCGGCCATGAGGCATGTCACGAAGGGGCAGACCTCGAAATCCGAGAGCCCCTTGCCCCCGCCGGCTTTCGCAAACCCCTTCTCCAGCGGCTCCTCGAAGAGATCGAAGCGCTCGGGGTTCATCCAGATGGGGAAGACACCATCCGCCACCTCTCCAGCACACTCCATGCCATTGGGTGAGATCGAAGCGGTCAGGATCCTGAGGGCGGGATCACCGTGCAGAATGCTCTTCAGGGGCTTTGCCAGACCCGTGGCGTCCTCGCCGCGATAGGGCAGTTGATAGTGGTACCCCTCGTGGGTCAGCTTCTCCTCTCGCGCGAGGATCTTGCGGATGATGGAGATGTATTCCCGGGTACGCGTGAGGGGCCGGCCATAGGCCACCCCGTGCCAGCCCTCGACGACCTGCGGACCCGAAGGCCCGAGCCCGAGGATGAAGCGCCCGCCCGAAAGGGCGTAGAGGGTCATGGCCGTCATGGCGGTCATGGCCGGCGTGCGGCCGGGCATCTGCATGATGGCCGTACCCACATTGATCTTCTCGGTCTGGGCAAGCATCCAGGCTGCGGGAGAAACGGCATCCGAGCCCCATGCTTCCGCGGTCCAGACGGAATCGAAGCCCATGGATTCGACCCGTTTGATCAGGTCCATGGGAACCGACATGGTGGCCGGCGAGTAGCCAACGAGTAGACCGAGCTTCATGTTTGCGTCCTGTCTCCGGTCCGATTCGGACCGATCCTGGGTTGTGGAGCCGATGGAAATTCCGGCCGCTCGGCGGCGGGTGTGCAACCGTCTCTGGAGTCGAGCACCAGTGAGCTCCGGTCGAGCGAGAGAGAGATCGGCTGCGGTCGGTGTCTGCGATAGCTGGAGTCACTCCGGTGTCGTGGTCGAGCCCCTGCCGAGGCGCGCGCATTCGAATGGCTAGATCTGGCGCGCGAGTTCCGCCGCGGCCGAGGTTGCCTCGAGGATCCTGGCGATCTGCTTCGCGTCTCCGATCACGTGGACCTCCGGGGCCATCGCCTCGAGCTTGGCCGAGAGTTCGTCGTTGGGCTGGGAGCCCATGGCGAGGATCACGTACTCGGCGCCGCGAATGGTCTCTTCCCCTCCGTCGCCAGTGGTGTAGACGGCGCCATCCTCCAGGATCCTGTTGACCGTGGCGCCGTTGATCATCTGCACGCCCTTTTCGTGCAGTCTCTTCATCAGCAGGTGACGTATCTCGAAGACGCTCTGCATCGCCATCAGGGGCTGCATCTCGAGCATCGTCACCTCGGTGGGCATGGCGCCCGTATTGTCGTGAGTGTCGGCCAGAAAGTCCGCCAACTCGCAGGCAACCAGGCCGCCGCCGATGATCAGGACGTTGCTGGCCAGCGCAGCTTCGGACTTGCCGGCCAGCACGTCCCAGGCGCTCACGACCTTCTCGCCATCGATTCCCGGGATGCTGGCGGGGCGCAGCGGCGTGGCGCCCGTAGCCAGGATCACGACGTCGGGCGCGAGTTCGTCGACCAGCGAGGCTGTCACCTCTTTGCCCAGTTCAACCTTCACCCCGGCCTTCTCCACCTCTCGCGAGAGGTAGCCCACGACCTGGCTGACTTCCTGCTTGAAGGGCGCAACGCTGGCGAGGTTCACTTGACCGCCGAGCTTCTCGCTTCGCTCGCACAGGGTGACATCGTGCCCGCGAACTGCGGCGACGCGCGCCGCCTCGAGGCCGGCGGGGCCGCCGCCCGCCACGAGCACGCGCTTCGATTGCTCGGCCGGAACCAGGGGGCCCTCGATCTCCTTGCCGGCCGACGTATTGATGATGCAGCCGGCGGGCAGCCCCTTCATGACGGCGCTGATGCAGCCCTCGTTGCAGCCCACACAGGGCCTGACCTCGTCCAACCGGCCCTCGGCGGCCTTGTTGGGCATGTCGGGATCGGCGTTGAGCGCCCGTCCCATGGAGACGAGGTCCGCCCTCCCCGTGGCGATGACGAACTCCGCCAACCTCGGCGTATTGATGCGCCCGACGCAGAGAATCGGGATGTCCACCACCTCTTTGATCGCCCTGGCGAAGTTCGCGTTCGGAGCCAGCTCCGTGCCCTGGGGAGGCACGACGGCATAGAAGACCGTGGGAATCGCGCCGCCGGAGACCTCCAACCCGTCGACGCCCGCTTCCACCAGCATGCGTACGATGAACTGGGTTTCCTGCAAAGAGCGTCCGCCCGCGCGGCGCTCGTCCCCCGACATGCGCAGCATGATGGGGAAGTCGGGACCGACCTCCGCCCGGGTGGCGTCGATGATCTCGAGCAGGATCTGCAGTCGGCCCTCGAGCGAGCCCCCATAGCGATCGGTTCGCTTGTTGAAGAATGGGGAGAGGAAGGAGCCCACCATCGCATAACCATGGGCGGCGTGGATCTGGACGCAATCGAGACCCGCATCTCGCGCGCGGCGCACCGCCCGGGCGAAGTCCTCCACCACGGCCTCGACCTCGCCGGTGGTCATCTCCCTGGGCAGCGAGCGGAAGTGGCTGCGGCCGACCACCGCAGAGGGGCCGACCGGCTGGATTCCGGTGAGCATCTGGATGGACTCGGGACCGGGATCCATCAGCTGGACTCCGACCTTCGTCCCGTGGGGATGCACCGCCTCCGCCAGCTTCGCCCAACTCGGAATCTGCTCGTCTTCGTAGAGGCCGAGGGGATAGAGCCCGTACTTGCGGTTGGCGTTGACGGCCGCGGCCTCGGTCACGATGAGTCCGGCACCGCCCTTTGCCCTGGCTTCGTAGTACGCGCGATGCCGGTCGGTAAGAGTCGCATCGGCCGTGCCGTATCCCACCGTCATGGGGGGAAGTCCGATGCGGTTCTTGACCTTCATCTTTCCGATGTGGACCGGGGTGAAGAGGTGCTCGAACATCCTGGTCATCTCCTGAGCCGGGTCCGGCACCGAGAACGCGCCCCGATCTGAAGCACCCGAACGTAACATAGGCCTCGACATGCGCGGCCGAGCGAATTCCACAGTGCGGCGGCACGGCGGTATGCTCGGCAAAAACTCGGGCAGGGGGCTAGAAAACAGGAATGGAAGATCTGGCTGGACGGGTCGCGTTCGTGACGGGTGGGGCATCGGGTATCGGCCTGGCCCTGGCCGAGGGCTTCGCGAAGGAGGGAGCGAGGATCGTGCTCGCCGACATCGAAGCCGAGGCACTCGAGAAGGCCGAGGGAGATCTCCTCGCCTCGGGCGCCGAGGTGATCGGCGTGCAGTGCGACGTGTCAGACCGCGGGTCCGTCATGGCGGCTGCCGATGCTGCCATCGAGGCCTTCGGCAAGGTGCATATCCTGTGCAACAACGCGGGCGTCGCTCCCGCCGATGCAATCGACGAGACCACACCCGAGGACTGGAAGTGGTGCCTCGGCGTCAACCTGATGGGCGTCGTCCACGGCATCCAGGCCCTCGTCCCCAGGATCAAGGAGCAGGGGGAGGGGGGCCACGTCGTGAACACTGCTTCGATCGCGGGGCTGATCGCATTGCCGACGGTGGGGATCTACACCGCGACGAAGTACGCGGTCGTCGGAATCTCCGAGACCCTGCGCGGAGAGCTGGCGCCGGCCGGAATCGGCGTCTCGGTCGTCTGCCCTTCGTTCGTGAAGACCCGCCTGCACGAGGGGCATCGCAATCGACCGGCCGAGCTGGGCTCCGGCCCGGAGGAGCCCAACGAATTCATGGCCCAGATGCTCGCGAACGCGACGGAGCCAGCGGTGATCGCCGAGCGCGTCATTCGCGGCATCAAGCGCGGCGACTTCTACATCCTGCCCCACGCGGACATGAAGCTGGGCTTCGAGGCGAGGGCCAATGAGATCCTGGCGGCCTTCGATCTCGACTGAAAGGCGACGGACGACCCGCTGCAACGGGGGAGCGAGCGACGTGACACGCTGGGACACCCTCGAGGATGACTCGGACGAGATCCTGCGCGATCTCGACGCCTGGCTTCGCTGCGGCGAGGCGTTTGCGAAGATCTTCATCGTGGCCTCAGCACTATTGCCCACGCTAAGCGGCGCAGAGTCTGCCGACGTTCGTCCAGTCTTGTTCGAGGACTGCTTCCAGGCTGCTCAGCTGGATTCGTCCCGGTGGAATACCCAAAATCCTCGGAACCGGATCATCAACTGGGAGCAGCAGGGATACGTGGCGGAGGCGATTTCCGTCGAAGACGGCATTCTCCGAATCTCGCTCACCAAGACCCCTACTCTCTACCACGGGCAGACGCTTCCCTTCGCTTCGGGGACTGTCACCACGCACGGAAAGTTCTCCTTCAAATATGGTCGAGTCGAAGTCCGGGCTCACGTCCCCAAAGGACAGGGCCTATGGCCCGCGGTCTGGCTGCTTCCCGAATCCCTTGAGTGGCCCCCAGAGATCGACGTTCTCGAGATCCGCGGGAGCGAACCCGATCGCGTTCATATGAGCCACCATTGGCTCGAGGCGCCAGGCCAGTTCCGCTTCCACACGGGAAGTTTCTCAGGACCCGACTTCTCGGCTGGCATGCACACATTCGCGATCGAGTGGACGCCGAACGAGATCAATTGGTTCGTCGATAGCAGCCAACGGCACAGCGCTACCGAGCACATTCCCCAAGTTCCCATGTACTTGAATGTGGCTCTCGCAGCCGGCGGCCAGTTCGCAGGTCTTCCCGATCACACCACACCACCTGCGGCCCAGATGGAGATCGACTGCATTCGCGTGTTGGCGCCAAAGGCCACGCCTTGAGCGGCTCCGCGAATCGGCTGCTTGACCAGGCGCTGCAAGGCACGAGCCACGGTGCATTCCAGCCGAGTCCTGGTAGCCTCCGGGCTTTGCAACTCTTGCGCTTCCAGCGAGCCGCGGAGGTGCTGCGGCTCGCCGCCGAGCGCCCGGTCCGTTGGGTGGCGGGAGGCTAACGGCCCGCGTACGAGTTCGTCCCATGAGCCAGACCAGTATTCGTTTTTACTTCAGCTTCCGAAGCCCCTATGCCTGGATCGCGGCCGAACGGATCGAGGCGGAACTCGCAGATCTCGATGTGGGAGTCGAACCGGTTCCCGTCTTCCCGACGCCCGAGCAGTTTCCAAACGATCCCAGTAGCCTCGAGGCAAAGCTCGCCTTCCTCGTGCAAGACGTGCGACGCCTAGCCCGGGACTACTCGCTCACGGTGCAATTCCCGCGCGTTCTAGACTGTGATTGGTCCCTGTCCCACGCAGCTGCGCTGGCTGCCATCCACCGCGGCCAGTGGCTCCCGTTGACTCTCGCGCTATTCCGCCAGCGGTTCGCAGAGGGCGCCGACCTCGGTGACGACTCGGTCCTCGCCCGAGCAGCCGAGGCGGCAGGAACGGATGCTTCGCAGGTCCTTGCCGACGCGCACTCCGAGGTGCTCCGCAAAGAGGCAGGCCGAGGCTGGCGGCGGGCCGGTGAGCAGGACGGAGTATTCGGAGTTCCATCCTTTATCTTTGCGGGCAAGCTCTACTGGGGCCAGGACCGGATGCACCACCTGAAGGCTGCGGTCCAGCGCAAGGTCACCCGCTCCACATAACAAATCACTGCAGCTGGTAGCCAATGGTACATTCCAATCCAAGCCTGGTAGCCTTCGGCAGCGCTGCTGTCCGCAGCTGAGTAGCAATCCGTTAGACGGTGGGGAGATTTCTTGGAACTCGCGGAAGCAAACCAGCTCTTGGACCCAGGCTATCTTGACTTCGAATCGGGATACAAGCGTCTTTCCGATGGTCAACTCCATGTTGCAAATTGGACCACGATGTTCGGATGCGCGGGACATATGGTCGAATGGTGGTTCGACTTCCTCGAAACAACCGAACAGTACAGATGGTGGCACCCCAAAGATCATGTCTGGTGCGAATGGATCGACGAGGTCGGCAGCAGAAACTTCATCGGAGGAACTCATCACGTTCACGAATACATCGGAGGAGTGCTTCAGAAGCTCAGAATTCACTTCCGCGATCCTGCCGAATATCTAGACGTGTCGAGATTCTCGGAAGCCGGTGTGACAGCTGCCGTGTGCGCACGCGTGGGCCCGCTGGGCTCTTCGATCTGGGCAGGTCACCTCATTCATCTCTGCCGAGACACAGACTATGGCTGTGAAATGCGCAGCCGCTTCTGGCTGGGAGACTTCGATCCTCCAGAACTCGCTCCGGACGCAGAATCTCGACGCAGACTCTTTCCAGATTCCGCGGGCGAAGGCCTCGTCAAGCACTGTCACGAGGAGATGAGCTATCTCGCAGAATTCCTGCCCAGGCTTCATGCGGAGAACGAGCCGTCCACCGTCTAACGCGGTGCTGCGGCGGACCTCGGCGGCTGGTTTCAAGCGGCCTCTGGTAAAGTTTGGCATTGAAACCTGGCTCGAACTTCCAAGCCGCGAAGCGCGGGGTGTACCCTTCGGACCGAAGCGTGGCACGCTGCTCGCTCCTGGTGAACAGAATGGGAACGGAGGATCGTGTGACCGATGTCAAGCGTGACGAACGCGAGAGCTGGGACGCCATTGTAATCGGATCGGGACTCGGCGGGCTGGCGACGGCCGCATATCTCTGCGCCGCCGGTCGGCGCACCCTGGTTCTGGAAGCGCACTACGTGGCGGGTGGCAACTCCCAGGTGTTCCGGCGCAAGCACAAGGGTCGCGAGTACGAGTTCGACGTAGGCATCCATTACATCGGCGAGTGCGGCCGCGACGGTGTGATCACGGCGGTTCTCGGGGGACTGGGCCTCGCCGAGCGCGTGGTGTTCCGTCCGCTCGATTCGGATGGCTACTCCACCCTGCACTTCCCGGATCTCTCGTTCCGGGTTCCATTCGGTTGGGATCGCTACCGGGCCCGGCTGCTCGAGACATTCCCGGCCGAGCGCGATGCGCTCACGTCGGTCCTCGACGTGATGCAGGATGTGGCTCGGGCCGGGCGCGACCTGCAGCGCGAAGAGATCGCCATGGAAGATGTCGCGGAAGAAGCGCCGGGCTTCTTGGAGTGGGGGCTGCGGCCGGTGACCGAACTCTTCACCGAGAAAGGGCTCTCGCATCGCGCCGCCGCGGTGATCCTGGGCGAGCAGGGCTGCTACGCGGTGCGCCCCTCCGACACACCGGTCGCAATGGCGGCCGGGCTCGCCGATCACTTCCTGCGCGGCGCCTGCTATCCCGAGGGCGGGGGGCAGGTGATTGCGGGCAGGCTCATCGAGGCGATCCGGGCCTACGGCGGGGAGGTGCGCACCCAGAGCCCCGTCCACCGGATCCGCATCGAGGACGGCCGCGTCGTCGGGGTCGTCGCGGGCAAGAAGAGCCGCGCGCCCCAGGAGATCGATGCCCCGGTCGTCGTCTCCAACGCAGACGTGAAGCGGACGTTCGCCGAACTGGTGGGACGCGAGCACCTCTGCCCGGAAACGGCCGAACGAATCGAGTCCCTTCGCATGGCCATGCCCCTCTTCTGCGTCTACGTGGGTCTCGACGTCGACCTCCGCGCCCGTGGCATGCCCAACAGCAACCACTTCATCTGGGGCAACTACGACATCGAGGCGGTCTACGATGACCTCGACGCCGACAAGATCTCGGAAGACGCCATGGCCTACGTGACGGCGGCGAGCCTGAAGGACCCGACCTGCACCCGGCTCGCGCCCGAGGGCTTCACGAACCTGCAGATCATGACCCTGGTGCCGCGCAGCTACTCGATCTGGAACGTGGAGCAGGGTCCGGCCGAGGGCGGTCGCTATCACCGCGACCCCGAATACCGCCGGCGCAAGACGGACGTGATGGAGCATCTCATCGACGCCGCCCAGCTCGTGATCCCCGATCTGCGCGAGCACATCGCCTGGAAAGAGGCGGCAACCCCCGTGAGCCAGGAGCGCTTCACGCGTTCCACGGGTGGCACCTCCTACGGGATCGAGATGTCCTGCAACCAGGCGGGTCCCCTGCGCGTGGGGCCGCGCACCGAGATTCCCGGCCTCTTCCTGTGCGGAGCCAGCACGCCCTCGGGACCCGGAATCGCCGGGGTAATGCGAGGCGGCGTGGCCACGGCCGGTGAGATTCTGGAGGCCGACCTGCTGAAGGCGGTCCTGGCGGGACGCGTATTCGGCGACCGGGACCTGCTCCCGGAGCTCGATGAGGCCTGGGACCCCTGGCGCGAGAGCCACTGAGCGCCCCACAGAGGCAAAAACATTTCATATATTGTGGTATGTAGATCTCTAGTGTAATAACAGAGATCGACGGCATGCCCAACTCACCGTATCAACTGCCCAGCTCCCGCCTCTCTGCCAAGAGCCTCGCCATCGACCTGCTGTCCACCGTGCCGGCTCGATTCCCGGTAACAGTTGGAGCGCTGGTGCGCGCCGCGGCCATTCTCGGCATCGGTGAGAACAGCATGCGCGTCGCCCTCGCGCGGCTGCGAGCCCGCGGGCTCGTGGAGTCGGACGAGCGCGGGCTCTACCGGCTGAGCCCGGCCGCCGAGCCCGTCAACCGTGAGGTCAGGTCCTGGCGATCCATCGAGCAGGGCGTGAGCGAATGGGGCGGGGCCTGGGTCGGCGTGGAGACGAGCGGCCTGCCCCGCGGCGACCGAAAGGCGGTGCGCACCCGCGAGCGAGCCCTGCGGCTGCTGGGCTTCGAGGCCCTGGCTCCGACGCTTCGGGTTCGGCCCGACAATCTCGTGGGTGGCGCCACCGCCCTGCGTCAGCGCCTGGCAGCACTCGGGGTTGCGCCGGCACCGATCGTCTTCGAGCTGTCCTGCCTCGATCCGGACACCGACGCCCGGGCCCGTTCGTTGTGGGACACAGCGGCCCTCGAGACCGGCTACGCGGAGATCCGCGTGCAACTCGAGGCGAGCGCCAGGCGACTGCCCTCGCTGCCCGAAGCGGAGGCCATGGCGGAGTCGTTCCGGCTGGGGGGCGAAGCCGTCCGCCAGATCGTGCTCGACCCCCTGCTTCCGGAGCCGATCGTCGACACCAGGAGTCGGCGTGCGTTGGTGGACGAGATGCGACGCTACGACCGCATCGGCCGAAACTGCTGGAAGACCTGGGCGGGGGAGTCGGTCGAACTCGAGAGAAGCCCTGCAGACGTCGGAGGCCTCGCCGCTGCGTCGGAGCCAGCCTGACGAACCTAGCCGTCGGATCCGCCTAGTAGATCGAGCCGACGGGGAGAGAGGAGAGCGAGATGAAGATCACGGACGTCGCGACCCGAGAAGAACTCGCCCCCTTCACGGAGCGAAGCCAATCGAAGGCAATCGGCTACGTCGCCTTCAACTGGGCGTTCATCGCGGCGATCTTCTGCGGGGTCGCCGCGTGGACGAACCCGCTCACGATCCTCGTGGGGATTGCGCTGCTCGGTGGGCGTCAGCTCGCGTTCGCCGCCTTGATGCACGACTGCGGCCACCGGGCGCTGTTCCCGGGCGACCGGGCAAACGCCGTCATCGGCCAGTGGCTGTGCGCCTACCCGATCCTGTCCGACGTGCACCGCTACGCGGCCGGCCATCAGAAGCATCACGCGTTCGCGGGCACCCGGAAGGACCCCGACCTCCCCAACTACCAGGCCTATCCGATCACGAAGGAGAGCTTGCACCGCAAGATTGTTCGCGACCTCACGGGGCGGACGGGCTGGAAGGCCCTGCGCGCCGCCTGGCGGCGCGGTCGCACCGAACTCGCGAAGGCGCCCTGGAACGGCAACGCCCTGGCCGGTCACGCGATCGTGAACGGTGCCATGTTCGCCGTGCTTCACGCGTTCGGTGAGGGTCTGCTCTACGCGATGTGGCCCGCCGCCTACCTGACCTCCTACATGCTAATCGCCCGTCTGCGGCAGGTGGCCGAGCACGGCGCCGTACCGGACCTCTTCGACCTCGACCCCCGAATGAACACCCGCACCACCCTGGTTCGCTGGTGGGAGAAGCTCTTCGTCGCCCCGTTCCACCTCAACTACCACCTGGAGCACCACTTCCAGGCGAACGTCCCCTGCTACCACCTGCCGGCGTTCCACCACTTCCTGGAGTCGAAGGGAATCTACGCAGAGACCGAGTTCCCGAACGGCTACCGGCAGCTCTTCGCGAAGACGGTGCCCGCGTAGGGCCGACGCGCCCCACCCATGACCATCGACCTCGCCGTGACCCCGACCGCCCCGGTCACCACCGTGATCGGAGCGGGCGGCTCGATCGCCGTTGAGGACGACGACCTTTTCGGGGACTTCATGGGAATCACCGTTGCCTGCAGCGATTTCAACGGCGATGGCTTCGCCGATCTGATCGCCGGTGGCACCAGCGACCCCTTCGTCGGGGACAAGGGCAAGCTGGCACTCCAGTTCGGCACGGCCGGTTCGGATGCGCCGGGAGTGCCCGTGCTCTCGCCGGGTAGTGTGGTCCTGCTGCTGGCGGCCCTGCTCGGACTGGGCGCTGCCTTCAGGCTGCGCCCGAGGCTTTCTTCCGAGACAGCGGAAGGCGACTCGATCTACAACGGGTGATCCGGGACCCGGCTGCACCTTCGCACATTCTCATTGGCATGAACTGGAAGCCCGCGGGTTTCGCAGTACGCTCCCCCCGTGCTGGAGGTTCAGCGTAACGCCTGCCCCGAGTGCGACCTGCTGCTCGAACTCGATGGCCTCGAGTCCGGCCAGCGGGCGCGTTGCCCGCGCTGCGACCGATTCCTCACCTCGCAAGACGATGGAGCAACGAACCGCGCGCTCTCCTTCGCCCTCGCGGCCGCCGTACTGCTTGCGATGGCGAACAGCTTTCCCTTTCTCGAGCTTCACGCCAGCGGGCTGGAGAAGGTCATGACGATCCCGCGCGCGGGTGCCGAGCTTTACCGAGACGGGTACGCGGTGTTGGCGGGGATGGTGCTGCTACCCATCGCCGTTCTCCCCGCTGTGATGCTCGTGACGATGATTGCACTGCTGGTGCCGCTGCGGCGTCGCTCCCGGTCTTCCTGGCTGGTGCCGACTGGGCGGCTTCTCTTTGCTCTCAATCCGTGGAACATGGTGGAAGTCTTCATCATCGGCGTGCTCGTCAGCCTGGTGAAGATCGGAGCGATGGCGACCGTCATCATCGGCATCTCCTTCTGGGCCTATATCGGCTTCGTTCTCTGCTTCATCGCAGCGATCGGCAGCCTCGATCGCTTCCAGCTCTGGCGGGAAATCGAAGCGTGTCAGGCGTGACGTCGCCCTCTCCCGAGACGGCGGCGTCCAGGGGTCTTGCCTGCTGCCACGTCTGCCTGAAGCTGAGTTCGAACACGGCACATTCCTGCGGACTCTGTGGGGCCTCGCTTCACACCCGGCTTCCGGACAGCAGACAGAGGACGATCGCGCTCACGATCACTGCAGCATTGCTCTACATCCCGGCCAATGTTCTGCCCATCATGAGCACCAACCAACTGGGGAACATCACCGAGAGCACGATCATCGGCGGCATCCTTCTTCTCATCCATCACGGCTCGTACCCGATCGCGGCTGTCATCTTCGTCGCCAGCGTGGTCGTTCCCATCGTCAAGCTATTCGCCTTGACGTGGCTTTCCTGGAGCATCTCGGGCTCGCACGGGGTGGCGCATCGTCAGAGAACTCGAATCTACCGCGTGACGGAACTGATCGGGAAATGGTCGATGACCGACGTCTTCGTGGTCTCGGTGCTCGTCGCCCTGATTCAGTTGGGCGGCTTGCTCGTCATCACGCCGGGACCCGCCGCGCTCGCTTTCGGAGCGATGGTAATCGTCACGATGCTAGCCGCCGAGGCCTTCGATCCACGACTGATCTGGGACCAGGAGGAGAGAACGCATGACTGATGCAAAGCCCAGGGTGACCGAACGCAGGCGCATCTCACCGATATGGATCGTACCGGTGGTTGCCCTGTTGCTGGGTTTCTGGATGTTGATCTACACCTACCAGAACCAGGGGCCCAAGATCGAAATCGAGTTCCCCACCGCGAGCGGGATCGAGCCGGGAAAGACCAAAGTGAAGGTTCTCGACGTAGTCGTCGGACTGGTCGAGAGCGTGGGCCTCGGCGAAGACTTGAAGAGCATCGTCGTGAAGGCGCGGCTCGACAAGGAAACCGAGCCGCTGCTCCGAGAAGACACCGAATTCTGGGTGGTGACCGCAAGACTCGGAACCAGCGGGGTGTCGGGGATCTCCACATTGCTTTCGGGTGGCTACATCCAACTCTCACCGGGCAATGCGCCGGGCAGGAGGAGTTCCTTTGTCGGTCTGGCGGAGCCTCCCGTCACACCGGCCGGAACACCCGGATTGAAGATCGAGTTGATCGGAGACAAGGCGGGCTCCGTGAGCGCGGGCGACCCCATTCTTCACAAGGGCTTCCGCGTCGGGCGCATCGAAAGCGCCAGGTTCGACGTGGAGACCGGAAAAATGCAGTACTCGGTCTTCATCGAGGAAAACTACCAGCAGCTGATAAACAGCTCGACGCGTTTCTGGAACACCAGCGGCATTTCCTTCAACGCCACAGCCGACGGTATCCAGATCGAAACAGGCTCCCTGTTGACGCTCTTGATCGGCGGGGTGAGCTTCGGGGCGCCGACGGGCGTCCCGGCGGGTGAACCCGTTTCAAACGGTGCCTCCTTCGATCTCTATCCCGATCATGCGAGCATGAATCGGCATCCCTACCGAGTGGGGCTCGAGTACATCGTTCGTTTCGACCAGTCGATTCGAGGTTTGAAGGCGGGAGCTCCGGTAGACTACCGAGGCCTTCGGATCGGTAGAGTCGAAGACATCCTGATAAACGAGCTGTCGATTTCAGGTGCGGGTGAACCCATTCCCGTTCTGATTACGATCCAACCGGGGCGGATGCTCTTGCCGGACAACAAAGCGGGCGCTGCCCAGATGCGAAAAGCCATCAAGAATTCCGTTGCGCTCGGCATGCACGCCAGCCTCGCGACCGGGAGCCTCATCACTGGGAGCAAATACATCGCACTCGACATCCACGAGCGCGAAGCGGGTTCGGCACTGGGGAGCTACGCCGGTCGGCAGACGATTCCGACGCTTCCCTCCGGTCTCGAGGGCCTCGAATACCAGGTTTCGAATCTGCTCGCGAAGCTGAACGACCTGCCGCTCGAGCAGTTGGCCAGCTCGGCCAGCGATGCGATCGGGAGTGCCGATCGATTGCTCGCGAGTGAATCGATGCAAGAGCTTCCCGTTGCTCTCGAAGCCACGCTGGCCAACGTGCGCCAGACACTCGACAGTATTTCTGGGGACTCCGCTCTGCAGGGACAACTGCTGGCCGCCCTGGTCGGGTTGGATCACTCACTAGAGAGCATCCGCGAGCTCGCGATCACTCTGAACGAACAGCCGAACTCACTCATCTTCGCTCACCGAGTTTCGCCGGACCTCATACCGCCTGCGGGGAACCAATGAGAGCTGTCCCCGGATTGCTGCTGGTATTTGCGGTGGCGTGCGCCAGCGCGCCGCCCCCGAAGACCGAGTACCTGCTCCGCTACGACGCCCCACCCTCCGCAGAGGTGCTCCCCAGCAGGTCGCGCGTTGGGCTGCGTCGAGTTCTGGTCGCCGCCTATCTCAATCAGCCCGGCCTCGCGGTCGAAACCACAGAGAACGAGGTGCGTCCGGCACGGAGTCATTTATGGGCCGAGCCACTCGACGTTGGGTTGACCCTCTTCCTGCGCGCCGCCATCGCTGACGCACTCGGCGAAGAGGTCGGCATGGTGACCCGCTCGGTGCCGCAGTGGGAGCGGAGCGTCGATGTCTTCGTGGAGCAGTTTCACGGCACGATGTCCGGCAACGCAGTGCTGGTGGCGAGCTTCCAGATCACGTCGGGTGCAGCCTCGGCCCCGACGGAGTACCGCTTTGCGCGGTCGATACCGCTCGAGAGCGAGGGCTATGCGGCACTGGTGCGCGCCGAGAAGCAGCTGGCAGAGCAGCTCGCCGCCGCAATCGTGGCGGCTCTCACCTCGACCCGCTGAGAGACCCGCCGAACGTCCGATCGATTACCCGCCTCGGGGTTGAAATGCCCTTGCTCCTCGTATTGGGCCGGATCCCCTCCCCGGTCCCTATTGGACAGAATGTCTGCTGACCGGACCCCGGGGAAACGCGGCTCGGGCTTCCGGTGCTCAGGCGTTGCTCGAGTACGGCTGCGCGACTCGAGTTTGCGGGTGTTCAGCCGGGGAAGCGCAACTCGCCGATGAAGACGTTCTGGAAGCTCGGATCCGCCGCCAGCGAGACGTGCTCGATGCGCGCGCTCAGCTGCGAGATCTCCTGGGCCTCCCGCTCCGGTGCGAATAGCGCCAACTTCGCGCCTAGCAGCGCCGTATTCCCCACGGGCTCCACGTTCGCGCCGGGGTAGTCGAGCAGGCCGATGCGCCGGGCGCTGTCGCGGTTCACGTAGTTTCCGAACGCCCCGGCCAGGTTCACCCGGGGTGCGGTCCCGGCTGCCGCGCCCAGGCGCTCGAGGAGGATTTTCAGTCCCGCGGCGATGGCTCCCTTGGCCAGCTGCAACTGGCGGATATCGCCCTGGGTCAAATGCACGCTGCCGTCCAACTGGAGAATCTTGCGGCCGTCCGCAAGCCGACCGCCGGGCTCGATCCAGCCCAGGTCCAGGCCGGCGGCCACCGCGTCCACCAACCCGCTGCCACAGATTCCGCGCGCCTCGCCGCCGCCCAGCACGCGGCACTCCAGGACGCCGTTGCCCGCCGTCACCCCGTCGATGGCGCCGGTCGTGGCCTGCATTCCCATCTCGATTCCGCCGGCCTCGAAGGCGGGACCCGCCGCGGTGGAGGTGCAGAGCATGCGCTGCGCATTCCCCGCCACGATCTCGCCGTTGGTTCCCAGGTCTACGAGCACCGCGAGCTCATCGCGCTCGTGCAGGCGGGTGGCGAGCACGCCGGCCAGCAGGTCGCTGCCCACGAAGCCTCCCAGACAGGGCAGGAAGCGGATCCGCGGGTTGCCCCGAAGCTGCCAGCCGATCTCGTCGGCCCGGAACTCCTGGAGGCCGATCCTCTCGGACTCGAACGGGACGGCGGCCAACGGCGCTACGTCAAGCCCGCAGAAGAGGTGGTGCATCGCCGTATTTCCCACCAGCACCAGCGTCTCCAACGGGGCGCTGCGGAGCCCTGCGCTCGCCACCGCGCGGCGCACCAGCCCGGCCACGGCGTCGCGCACCAGCTGCATCAGCTGCTTGCGCCCGTCTTCGTTCAGGGCGAACTGGATGCGGTGCATGATGTCGCTGCCGGAGACGCCCTGGGGGTTGAGTGCGGTCTGGGCCGCCAGCACCCTGCCGGTCTCGAGATCGAGGAGCTGCGCCACCAGGGTGGTGGTCCCCAGGTCCACGGCCACGCCATGGCCCGGTCGCGGCTGGAAGGCGAAGGGCGTGTGATCCACCAGAATCGGGGCCCGGAACTGCTCCACCTGCAGCGTGACCGGCGCCTCCACCCGGCAGCGGCAGGCCAGCCGCCAGCCCTCCTCCTTCTCGCGGTCGGAGAGGATGGCGCTCTCCTCGACGCCGATGGGCAGCGTGCCCTCCAGCAGCTGGACCCGGCAGCGCCGGCAGCGCCCCTGTCCTCCACACGGGAACTCGACGCCATAGGCGTAGAGGACATCGCGCAGGCTGGTGCCTCGCTCCACCTGAATGCTGCGACCCAGGGGGTGCAGGTCGATCCGGACCGGGTCGTTCACCGTGTGACCATAATGCCAGACCCCCGCTACGCGACGGCGGGCTCCGAGTTCGACCGGCGCAGGCGACAGTGCTCGCGCGAAGCGCAGAGATCACACGCCTGCGCGTGGGTCCACGTCGGGAGCCCGTGCCCCAGGCCAATCAACAGGGACATCGACTTGAGCGGTACGAGCATTTGGCCGCTGGTGAGATCGACGCCGATTCGCTGGGCGTTCGCAAGCTCGACCACGACGCGCTGGTCGGAGAGATCGACTCCGGTTCCACCCGGACTGAGTGCGCCGCTCGCTTCGAGTCCGCGGCCGGCAGCCCACTCCGAGATGATCTCCGGCATGCGATCGGCGAGCTTTCCGATGGCCAGATTGCCGATCTCACCGAGCACGAAGGCGTCCAGCTCACGTCCGCTCGCAGACCAGTCACGAGCCATGAGATCGAGTTCCGGGCCGATGCTGCCGACCGCCGCGACGAGTTCGTCCGCTTCACCCAGCAACTCGACGACGGCCTTCGCCCGCGCCAGCTCCGGCCCGCCGGCGAGTCGAACGCGAGTGCCGGTCGCTTCCAGAAGGCGTCGCGACTCCCAGGCGACCGCGGGCTGGAGCACCTTCTGCCCGACCGCCTCGGCGAGGATCTCCGGAAGCAGCGCGCGAAGCCGTGGGTGCAGCCCGTCCTTTCCGTGGAGCGTGCGCAGCCGTTTCAGCTCGGCCAGCGAGATCTCGAGCGGGACGTCGCTCACGACCGGCACCGGTTCTCCTTTCGCTCCCCGCTCTGGGTCCGCCGATTCGCCAAGGAGTGCACGGTCACGTGCGGCTACCGGGCCTGTCCGTAGTTCCAGACGGCGTCGCGCATCGCAAAGACGTTCTCGATCCGCGCGTCGTCGGGGATGCCGATCGAGCCATCGACGATCAGCCCACCCCCGGGCGCGCAGCCATCGATCAGCCGCTTGCAGTAGTCCTCGACCTCGGCGGGCTTGCCGGTAGTCAGGATCGATGCCGGCACAAAGCCCCGCAGGCAAACGGTGTCGCCGAGTACAGCCTTCGCCTTGAAGGGATCGGTGCGCTCGAAGAAGTAGATGGCCTTGCCGGGCGGGATATCCGCAATTCTCTCGAGGCGAGATTCGCAGTTCCCCTCCCAGAGCACCAGCGGGGTCAGATCGGCGTCGATGAGTGCCGTCAGGAGTTCGCGCAGCTGCGGCCAGTAGAACTTGGCAAACTGCTCATCCGACATGAATCCGTCGAGTCCCCAGTGGAGCGGAATGAACACGGTCTTCGAGGGGAGTGGGGAGGGGCGCTCGATCGTGCCTCGAACGATGATGGCGCGCGCCTTCTCGATCGCCGCGATCATCTTCTCTTCATGGCGGAACATGTCGAGCATGGCGCCGCGAGAGCCGCGCATGTAGTCGGCAATGTAGTCGTAGGGCGCCATGGAGAAGCCGCCGAAGACCGTGGGGAAGCCGAGCTCGGCCAGCTCCTGGACCACCGGCAGGCCCGACCCGACCATCTGCATCATCTCCCGCCCGGCGCCCGCCAGCCGCTCGAAGCTCTCGGCCATCCCGGGCGTCGCGAACGCAGGTGCCGCGTGCACGAGCCCAAAGTAGGGAGAGGCGGGGAAGTCCGGAAAGCCCGCGAACCCCTCGAAGGCGTCGGCGACTCTCGGCAGGTACTTCCTCAGGAAGAAGCCCGTGGGATCGAAGAGGAAGTCGTCGTACTCGTCCGCCTTCATGTACTCGCGGTCGATGTACTGGTACGTGGAATCCGAATCGACACCATGACCGGGCCACTCGAGCATGCGGAAACCCAGCTGCTCGAACGCCGGCCCGAGGCTCACGGCGGGCTGCATGAACGCGAAGGAGTCGGGCTCGAGATCGAGCACGGCCTTGCGCATCGCGGCGCTGTAGCGATCGTACTCGTACATTGCCTCCCGGCAGGTCATCCCGGCGTAACGCGCCGGCCAGAAGTGCCAGATCGTGGAGAAGGGAACGCGATCGGGCTCCCGTAGCTCGACGGCGTCTCGAATCCGCTGCGAGCGTTCCTCGAAGAGTTCGGTGCCGGTCTCGTTCACGCGTCCGCCCACTGCCGGCAGAGATTGACTGCGCTCATCGCATTGGCGCCAAAGGAATCGGCGCCGGTGAACTCGAGGATCGCCTCGTCCACCTGGCCGCCGCCGATCATGATCTTCACGTCGTCGCGAAGCCCGGCCTCTGCGATCGCCTCGATGGTGCGCTTCATCGAGCCGAAAGAGAGCGTCAGGAAGCCGCTCAGCGCAACCACGTCGGGGGCATGCCGCTCGATCGCCTCGATGAAGCGCTCCGGCGTGACATCGACGCCCAGGTCGCAGACCTCGAAGTCGTTCACATCGAGCATGAAGCCCACGATGTTCTTGCCGATGTCGTGGATGTCTCCGTGCACAGTGCCGAGCAGTACCGTTGCTCGCCGCTCTCCCGGCGCCTTGGCGCCCACCGCGATGTGCGGCTTCACCACGGCCGAAATCTGCGAGAGGATCTCGCCGGCCATCACCAGCTCGGGGATGAAGAACTCACCCTCTTCGAAATTCCGGCCGACGACGTCCATCGCCTGCTTGCAGAGATCCAGGATCTCGAGGGGCTCGCCGGCGGCCTCGAGTCGCGCGGTCGCGAGCTCGACGGCCTCCTGCTCACGCATTCCGACGATTGCGTCGATCAGCTTGCGGTCTTCAGCGCTCAAAGCGGCTACTTCCGGGCCGGATCTTGGGCGGCGCGCCGGTGCTGCCGTAGTCGATGGCCGTGATGCCCGCGAGGGGCGAGGCGGCGGCTTCGTCCCGGCCCATGGTCCGGCGGATGTCGACGCCGAGACTCGTGAGGCCGCCGTCGACGGGCGGGCAGACGCCGGTCACACCCGCGACCGATGCCGTGTTGATGCTCGCGCCCCCCCCCGCCTTGGGCCTGCATGCCCTGGGACACGTGCTCGATGCCCGGGAAGGCGCCGCGGACCAGGACACCGAAAGTGAAGTCCCAGTCTTCCGCCCCGCTATCGATGACCTAGCCGATGGCGCACCGCCGATTCCGGCGTTGACGAAGATGCAGTCGAGCCGGCCTGCCGCCTCTGCGCCTCCTGACATGGCTGCCGAGCCTCCTCCTGCCGGATCCGTCAACGTAGCGCTATCCGGCGGCGTGCGGCCGCGGCTTCGAGTCGGGCCCGCGGGATTCCGGGGAGGCCGCATCCGGCACGAGCGGCGGCGGCGCCTCGAGGTTGAGAAGCATCACCGCGGTCGAAAACATCACCGCCCCGTGTTGGGACCCGGTCCCCATTGGACAGAATGTCTGCTGATCGGACCCAGCGAAAACGCAGCTTGAACTTCCCGTACTCGCCGTCGCTGTTCCCGTACTCGCCGTCGCTGTTCCCGTACTCGCCGTCGCTGTTCCCGTACTCGCCGTCGCTGTTCCCG
>PBYF01000074.1 GCA_002729515.1 Deltaproteobacteria bacterium
ATCCCCGGCGAGTTCGCCCCGGCAAGGCAGATGGGGTACTGAGCGGGGCGGTTCGACCGGGTTACGCTCCTGCCGCATCCCCGGCGAGTTCAGGCCTGGATGTCGAAGCCGTGCAGACCTTCGGGAGTCTCTTCGCGCAGCTCGACGTTCTCGACCCGCGCCGCCGGAGGGCCGCGGTGGCACCACGTCACGAGCGCGTCGACTGCCTCGGGACTGCCCTCGAAGACGGCTTCCACGCAGCCGTCGCGACAGTTGCGCACCCAGCCGTCCGCGCCGCGCCGCCGTGCCTCTTTCCGGGTGGCGCCGCGGAACCATACGCCCTGCACCCGGCCGCTCACCCGCACACGCCTTCGAATACGCCCCAAAATCAGTCCCGGGAGGGGGCGTAGAAGTCGAAATCGACCAGCTCTTGCCGCATGTACTCCGTGAGGCGCTTTACCAGTCGCGACTCGAGTTGTCGCACCCGCTCCCGAGAAACGCCGAACTCCCGGCCGAGTTCCTGGAGCGAGCGGGGTTCCTCGGCCAGCAGCCGCTCTTCCAGGATCTTCCGATCGCGCTCGTCGAGTTCATCCGCGAACTCCCCGACCTTCTCCAGGAAGATGCGCCGTACCTCGGTACCGGCCACCGTGTCCTCTGTGCTCTGCACATCTGCCGAGATGAATTCTCCCCGTTCGCTCGATTCCCGGTCGCGGCGAATGGGAGCGTTGAGTGACACCTCCGGCTCTGCGAGCCGCTGCTCCATGTTCTCGATGTCTGCTTCGGTTACGTCGAGGCGCTCGGCGAGGAGTCGCGGCTCGGGGCTGAAACCCTCGCGCTCGAGTTTGCGTTTCTCCTTGTTCATCCGGAAGAAGAGCTTGCGCTCGGCACGTGAGCGCCCCAATCGCACGAGCCGGATGTTGTCGAGGATGTATTTGAGGATGTAGGCGCGGATCCAGTAGGCGCCGTAGGACGAGAGCTTGACGTCGTGGGAGGGGTCGAAGCGCTGGATCGCCTGCATGAGTCCGAGGTTTCCCTCCTGGATCAGGTCCAGGGTATTCGCCCATGCACGCCGGTACTCCATGGCGATCTTCACCACCAGGCGCAGATTTGCCAGCACGAGGCGGCGTGCCGCCTCGACGTCTCCCTGTTCGCGCCAGCGGGTGGCGAGCGCCTTTTCTTCTTCCCGGGAGATCGGTGCATGGTGCGCCAGTTCCGCCATGTAGCGGGTGAGCGCGTCGGTGGGCTCGGGAGTGCGCTCGGTCGGCGTGGGTGCGGGGGTCACCGCATCCGGTGTGCGGACTGTGGGGATATCGCGCGACGGGGCGTCTTCGGACTCTCGGGAACTCACCGCCGGAAACCTCGCGCCGGAGCGCAAATCGCGACGATAGCAGAAGCACAGCGCCGTCCGGGCGCGCCGGGTCTCAGAGCTTGACGTTCTTCCAGTCGGCGAGGAGTTCGAGCAGCATTCGCACGCCGACGCCGGTCGCCCCCCGCGGCTGGTACGGACTCGGATGCGTCGTCCACGCGGTGCCGGCGATGTCGAGGTGTGCCCACGGCGTGTCGCCCGCGAAGGCGGCCAGGAAGGCGGCAGCCGTGGACGAGCCGGCTTCGCGCCCGGCGCCGGTGTTCTTCACGTCCGCGACGGAGCTTTTTACCGCTTTCTTGTGGCCCTCGAAGAGCGGCAGGGGCCACGCCAGCTCCGAGGTCGCAGCGCCGGCGTGCCGCAACTGGTCCGAGAGCGTCGAGTTGTTTGCAAAGAGGCCGGATGCCCAGCGTCCGAGGGCAATCACACAGGCGCCCGTCAGGGTCGCGATGTCGACGATGGCGCAGGGGTTGTATTCGGTCTTCGCGTAGTGGATCGCGTCGGCGAGCACGACCCGGCCCTCGGCGTCGGTGTTGAGCACCTCGATGGTCTTGCCCGACGCCGACGTCACGATGTCTCCGGGGCGGTAAGCCGTCGCGCTCGGCAGGTTCTCGGCGGCGCCGATCACACCCACGACCGGATAGGGGACGTCGAGCAGGGCGCACGCCCGGAGAGCGCCCACCACGGCCGCGGCTCCGGACATGTCGTGCTTCATTTCATCCATCGCCCCAGACGGCTTGATCGAAATGCCCCCCGAGTCGAAGGTCACGCCCTTGCCCACCAGGCAGAGCGGCGCCGCGTTCTTGCGGCGTTTTGGCTGGTGCTCGAGGGCAACGAGGCGCGGTGGGCGCGAGCTGCCGCCTCCGACGGCCAGGATTGCCCCCATCTTGCGTTTGCGGAGTTCGGGCACGCCGAGCACCCGCACGCGGAGCCCCACTGCCTTCGCCACCTTCTGCGCCTCACGCGCCAATTGTGCGGGAGGCAAGGCGTTGCCCGGGGCGTTCGAGAGATCCCGCGCCACGTTCTGAGAATCGGCGAGGATCGTGCCGCGCTTGGCTCCGGCACGGGCTCTTCTCAGGTCGGCGCTCTTGTCGAACGAGAGCTGGACGCGGGTGACTTCACCCGGGCCGTCTTCCGCCGCCTGTTTGTAGGCATCGAAGCGGTAGCCGCCGAGAATGGCGCCCTCGGCCAGCGCCTGGGCCGCCGCCCCAATGCCCACGCGGCGGCGGCGCACGATCATCGCCACGGTGACCTTCTCGGCCTTGCGCGCGGCCCCTTCCCTCACTGCGCTGCCGCCCGCGCGGCGCAGCGCATCGGCATCGAGCGCGGCCTCGTCGCCGAGACCGAGCAGCAGCACGCGCTTTGCGGGGAGTGCGCCGTTGGGATAGAGCAGCAGCTTCTGGTCGCGCTTGCCGCGGAAATCGCCGGATGCGATGGCTGCGCCCAGGCCGCCCTCGAGTGTCCGGTCGAGCCCGGCGAGGCGTGCGGGGAGACGTTGCTTGTCTCCAATTGCCGTGACCGGTATCACCAGAAGGTCGGTACCGGTGGTGAGGGGGTCGCGCGCGTCCGCTATGACGAGCATGCGTTCTCCTTTTCGCAGCGAGAGGTTGGTTGAACTCCTTCAGGCCGTTTCCTAACCTTGCGGAGTTCCGAACTGGGGTGAGCAAGCATGATTACCGCGGCGGCGTCGGGGGGGCGTCTCGCGAGCCTCGACGCGATGAGCCTGATCTGGCAGGCGAGCTGGCTCGTCCAGCTTGTGTTGCTTTTTCTGGTCCTGATGTCCGTGGTGTCCTGGGCGATCATTCTGGTGAAGTGGAGAGCTCTGCGCCGCGCGGAGCAGGATAGCGAGGCATTCCTCGAGGTCTATCAGGAGGGATCTCTCGACGCGGCCTACCAGCTGGCGCGCGAACTCGATCGCAGTCCCCTCGCGGGTGTGTTCTTGGCGGGCTACAGCGAGTTGAGCCGCATGTCGAGGCTCTCCGATGCTGGCTTGAGCGATGCGCAGCGCCGATCGCTCGTGCGGCAGATCGGATGGTCCGCTTCGCGCGAGGGGCTGAGTCTCGAGCGCGGGCTCTCGTTCCTCGCGACCACGGGAAGTGCGGCGCCCTTTATCGGTCTCTTCGGCACGGTGATCGGCATCATCGACGCGTTCCAGGGCATTGCCCGCACGGGCTCGGCGAGCCTGGCGGTCGTGGCCCCCGGCATCGCGGAGGCGCTGATTGCCACCGCGGTGGGCCTGCTCGCGGCGATTCCAGCGACTATCTTTTACAACCACTTCGTCGGCGAGCTCCGGGGCCTGACCGCAGCCATCGATCTCTTCTCAGCGGATTGCGAGGGCGATCTGTTGAAGCATGGCGCCGGGGCGGGGGGGCCGGCCTCGGCCCCGTCGGGCTAGGTCGCCGTGGCTGTGCAGCGCTTGGGCACCACCCTGCGCCCGCTCTCCGAGATCAACGTCACGCCCTTCGTCGACGTGATGCTCGTGCTGCTCATCATCTTCATGGTGACGGCGCCGCTCATGCAGCAGGGGGTTGCCGTCGACCTGCCCGAGACCACGAGCCAGCCGCTCCGGGTCCCGGACGAGCCGCTCATCCTCACCGTGAAAAAGGGCGGCAAGTACTACATCGGACGCAAGCAACTTCCGGCCGACGAGCTGGGCGGGAAGCTCGAGGCCATCTTCGACGGCCGGGACAGTAAAGAGATTTTCCTCCGGGCGGACCGGGATGCACCTTACGGTGTCGTAGTAAAGGCGCTGGCGGCTGCCCGGGAGGCCGGGGCCAGCAGTATCGGGATGGTTACGGAGCCCGAGCGCTGATCGCGCGGAGGAGAGGTTGCGAGAGGTTGCGGTCCGGCTCGACGAGGCGCGGCGCCGGGAGTTCAGGTACTCCCTGGCGGGCTCGACCGGCCTGCATGGGCTGGTCTTTCTCGTGCTGGCTCTGGCGCCGGTGATACCTTCGATGAGTCCGCCGGCGTCGATCCCGGTGCGTCTCGTGGCGCCAGCCGCGGCGCTGCGCCCCGCACCGGCTGTTTCTAGGCCCAAGCCGCCCAAGCCCCCGAAGCCGGCCCTCACCGTGCTTCCCACCGAGCCTGTGATGCCGAAGCCCGCCGCGAAGCCAAAGCCCGAAGAGCCGCCTCCGCCCGCAGAACAGGAGTACGAGGACGTGCTCGAACGACTGCGCAGCGAGCTGGGCGAGCCGGCGCCCGAGGAGCCGGAGGCTGGACCCGTCGAGACTGCCGCCGTCGGGGTTGCGCGGGGTGCGCCGGTGTCGCCCGAAGTTGCGGCGTGGCTCAAGAACGCGCGCATCCACGTGCGCCGCAACTGGGTCGTGCCGCCTGCGTTCGAGATGCAGGTCCTGGTGGCCGAGATCCGCGTAAACCTCGACGCTGCGGGGTACGTGCGGGGTATGCCCAAGGTGGAGAGGCGCTCTGGCAACCCGTGGTACGACGAGAACGTCGTCCGATCGATCCAAAAGGCGAGTCCGTTGCCGGCACCGCCCGAGGCCGGCAAGTGGACTTTCGTCTTCTACTCGGACCGCGATCGATGAGGTCTCTCGTGATCTGCACGCTGGCGCTGGCCGTCCTGGGCACCGCAGCGGTCGGTCGCGCCCAGGACCGGCCCGCCGTGTTGGTGACGCCGGGATCCGCGCGCACCTTCAAGGCCGCCGTGCAGAGCTTTCGCGACGGCTCCGCCACGCCGAAGCTGGGACGAGCCGAGGAGTTCCGCGGCTGGCTCGAGGCCGCGCTCACCTATTCCAATGTCATCGAACCGCTGAAGCACGCGGCCTTCCTGGGGCCGGAGAGGACGGGCGCTCTGGACGGCGAGGACGTCGTTTGCTCCGACTGGTCGCAGATCGGTGCCGACGCGTTGGTCCAGGGCGAGCTGACGCTCGACACCGAGTTTGCGGTCGAGATTCGCGTCTGGGACACGGCGCGCTGCACCCGCCTGGTGCGAAAGCGCTACCGGCAGCCCGCCAGCGCCGATCCCGGGGTCGTCGCGCGCCGGATCGCGGACGATGTGGTGGAGAGCTTCATCGGTGTGCGCGGTGTCGCGGCCACGGAGATTGCCTTCGTGTCGAACCGAAAGGGGACCTCCGAGATCTATGTGATGGGGGCCGATGGATCGAACCCGCGGTCGGCCACGGCCAACGGCTCGATCAACCGCTTCCCGTCGTGGTCCCCGGACGGCGACTCGATCGTCTACACGTCCTATCGGCACCAGGATCGTCCGCTGCTCTTCCTGTCGTCGCGCGGCCGCGGGCGGCCCGGGCGTCTGCTGCGGCGGCTCGGGGATGCTTACTCCGAGTACCGCGGCGTCTTCGCCCCGGACGGTTCCCATCTCGCCGTGGCGATGAGTGCACCCGACCGCGCGTCGGAGATCTACCGGGTGCGGCCGGATGGGCGCGACCTGCGGGCGCTGACCCGGAGCACTGCGATCGACGTGGCACCCGCCTGGTCGCCGGACGGCAGCCAGCTCGCGTTCGTGTCCGACCGCAGCGGTTCTCCGCAGGTCTACGTGATGGAGGCTGACGGCTCGAGCCAGCGTCGTCTCACGTTCCAGGGTCCTTACAACACGCACCCCGCCTGGTCGCCCGATGGGAAATGGATCGCCTACGAGAGTCGGATCGGGGGCCAGTTCGACATCTGGCTGATCGACCCCGAGGGAACCGTCAACGTCCCGCTGGTGCAGCACCCGCGAGGCGATGAATCGCCCACCTGGGCGCCCAACTCGCGGAAAGTCGCCTTCAGCTCGCGTCGACGGGGGCGCGCCGACATCTACGTGATCGATGTGAACGGGGAGAATCTGCACCGGACCACCCGGAGCGGAGGAGATGACACGAGCCCTTCGTGGGGTCCGTTCCCGCGCTAAGCTACGACGCCGAATTGGGGGGGGGAGAGAGATGCGGATTGCACGAATCCTCGCGGCCACCGCGATGCTGGCGCTCCTCGGGGGGTGTGTCACCGTCGCCGCGCAGCGGAAGCTCGAGCGCCGTGTCTCCGAATTGGAGCACGAAGGGGGCACGGGTTCCAGCGCGCGCCTGGCGGATCTCGGCGAGCGTTTGGAGAAAATTCAGCGCGAGATCAAGCAGAGCAACGGCCGCATCGAGGTGGCCGAGCACCGCGTCGACGAGGCGCTTTCCGAGGCGCGTGCGGCGCGCCAGGACGCGGCGGCAGCTGTCGACGCGGCGCATCGGGCGATTTCCGCCGACGAAGAGCCGGCACCCGATGCGGCGGGCGAAGAGGCCAAGGCCGATTCCGTAGAACTCAAGGCGTATCGCGGGGCGCGCGCTGCGTGGAGCGACGGGAATCTGGATGCCTGTATTGACCGGTTCCGGAGTTTCATGCAAACTTTCCCGTCCTCGACGTACGCGGAGAATGCGTCGTACTGGATGGCGGATTGCTACTTCAAGCGCGGCGACTACAAGACTGCCGTGTTGCGTTTCGACGACGTGGTTGCCCGCTACCCCCAAGGGACACGGGCGCCCGACGCGCTCTACCGCCAGGGCGAAGCTCTGTTGCGTCTGGGTCCAAACTACGGCAAGGCGGCGAGCAAGGCGTTTGAGCGCGTGGTCCGGGAGTATCCGGATTCCGCCCGCGCTCTGGAAGCGAAGAAACAGCTAGAGGTCCTAGGCTCCGGCTGAAAACTCGGGAGAGCCCTTTGAACAAACGCGACCTGGCGAGATTCAAGAAGCTGCTGACGCAGCAGTCGGAAGACATCGCGGGCAATGTCCGGAAGGTGCTCGCAGGTGATATCTACGTCGATCCGGACGACTTTCCGGACGAGATGGACACGGCATCCTCGGAGGTGAGCATGCAGTTCACCGGCCGGCTGCGGGAACGCGAGCAGGGCTTGCTCTCCAAGATCGAGGCGGCGCTCGAGAAGATCGAAGAAGGGACATACGGCGCGTGCCGGGTCTGCGGAGAAGACATCGGCGTGAAACGACTGCGCGCGCGTCCGGTGGCCGAGCTGTGCATCGAATGCAAGTCGGAGCAGGAGAAGCTCGAGAGCCGCACGGGCTAGCCCGGTGTTGCCACGAGACCGGGCAGCGGGCACGTCGCTTCGTGGGACTCATCCTAGGCATCGAGAGTTCCTGTGACGAGATGGCTGCGGCCATCGTGCGCGACGGTCTGGAGATCCTGGCCAGCCGCGTGCGGGGGCAGGCGGACGTGCACGCTCCCTACGGGGGCGTAGTTCCCGAACTCGCTTCGCGCGACCACACCCGCTCGGTATCCGCCGTCGTCGAAGAGGCACTCGCCGAGGCGGGTGTCGCCGCAGAGCAGCTCGACGCCGTGGCGGTGACGGCCGGCCCCGGCCTGGTGGGCTCCCTGCTCGTGGGTCTTTCCTTCGGCAAGGCGCTCGCGTACCAGCTCGGCCGGCCGGTCGTCGGCGTACACCATCTCGAGGGGCACCTGGCCTCGGCCGAGCTGGCTGCTCCGAACCTCGAGCCGCCCTATGTGGGTCTCGTGATCTCGGGTGGACACACGGCCCTCTACCAGATCGGGGACGAGGGGTCGCCCGTGCTCCTCGGGCAGACACGCGACGATGCGGTGGGCGAGGCCTTCGACAAGGTCGCCCGGCTGCTCGGGCTGCCGTATCCGGGCGGGCCCGCTGTGTCGAAGGCGGCCGAGCGGGGCGACGCGACCGCTTTCGACTTGCCTCGCCCACTGGCGGGCCGCCCGGGCTTGGACTTCTCCTACAGTGGCTTGAAGACCGCCGTTGCACTGGAGGTCGAGCGCCGGGGTTCACTATCCGATGCCGAGGTCAGCGACTTGGCGGCATCCTTCGAGGCGGCCGCCGTGGCGCCGCTCGTGGAGCGTTCGCGACGCGCCATTGCCGACCGGGGGGTCGGCGCCTTGACGGTAGTGGGCGGTGTCGCTGCGAACCGCCACCTGCGCCGCGAGATGGCGGAGGCGGCGCGACGGGATGGCTTTCGCGTGGTCTTCCCGCCCCCGGGACTCTGCACGGACAACGCGGCAATGATTGCGGCCGCCGGCAGCCGACTCCTGGCTCGAGGCGGCTCGCACGGGCTCGATCTCAATGCCTTCTCCCGGGTTCCCGTCGGTGCCGCACCGTGGGCTCGTGGTGCCCCGGGGTGAGCGCCGCCGAGGTCCGCCGGTTCCTCGAACGGCACGGGTTGCGTGCGAACCGCGATCTCGGTCAGAACTTCCTGTGCGATCCCGAGTTGGCCGGGCGCCTGGTGGAGCTGGCCGGAGTCACCGTCGACGACACCGTGCTCGAGATCGGGGCGGGCCTCGGGATCCTGACGCGCGCGCTGGCGGCTCGCGCAGCTCGTGTGGTTGCACTCGAGGTGGACTCGGGCATCGTGGCCGCCCTGCGCGCTGAAGGCGCGCTGCCCGCCAATGTCGAACTGCGCCACGCCGATGCCCTGACGGAGGATCTGGCCGGCCTCGCGTCGGTGCGTGGACCCGTGCGGCTGGTAGCGAACCTTCCCTATGCCGTCTCGGCCCCGCTGTTGCGGCGGCTTCTCGATCTGCGCGGCCTTCTCGTCGACTGGTCGGTCATGCTGCAGCGCGAGGTTGCCGCACGGCTCATGGCGCGGCCTGGGAGCCGGGATTACGGCTCGCTCGCCGTCTTGCACCGCTTCACCACGGACGTTTCCCAGGAGCTCCGGGTCTCCCCGGGGCGCTTTTTCCCGCGGCCGAAAGTGCAGTCGTCGTTTCTGCGCATTCGACCCCTGCCAGAGCCGTGGATCGCACCGGGTGAACTCGCCGCGGTCGAGCGGGTGGTACGTGCCGCGTTCGGCCAGCGCCGCAAGCAACTCGCGAACGCGTTGCGCGGTTCGCAGCTCTGGACGGGCGAGTCGGTGGCCCTCGCGCTGCGGGCCGCCGGCGTGGACGTCCGGGCGCGCGCCGAGAGCCTCGACGCGCGGACGCTGCTCGAGATTGCGCGGTCGCTTCCGCCCGTCCCGCAGACCGTGCCGTGACCGACGCCGAAGTGCTGGCCGAACTGGTCGCGCTGGCGGAGTCCGCCGGGCTGCACGTCCAGAATGTGCCCCGGGCCCGCGAGACCGACCCGCCCGTTGCCAGCGGGGTAGTGCGGATCCGAGGCGCGGTTCGCATCGTCCTCGTCTCGAGCGACTCGTTTGCACAGCGCATCGACGTGCTTGCCGGTGGCTTGCGCACGCACGCGTCCGATTTCCTCGAGTCGCGCCACCTGCCGCCGGCACTGCGTACACGCCTGGATCCGCCCGGCCCCGCGGGGCTCAAGAATGCTTGATCCCGGGCGCAGCTTCCCGTAGCCTTTTTGGGTTCCGAGGGGTCTCGCACGGTGCGAACTCCATCGGGCTGAACAGAACCGCCCGAGCCCTCAGTTGCTCGGTAGGCAGAGAGAACGCCTGGATCGCCCAGCAGAACGCTCGGATCCCACGGCCAGCGGGGGACCGAGACGGGGGCGGAACGAGGTGACTCGCAAGCGCGAGGACGCCCGCGCCTCCGGAACCTTCCGGCAGGCGCTTTTTTTGTCTCTGAGTCACGGACCGCTCTGGTGGTGGGAGGCGTCCCCCCATGTCGATCGTCAGCGCGGAAACTGGCCGCGAGCACCGCATCACGCTTCCGACCCTGCGTCGCCGCAAGCGCCGGGGTGAGAAGATCGCCATGCTCACCGCCTACGACTTCACCTTCGCCCAGATCTTCGACACCGCAGGGATCGACCTGCTTCTGGTGGGAGATTCGCTGGGCAACGTGGTGCAGGGCCACGACACCACGCTCCCGGTGACTCTGGAGGAGGTGCTCTACCACACTGCGCTGGTAAGCCGCGCAGCCCACCGGGCTCTGGTCGTCGCCGACATGCCTTTCGGGAGCTACCAGGTCTCGCCCGAGGATGCCGTTCGCAACGCGATCCGTTGCGTCAAGGAGGGTGGGGCTCAGGCGGTGAAGCTCGAGGGCGGCGTCGTGGTGTTGGAGACGATCCGGCGGATCGTCGCCGCAGAGATCCCGGTGATGGGACACGTGGGTCTGACTCCCCAGGCGATTCACCGGATGGGCGGTCATCGCGTCCAGGGTCGCACGGAGAAGGGGAGGGCGAAGGTGATGGCGGACGCGCGAGCCGTAGAGGAGGCCGGCGCCTTCGCCGTCGTGCTCGAGGGCATGCCGGCCGAACTCGCCTCGGAGGTGACTGCATCACTCTCGATTCCGACCATCGGAATCGGTGCCGGCGGCGGGTGCGATGGGCAGGTTCTCGTGATGCACGATCTGCTCGGACTTTCGGAGTGGACACCGAGCTTCGTGAAGCAGTACGCGAACCTCGGCGCGTTGGCCTCTCAGGCCGCCCGGCGTTTTGCCGAGGATGTGGCGGAAGCGAAATTCCCCGGCGACGAACACGTGTACAGCTAGGGGCGAGAACGTGGACCTCCTGCACACTACTCGCGCATTGCAGCGGCGCGCCGATGTCGAGCGCGGTGCTGGGCACCGGCTCGCGCTGGTTCCCACCATGGGGGCGCTTCACGCAGGACACCTCTCGCTGGTGGAAGAGGCGCGCCGGCGAGCCGACCGGGTCTGGCTCTCGATCTTCGTGAACCCCACTCAGTTCAACGACTCGAAAGATCTCGCGAAGTATCCCAGGACGCTGGAGGAAGACCTGGGCAAGTGCCGCCAGGCCGGTGTGGACCTCGTCTTTGCGCCCACCGCGGCCGAGATGTACCCGGAGGGCGCCCAGACCTGCGTCGACGTCGGCGAGTTGGCGCATCCGCTCTGCGGCGCCACGAGGCCGGGCCACTTCAGCGGTGTCACTACCGTGGTCGCCAAGCTCTTCCTGGCGGCGAAGCCCCACGTCGCAGTCTTCGGGGAGAAGGACTTCCAGCAGCTGGCCGTAATCCGCCGCATGACTCGCGACCTTCTCTTCGACGTAGAGGTGGTTGGCGCCCCGACGGTTCGGGAGTCGGATGGGCTCGCGCTATCGAGTCGGAACGTGAATCTGGACCCGGAAGCCCGGCGCCAGGCCACGGTGCTGGTGCGCTCGCTCGAGACCGCCGAGCGCGCCATTGTGGCCGGTGAACGGAGCGCGGCTGCGTTGCTTCACGGAGTCGAGCGCGAGATCGGCAAGGCGCCCCTGGCGCAAATCGACTACGCGCAACTGCGCCACCCCGAGAGCCTCGAGCCTGCGCCTGCGGTGCTCGAAGGCCCGGTGTTGCTCGCACTCGCTGTCGTCTTTCACTCACCGGAAGGTGCAGACGGCGCGTCCGTGCGCCTCATCGACAACCGGATTCTCGATCCGAAGCCCCTGTCAGGAGGGATCTCCCCGTGAACCGGACCATGCTCAAGTCCAAGATTCATCGCGCGACCGTCACCGAAGCCAACATCGAGTACGAGGGATCGGTCACGATTGATCGCAACCTGCTCGAGGCTGCAAATATCCTCCCCTACGAGCAGGTCGACCTCTACGACTGCACCAACGGCACCCGCCTCCAGACCTATGCCATCGAAGGCGAGCCGGGCTCGGGCGAGATCTGCGTGAACGGCGCCGCCGCCCACTTGATCAAGCCCCACGACCTCGTGATCATCTGCAGCTACGTCCAGGCCGATGCCGCTGAGTGCCGGGGCTGGAAAGCCATCCGCGTCTTCGTCGATGAGCACAACGCGCCGCGCGAGATCGCGTAGTCTCTCTCGATCGACCGCAATCCCTGGTACCTGAGGCCCTTCTTCGGAAGTGAGCCCCTGCTCGATCCCCGTGTGCGCCGCCTCACGGCGCTCATTGCGCTGGGTCTTGGGTTCGAGCAATACGACATGGGTATCCTGAACGCCGCTTTGCCCCAGATCGTGGAGACCTTTGCGATCCCGGGCGAAGACAGTGGTGCCATGATGGGCACGATCCGGCTCGGGGGCCTCGGAGCCGTGCTGCTCGTGCCCCTGGCGGACCGGCTGGGACGGCGCCGGGTCTTCCTCCTCGCGGTGGTCGGGATGGGGCTCGGCGAACTCCTCACGGGCTTGAGCCCCACGGCGTGGGTGTTCGGCGCCATCCAGTTGGTGACCCGTGCCTTCCTGCTCGCCTGCTACGCGCTCGGCATCGTGATCATGCTGGAGGAACTGCCCGCCGGGCAGCGCGGTGCCGGGCTCGCATTTCTCGGTGTGTTGGCGGGTTTGGGCTATGGCCTGGCGGCGATGCTCTACGCCGCCATCGAATGGATTCCCGGCGGCTGGCGCACCCTTTATGTCTTCGGAGGCGCGCCACTTCTCCTGCTTCCGCTCTTCTGGCGGGCGCTGCCGGAAACGCGCCGCTTCGCGGCCTCGGGCGCCGGGGACGCAGGATTCGGGGGCGGCCTTTCGGCGCTCTGGCTCGGTCCGGTGCGTGAACTGGTGACTCGCAGCCCGCGCGAGGCCATGCTCATTGGACTTGCCGCCGCACTGGCCGCGTTCGGAACGATTGCGTTCTTCCAATACGCGAGCTTCCACCTGGCGACGGTTCACGGCTGGTCGCCCGCCGGCTATGCGCTGCTCATCGGTGCCGGCGGCGGGATCGGCATCTCCGGCGGGATCATCGGCGGGCGCCTCAGCGACCGTTGGGGTCGGCGCCGGGTCGGGCTGGTCGCGTACCTGGCAGCACCTGTGGGCATGGCATTCTTCTACCTGGGACCCGCGTGGCTCCTGGTCTTCGCCTGGGGAGGAGGGCTCTTCTTCATGATGGCCGGGGACGTGGTGTTGCGGGCTTTCTTCGGCGAACTCTTTGCGACTTCCCACAGGAGCACGGCTCTGGCCTGGATGCTGGTCGTCCAGACGCTGGGTTGGGCCGGTGGCCTCTACGCAATCGACGCCTTGTCTCGTGTGGCCGAAGACCTGCCGATGGCCATCGTCGCGGTCTCGTGTGCGTGCGTGCTGGCCGGTCTTTCCCTCGTGGCGCTGCCCGAGACCACGGGCCGCGAACTGGACACCGACGCCCGAGAGGTCGCCTAGCGGTATCCTGTAGCTACCCCATGGCGGACAGACACTCTGAAAGACGAGCGATCGCGACGAATCGGCGCGCGCGCTTCGAGTACGAGATCCTCGACTCCTGGGAGGCGGGCATCGCGCTACTTGGCCCCGAGGTCAAGGCGCTGCGCACCGGGAAGGCGAACCTCTCCGATTCCTATGCGACCGTGCGGCGCGGCGAAGCCTTCCTGGTGAATATGCACATCAGTCCCTACGACAAGGCCGGACGCGACAACCCCGATCCGCGCCGCGAGCGCAAATTGCTGCTCCACCGCCGCGAGATTGCACGCCTCCAGGGGGCCATAGCAGAAAAGGGGCTTACGTTGGTACCCCTGAAGCTCTACTTCAAGGATGGGCGCGCGAAGGTCGAACTCGGCCTGGCGCGGGGGAAGCGGAGGTACGACAAGCGCGAGACGATCCGGCGCCGCGAGCAGGAGCGCGAGATGCAGCGGGCCGTGCGGGGGCGGCGGCGGACGTGAAGCGCGCGGCGGTGCTCGCGGCCGTCCTGGCGGCGTGTGCCGTCCGGGATCCGACCCCTGTTGCCTACGAACCGGATCGTCGCGACTACGCCGCCTTCGCAGCGGACCGGCCCGAAATCTACGAACCCAACTACCTGCCCTTCATGGTCCACCGCGCGGCGCCCTCCGACGATCGACGGGGCGATCTGCTCTTCTTCTGCCGCTGGGACGACGCCGCCATGCCGCTGCGCGTCTTCATTCCGGAGATTGCGATACCCGAGGAACTCCAGGACGAGTTCAATCCCCGCGACTCGGACGGGTACGTCGCTGGGGTTCAGGAGGCGCTGCGCACCTGGGAGCGGTCTCTCGATGGGCTGGTGAGCTTCCAGCTAGTGGGGAGTGCCGACGCCGCCGACCTCACTATTTTCCTGGTGGCAGCGCGTGCCCCAGAGTCCGAATCCGAGTTCAAGGTGCTGGGCTCTACGTCCACGGGCGCCGCCTGTCGCGTCGACGGCGGCGACCCGGAGGCCGAACGCGTGGAGGTGAGCTTCGCGGTGCCCGAGCTTCGCGTCTACCTGGCCGACGAATTCGGGCTGCTGGGCGAAGACCAGGTGCAGTGGATCGCACTCCACGAGATCGGTCACGCTCTCGGGATGCGGGGTCACAGCCCGATCCCGGCGGATCTCATGTATCCGGTGGCGCGCGACCGCAGGAGCGTGCCCGAGGGCCTCTCCGATGAAGACGTGAATTCCTTCGAGTCGCTCTACCGCCTGCCCAACGGCGCGATCTTCGGTTGGGCGGGGCCGCCCGATGCCGCGCCCGGCGAACCGGTTGCGTCCGGCCCGGGCCCGCCGGCGTTGGCCATGGCGCCCTACGTGGACGTGCGGCGCGGCTATAGCCTGCGTCTGCCCGCCGGCTGGACGCACTTCGGCACCGAGCACGGGCTCGTCGTGGTCGACGGCGCCACCTGGGACTACACGGCGTCCTTCCAGGTCATGGTGCAACGCTACGCGACGATCCAGGACTACCTCGAGCGCTACGGGCGCTACTACGGGAGCCGCGGGGCAATGTCACCGCCGGTGGAACTCGTCGTGAGTGAGCGCCGCGCCGTCCAGGTGGAGATAGCCCTCTTCGACGTGCCGAGGATCGAGCAGGTGACGCTCGTCGAGATCGGCGACGGCAGGCTTCTCGTCGTGACGGCCGACAGCCCCATCGAGAAGGCCGACGAGTATCGACCCTGGTTTCGGGCCCTCGTGGCGTCGCTTGCGATCACCGACCAGCCCGAAGATGCCTGGCCGGAACACCGGCCCTGACGTTCAGGTGGCGGGCTCGCGGCGCGCGATGTGTTCCTGGCGGCCGGCGATATCGCGGCGGCGCTGATCCGGCGTCACCCGTGGGGTATCCGCGGGCAGCGCGTCGCGCAATTCCGCCAGCGGTACCGTGTGCACACTCGGGTGCGGACTGCTCTGGCTCCAGATCCAGCGGTACTGGATCATCCCTTCCGGGTGGCCGGCGGCATCGAGCCAGTTCGGGATTCCCGGATCGCGGTGCGCGATCACCACCCGCACGCGGCCATCCGAGTCGACGTGGATCTGTTGGCCGTTGAGGCTCGTCTGTCGGTTGGTGTAGTCGAGAGTTTCGAACCAGAGGCTGCACAGCTGGAACGACCAGTAGCGCGCAAGCGGCGGCTCGGTCTCGAGGATGAGAGCCTGGTCCGGTGCCACCCGGTAGAGGTCGTTGCCGTAGCGGATGTCGTCTGCGCCCCCGGTCATGTGGATTGCGGGCAGGAGCTTCCCCGGCTCGTGTGCGGCACGCATTTCCGCCACCCAGCCATTCCAGAAACGGATCGTCGTCTCCACCCAGTGGCCCGCTGCGTCGAGACGCTGTGCCACCGCCGCGGGCTCGGCGGGGGGCGCGGGCGACCCCGCGCTGTCGAGGCAGGTGATCCAGAAGCGCGCCGGATCCTCGTGTTCCCAGTCGTTGAAGTACTGGCGAACGAGCACGTAGCGCGCGTCCGGACCCAGCGGGAGCCAGTTCCCCGGGTGTTCTTTCGCGCTGGCCACGACCTCGAAGCTGCCGTCTTCTTCGGTTTCGATCTGCTCAGAGGTCAGCGTCGCGTAGTTCGCGGAGTCGCCGAGCTGCATGTAGCCCTGCTTTGCCTCGATCAGGAATTCGTAGGCGCTGCCGCGCTGACCGCGGATGCGGTAGCTCAGCGCCGGGTCGACGCAGGTCCACAGATACTGGTTGTCCGAGTTCTCGGCGCCCCATTTCGCCGCACTGTCCGGGTTGCGCCAGAATCGCGGCCGCGCCGGATCGGCCATCTCGAACGATTGGCGCACGCCGGAGACCAGCAGGCCGGCCAGGTGCCGGAAACCCTCCGCACGCATCTGCGGAGAGTCGGGTGTGCCCTCGGAGAGGATCTCGCGACCGGCGCGGCGCAGGGCTTCACATAGATCGTCCCAGGCTGCCCCGGAGACCAGGCGCTCGGTATCGCGGGTGTCGTCGCGCTGGGGCATGGGATCCTCCGGTGTCGGCCGGCCATCCTATCCGAAACCAGTCGGTATAATCCGGCGCTCATGCTGGAAGGCTACGTCCACCCCGATTTTTCCAATGTGGCCCGGGTCCTGAGCCGGCTGATTCCCGGCGGCAGGAAGCGATCGCAGCCGGGCGGGGCCGCGGTCTGCGTCTGGCACCGCGGTGAGGTGGTTGTCGACTGCTGGGGCGGAACGCGGGACGAGGAGGGCCGGCCCTGGGAAAGCGACACGGTCGCGCTTTCCTATTCGACGACGAAGGGCGTTACTTCGACGCTGCTCCACATCTTGGCCGAGAAAGGCCTCGTCGATTGCGAGGCTCCCGTGCGCGAGTACTGGCCGGAGTTTGCTGCCCGCGGCAAGGCGGATATCCGCGTCGATCATCTGCTGTGTCACGAGGCCGGGCTCTACCACATCCGGCACATGATCGAAGACGCACACGACATGCTCGACTGGAACGAGATGGTGCATGCGCTCGAACGGGCGGAACCGCGCCACCTGCCCGGTGCAGCCCACGGGTATCACGCATTTACCTTCGGTTGGCTCATCGGGGAAATCGTTCAGCGCGTCACGGGCAAACGCTTCGGGGAGGTTCTCGCCCAGGAACTCACGGCGCCCCTCGAGCTCGACGGGCTGTTCATCGGTCTGCCCGCCGATCAGGTGCATCGGCGCGCACGGCAGATCCCGGTGCGCCGGCGCCGGGAGCGCCCCGCAGACGACCTCTACGGGAGGGCCGGAAATCTCACTCGCGCTCTGCGTCTGGCGCGGATCCCGTTCGATCCGCAGGAGGCTGCGACGGCGCTGATGCCTTCGGGCATCGAGCGTCTCGATTTCAACGGCGAAGCGTTTGCGACCGCCAGCTTGCCCGCGGCCAACGGTATGTTCACGGCGCGCTCGCTCGGGAAACTCTACGCGATGCTCGCGGGCGGGGGCGAGCTGGAGGGCGTGCGTCTGCTTTCGGAGGAGCGGGTCGAGAGGCTCCAGGAGCCGCGAAACCGCGGCATCGGACGGGTGATCCCGTACCCGATGCACTGGCGGCTCGGCTACCACCGGGTGAACACGATTCGCGCCAAGGTGCGGCGCGGCATGGGTCATGCGGGTTTCGGTGGGTCCGGGGGGTGGGCCGATCCCGACCGCCAGCTCGCGGTAGCGCTGGTGCTGAACAGCGGCACGGGTACGCCTTTCGGCGACCTGCGCATCATTCGAGTCGGCGACGCAGCAATTCGCTGTGCCGACCGGCGTTGAGGAGCAACGACATGGCAGGAACGGAGACCGAGAGCCGCAAGGCGCTGCGCGAACTGATCGATCTTCTGGGTGAGGTGGATGAGCGGTGGCTGAGTCCCGAGTGGCGCATCGAGAGCCCGGATGACGTGGTGGACGGTCACCGGGCGCTGATGCACATACTCCAAGGGGGACTGTTCGGTCACTTCGAGGACGACCCGGCGCACCCGGTCTTTCAGCGTATCGTGTCGCCGACGCGGAAGTTTACCGGGGACAACCCCGACGCGATCTACTTCGAGGCGGCCGTCGAGGCAGGCCGGGCGTACAGGGTGCGGGGCAACATGGACGGAGCGGTGTATGTCTCGGTCACCATTGAGGCGGGCGGAGCCGATCGGCGTTTCGGCACCCACACCGCCGGGGCCATCAACGACACGGAGTTCGATGTGGGTCCCGACGGATCCTTCGAACTCTGGGTCGGGGGCCCCGAACGCGACCGCAACTGGATTGGCCTGACGCCCGACGCCTGGCGGATCACGACCCGTCACTACTTCGAGCAACAGGAGGTCGTGGCTGCCGATCCGGTGCGGCCGGTGCCCGTGTCGATCGAGTGCCTGGACGCGGCACCCGCGCCGCCCCGGCCGGACGACGCTTCGGTAGCGGCCGGAATTCGGCGGGCGGCGAGCTTCGTCCGCAGCCGGACCCTGGAGATGCCTCCCATGGCCGAGGCCGACCAGCCGCCCTTTGTTTCCCGCATTCCGAACCAGTTCCCGGCGCCCGTAAAGCCTGGAAATTTTGCCCTGGCGGCCTTCGACGCGGCCTATTCCCACGCGCCGTATCTGATCGGACCGGACGATGCGCTGGTGGTGACCGGCCGGTGGCCCGAGTGCCGCTGCGCCCACGTGTGTCTCTGGACCCGGTTCATCCAGACCTACGACTACGCGAACCGCCAGATTGGGTTGAACCGGGTGCAAACGCAGCTCGAGCCGGACGGGAGCTTCCGCATGGTGATCGCCCATCGCGATCCGGGGGTACCGAACTGGCTCGACACGGAGGGGCGCCTGTTCGGCATGGTCTTCTGGCGCTTCATGCTCCCCGAAGGCGAGATCGAGACGCCGCAAACGCAAGTCGTTCCGTTCGCCGAGGTCGCGCGCCGCTAGCGCTTCGGCGCGGCGATGCTCCGGGGGTTTCTCGCGGTCGGCGCCGCGCCAGGGCGCCGGTTCTGGGGAGTCGAATAACCGCTGTCCGCATTGCGTCCCATCTCACGAGCCCAACAGCAGGGCGAGAGGTGAGAAGGAGATGACGATGAGGGCAAAGAGACTCGTTACGACCGTTGTTGCACTGACGCTGGCGCTCGGCGCGATCCCGGCGGCGGCGAAGCATCGCTCGGAAGATCGGTCGGAAGGCAAACTCGTGCGGCTTGCGCACGATCTCCGCGAGACCACTGATGCGGTCTACGCGGAAGCGATCGAGCGGCGTCGGCACCGGAACTACTGGCACTGGCGTGCGCTGTCTGCCCTGAAAAGGCTCGACCGCAGCGCCCATCGATTTCACCGGATCCTGAAGGCTGAGGGGCACGGCGATCGCCGGACCCGCGACGCGTTTCGCCGGCTCGAGCGCTCCTACCGCATGGCGAGGAACTCCTTCCCGGGGCTGCGCGGCCAACGGCGTCTGCACCGCGAATTCACCCGCGTAGGGCGGCTGATGGACCGCATCGATACTCGGTTGGCACGCAGCGGAGGGGATCCTCACCCGCACGATTCCTGGCGGCATCGGCAGCACGATCCCCGGCACTACGGCTACCGCAACGACGACGGCCGGGGCAGATGGCGCGTTTCGTGGGCCTACGAGTTCTAGGGGAGGGGGATCCCGCGGCACCCGGGCCGCACCGACCTGATGAGGCTGCTGCCTCTCCGACCTGATGAGGCTGCTGCCTCGCCGGCCTGATGAAGCTGCCGCCCCTCTCTGGCTCGGGGCGGGTCAAAGCGACACGACCTGTGACGATTCGGCGTGCCTCGCCGCCGACGCGAGGTGCCCCGGCCGGTGGAGCGTGCCGGCGCCCTCGTGAGGCGTCACATTCCCTGAAGGGCTTTTCAGTCCTCCAAAGTGGGGAGGAGCATGCCGGCCGTGCCGCCGCCATCGATTACGAACTCACTGCCGGTGCAGTAGGAGCTGGCATCGGACGCGAGCCAGGTCACGAGTTCGGCGACTTCTTCGGGGCGGGCGATGCGGGGGATGGGGTTCGGGAGGCCCGCGGAATCGTCATCCCCCGCGGACCCGCCTTCTCGCGCGATCATCGGGGTATCGACGCCGCCCGGGTGCACGGAGTTGACGCGGATGCCGTCTTTGCCGACTTCGAGTGCCGCGACCTTGGTCATGCCGCGCACCGCGTACTTGCTCGCGGTGTAGCTCACCGCTCCGGCGATCCCGTTCATTCCCGCCACCGAAGAAATGTTCACGATCGAGCCGCCCCCCGCCTCGCGCAGCGCGGGGATCACCGTTTTCATCCCGAGGAAGCAGCCCACCTGGTTCACCCGGACGACGAGTTCGTACTCCTCGAGCGGTGTCTGCTCTAGCAACCCCAAGCGCAGGATGCCGGCGTTGTTGACGAGCGTGTCGAGGTGACCGAAGCGATTCTGGGCCAACTCCACCGCGGCCTTCCAATCCTCCTCTCGGGTCACGTCGAGGGGGGTGTAGACGGCGGCGGCGCCGATCTCGCTGGCGACCTTCACACCGTCCTCGTCGAGCACGTCTCCCAGGACCACGCTTGCGCCCTCGGCCGCGAATTGGCGCGCCTCTGCGGCGCCCATGCCGCGGGCCGCGCCAGAGACGATTGCCACCCTGCCTTCGAGCCGTTTAGCCATGTCGATCCTCCACTGCGAAGTTTAGCTAGGATACACCGAGAATGGCCTCACCCCGGATCGGGGAGCGTGCCGCTCCGGAACTCGTCACGCTGGGCGTGCGACCCGGTCACGGGTCGCGCGGGAAGCTTCCGGTCCGCATCTTCCTGGGCACCGAGCCCCGCCAGCACCGGGCCGAGCGAGTGTTCGTGTGGTCGATCGAGCAGGTCCGGGACCCCGGCCGCGTGTACGAGATCTTCCTGATGAAGGGTCTTCGTGGCTTTCGGCGCCGGGGCTGGACCACCGGCTTTTCGAACTATCGCTGCGCCATTCCTCACTACGCCGCCGCCGCGGGTCGCGCCATCTACAACGATGTAGACCAGATCTACCTGAGCGATCCCGCGGAGCTCTTCGATCTGGATCTCGGCGAGCACGGCTACCTGGCGGTGGCCCCCAACGACAACTCGGTCATGTTGATCGACTGCGAGCGGATGGCGAAGGTCTGGCCCTTCGAGGCTGCGTGCACCGAGAGCAAGGCGGCGCTGCTGCGCCGGGCGACCGGCGTTCCCGGGAATTGCGGCCCGCTCGAAGCGGGCTGGAACGCACGCGATGGCGAGTACCGCGAGGGTCGCAGTCATTGTCTGCATTACACGAACCTGCACACCCAGCCCTGGGCCCCGTTCCCGGAGCGGTTCGTCTACCAGGAGCATCCGCAGGGTTCGCTGTGGTTCGATCTGGAACGCTCGGCGGACGCGGCAGGCTTCGAGATTTTTACCCGGGAGCGACCGAGCTCGCTCTACCGGGCACTCGGGAATGAGCCGCCGCTGGACCAGGTGCCGATCGACGACCTGCCGTGGCTGCTCGACGGGAAGCTAGCGACCGCCGGACCGGTGCACCTCGAAATTGCCTGTGATCCGCCCGGTGGTGTGCCGCGCGGGCCCGATGGAGGCCGGGATCCGGCCCGCACGGCGAACTGGTGGGCGGAGCGGCTCGACGCTGCGGCGCGCCGGCGTCCCGGCACGCGTTGGACCGCCGATCTTCGGGGGCCCGGAGACGTGCGGAGAATCCGCTCCGGCGGTCCCGCGCCCGGGGGTGGGTCGCCGCGGGTCTGGGTGCTTGCCGACGACCGGCCGGGCAATACGACGCAGGCCGTCGGGTTCGCCGAGGCGCTCGGTTGGCCTTTCGAGCGGAAGCGGCTCGTACCGGGCCTGTTGTCGCGCCTCCACAACCGGATTCTCGGAGCTTCGCTCCGCGGCATGGATCTCGCGCGTTCGGATCCGCTCGAGCCGCCCTGGCCGGACCTGGTGATCGCCGCCGGACGCCGCACGGCACCGGTTTCCCTGGCGCTTCGCGAGGCCAGTGCTGGTGCGGCGCGACTGGTGCAGCTCGGAAGGAAGGGCGCAGATGACGCTGCGCTCTTCGATCTCGCGGTGACGCCGGCCTACACCCGGCTCTTTCCTCACCCGCACCGGCTCGTTCTGGACGGTCCGCTCCACCGGGTGACACCGGAGCGCATTGCCGAGGCGCGGGTGCATTGGAAGGAGAGGTTCGAGACGCTTCCCGCACCGCGGATCGCGCTGCTGGTGGGTGGGACCTCCGGTCAATACCGGATCGACGGGGCCACCGCGCGGCGCATGGGTGAGGCGGTCGCGCGACGCGCCCGGGAGGCCGGCGGCTCGGTGCTGGTGTCGACGAGCCGGCGCACCGGCGACGCCCCGGCACACGCATTGCGCACCGCGCTCGAGGGGATCCCGTCGCACTTCTACGGGGCCGGTGGGGCCGGCGAGAACCCCTATCTCGGCTACCTCGCCTGGGCCGACGAGTTGGTGGTGACGGCCGACAGCGAGTCGATGCTCGTCGAGTGCGGGTCCTTGGGAAAACCGCTCTCCATCCACCCCCTGCCCGAGCGGTGGAGCTTCCGCCTGCTGCGCTTCTTCCGAGAAGCCGTGCTGCGCCGCGCTCGGGCGCAGCCCTTGGGCCAGCGGGAAACCGGTCGCCCGCAGCAGGGCCTCGAACTTCTCTGCGCGCGGCTGATCGAGCGGGGCTGGGTCCGGCCGACGCGCGATCTGAGCCTGCTGCATGCCGATCTCGAGCGGCGCGGACTGGCTGTCGCCCTGGGCGAGCCTCCGCGGGTGCCCGCAGAGCCCCCGGCATCCGAGAATCCGCGCGCTGTGGCGCGCGTGCGCGCGATGCTCGGACTCGTCGACTAGCGCACGATCATCGATGGATGCCAACTGTGTGGGGAGTGCTTCAGGAGGGTCCGAAGCGTTCGTACCGCGGCTCCTTCGTCTCTACGTCGGTTCCCCAGAAATCGATGTATTCGACCTCGGGTAGCACGCCGCCTTCGATCGACTGGATGAAGATGCGGTCCACGTATGCCGGACGACCGTCGATCAAAAGTTCGGCGCGGTAGCCCTCTTCACCGGGCACCACCCGGATCTCACGGTCGAGACCGGCTTTCATGCGGAGCGTCGCAACGCCGGTATCGCGGTCGTGGCGCGTGTCGAATCCGTAGGCGAATCGGTGTTGCACCCAGGAGAGTTCCTTGCGCTGCCCGTCTTTCGCGAGGCGAATCCAGTAGGCGACGACCGGCTCTTTCGGGTCGAGGCGTCCGTCCGGGCGCAGCTGCACATCGTATTGGACCACATTCGCGTTCTTGCTGCGCTCGATGCGGAAGAGAGGGGCCGTTTGTGCCTCTTCCGCCGCCGCAGAGGCGAGGCAGCCCCCCAGGAGCAGCCCGGTGAGGACCAGGAATCGGGATGTGGCGTGCATGGTCCCTTCGACGCGGTGACGGCACGGATATTCTAGCCGCGCCCACCCCTGGGTCATCGGAGATCTGGGTCATCGGAGATCTGGGTCATCGGAGATCTGGGTCATCGGAGATGCAAGCCGTGGTTGCGCGGTCGGAAGCACCCGGGCAATTGCTGTGTGCCGGCACGGGATTCGGGCACCCCCGTGCATCTGCAGGAGGCTCTCGGTTTCTCCCGGCGCTTGCGTAGTTTCGAGGTGGACCTACCTTTATTGCTGGCTCACGGTGAGTGGAGGCACGGGTTGCGGATTCGGTCCGAGCTCGACCTCGATGAAATCTCTTGTTTTCCAGGGGGCGATCGGTTTCGACGGGTGGTCGAAAGCGGGCGCTGCGTGTCGAGGGGGTCACGATCCTCGTAAATCCAGTGGCAAGTTGGTAGCGATAACTGCCGACGACAACTACGCACTCGCTGCCTAGCTGAAACTAGGTCAGTGACGCCCGTCCGTGACGCCTTCTAGCGGGTTGCGGGCGTCATCAGAAGGCTGGCTCCCGGTCGCTGGCAGACCGTCCCGGGAGCGAGAATCATGTCGGCCTGGGCGGTTGCTTCTCCCGTTCTCGTGACTGGCACTGCCGAGATTGGACGAGAGCTACACACGTAGACGCGCTGGCCGGAAGCCATGCGGACGCGGGTTCGATTCC
>PBYF01000075.1 GCA_002729515.1 Deltaproteobacteria bacterium
CGCACCGCCCGCAACCGTCGAGCCGAAGCGTGCCGCACCGCCCGCAACCGTCGAGCCGAAGCGTGCCGCACCGCCCGCAACCGTCGAGCCGGTACCCGCACAGCCCGCTGGTGTTGCGGAGGGGCAATCCGAAAGAGTCGGCTTCGTGATGCATTACTGGGACCACGTGAACGCCGCTGCGATACGCATCGAACACGGCCAACTACGAATCGGCGACACAATCCACGTGCGCGGCCATACGACGGACTACTACCAGCAAATCAACCGCCTGGAACTGGATCGCACGCCCATCGAAAGCGCCGGACCCGGCCAGGAGATCGGCGTACACGTTTCCCAGCGCGTGCGCGAGGGAGACTCGGTCTACAAGGTCAGCTGAAGAAAAGAGAGGACTACTTCTCGTCCTCGGCCGGGGGTGCCGGCTTGCCGCCGTGTATGGCCTTGAGGTTGCCGGCCGCTTTGACTTCCTTGGAGCCGCCCATCTTGACGTGACCCTGGAGAACCGCGCCCTCCTCGATCACGAGGCTCGGTGCCTTGACGTTGCCGCGGATGCGGGCCGTCTTGTGGAGCACGACCTTGGTGGTAGCCGTGAGGTCACCCTCCACGGTGCCACTGACGGCGATCGTCTTGGCGCAAATGCTGGCGCTGACTACCCCGCTCTCGCCGATGATGAGCGTGTTCTCGCTGGCGATCTCGCCGCGAAAGTTGCCGTCGATGCGGGCCGTGTCCTTGAACGAGAGCTTGCCCTCGAACTCGGAGCCCTGGTCGATGAAGGCGGTGAGCCCGCCGGATCCCGGGCCGCCGCTCGGGACCGGGGCGGAAGCTGCCGCTGTTACACCACCGGAACCTCCGCTACGACCAAAAGATTTGAGCGCCATGAGGGATTCCCTCCGTCCATGGAATGGTTCGAGCCTTCGAATCGGATCCTTCCGGCCCCGACTTGAGACCCAGGGAATCCGAATCGGTTGAAGCCCCTCTTTCATCCGACCCTCAGCACCGCGAGGACCGGAGACTCCTGCTTCGGTAGCCGCGACAGCCCAATACAGGACGGACGTCACAGTCCGGCGGGCTTCCGCTAGCTTGTGCCCACCGTGGCGGAGCAGTCTTACGACCCCGAAATCCTGCTCGGCCGCTCGCTCGAGAGCGGGCGCCTCCACAGCGCCTACCTGCTGTCCGGTCCAGGCCCAAAACCACGGGAGGCCGCCCTGGCCTTCGCACGCGGTGCCGTCTGCGGCGGCGGCCCATCGCGACCCTGCGAGACCTGCCCAGAGTGCCGACGCTCGGGCCCCCGGGAAGAGACAGCGATCGATGGCACCGGAAAGAGCGGGCCGCTGCTGCGTCACGTGGGGGACCATCCGAACCTGCTCTGGGTCGAGCGCGGTGCCGGCGACACGCGGGTGCGGATCGGTCAGATTCGCCGGCTGCAGCGCGACTTGCACCTGCGCGGTGAAGGCGACGGCCGGCGTGTTGGCGTCGTCGCCGACGCCGAGTGGCTGAACCAGGAGGCCCAGAACGCGCTGCTGCGCCTACTCGAGGAGCCGCCGCGTCGCGCCACCGTTGTACTCGTCGCCACGACGTCGGCGAGCCTGCTCGCAACCGTGCGTTCGCGCTGCCAGCGCGTCGTCTTCCCGCCCGCGGGCGACGATCCGCTCGACGACCCGGAGCAGGCCGAGCTCGCGGCGCGACTCGACGAACTCCCGGGAGCGTCGCCGTCGCAGCTGCTCGGCTGGGCCGAGGAATACCGCGGTCCCCGCGCGCCGGCAGCCGCGGCGGTACACCAGCTGCTCGCAATCGGTGGCGCCTGGCTGCGGCGGGGGGTCGCGCGCAACTTGCGTGAGGGAACCGACGACGTGCGCCGCGCCCTCGATGCGGACCGTGAGCTCTCGGCGTGCCGCAAGTCGCTCGACCAGCGCAACGCGAACCCGCAAATGGTGGCCGAGCGCGCGCTCCTCGCCCTGCGCGATGCTTCGCTTTGAGCGACACTTTCAACTCGGCCAGCCCGCGCTCCTGCATGGAGACTGAAGCCCATATCGGCCGCGCCGATACCACCTGTGTCGTCGACCGAGCGGCCGGCAACCAACGGCTCGCAGAAGAGAGGGCTTTCTCCCTGCGCAGAACGAACCGCACAACGCGTTGGACAGCGCTCACACACCGCACACCGAACGCAAACGCCATTCTCCGGCCCCCGGCACAAGAGTTCTGCGGACCGGGAGCGGGTGCCTAGCCGTGTGGCTCGACAGTCACTGCCACGTCACGGCCGACGCATTTTCCGATGACCGCGCCGACGTGCTCGATCGCGCCGATGCCGCCGGCATCGAGGCGTTCGTCGGGATCGGCTCGGGTTACGGTGTGGCGCTCAACGCGCGTGCGGTCGCATTGGCCGAGGAGGACGCGCGGGTCTTCGCGACCGTGGGCGTGCATCCCCACGAGGCCTCGGAGCTCGACGACGCCGGCCGTGCGCGGCTCACCGACTGGCTCGACCACCCCCGAGTGGTGGGCGTCGGAGAATGCGGTCTCGACTACCACTACACGAATTCGCCGCGCGAGATCCAGCGCGAGGTCTTCGCTGAGCAACTGGGCTGGGCGCGCGAACGCGCGCTCCCGGTCTCGCTCCACGTGCGCGGCGACGAGCCCGACGCTTTCGGTGAAACACTCGAGATTTGGCGGGCCGAAGGCGACGGCGCCCTCGAGGGCGTGCTGCACTGCTACACGGGCAGCACGGAGTTCGCGCATCGGGCCCTCGACGCCGGCCTTCTGGTCTCATTCTCCGGAATTCTCACCTTCCCCAGCGCCGCAGACCTGCGCGAGACCGCCCGCTCCCTCCCTCTCGACCGGCTCCTCGTCGAAACCGACGCGCCACTCCTGGCTCCCCAGGGCCACCGCGGCGCGCGCAACGAACCGGCCTGGGTCGGCGTCGTCGGCACTGCGTTGGCCAAAGCCCAGGAGCGACCCGTCGAAGAGGTGGCTGCCATCACGACACGAAATGCACGCAGACTCTTCGGACTCGCATCGTGAGCGAAACCGATCGGGTACTCGAACTCGCCATCCGGCTCGCTCGCGAAGCCGGAGCAATCCAGCGGAAACACTACGAGACGGCGATCAAGATCCGCACCAAGAGTGCGTCGATCGATCTGGTGACCGAGGTCGACCACGCCTGTGAAGCACTGATCGTCGAGAGACTCACAGACGAGCGGCCGGACGACGCAATCCTCGCCGAGGAAGGTGGCGGAAGTGACCGGGAAGACGCCGCATGGCGCTGGGTCGTCGACCCGCTCGACGGCACCACGAATTATGCCCACGGCTACCCGCGCTTCTGCGTCTCGATCGGCGTCGAGAAGCACGGCGCACGCGAGGTCGGCGTCGTCTACGACCCGCTCCTCGACGAACTCTACGAGGCGGCGCGCGGGAAGGGCGCGCGCCTGAACGGGCGGGTGCTGCAGGTCTCCCGGGAAAACGATCTGGGTGCGGCCTTGATCGCGACGGGATTCGCCTACGACGTGCGGCGCAGCGCCGAGGACAACCTCGAGCACTTCGCCCAGGTGATCAAGCGGGCGCGCGCCGTGCGCCGCGACGGCTCGGCTGCCCTCGACCTCTGCTACGTGGCGGCGGGCCGCTTCGACGGCTTCTGGGAGTTGAAGCTCCACCCGTGGGACGTGGCCGCTGGCCTGCTCATCGTCGACGAGTCCGGCGGGCGTACGAGCGATATCCACGGCGGGCCGCCGCCGCGATCGGGACGTGCGATCGTGGCCTCGAACGGCCGCATCCACGACGCCCTGATCTTCCTCCTCGAAGGCGGCGCCCCGCGCTAGGGCTTCACATCGAGGCTTTCGATAAACGCGTCGAACTCCGGGTCGGGCTCCTCGGCAGCGGTCTCCTCGACGACGAGGAACCGATTCCGGAAGGCCTCGAGGCTCACGGGGAGGTGCTCCGCCAGCTCCAGACCGAGGCGGAAGATCTGGGGGTTCTCCCCGCTCTGGGCGACGATGCCCTTCGAGCCGTGTAGTGCACCGAGCCGCACCTCGGCGAGCGGCACGTCGGACGTTCCCCGCACCAGGAACGCGGCGACGGGAGGGGCGAGGCCAAGCGCTTCCAGCTCGTCGGGGCCCACGCGCTCCGCGAGGATCGTGTCGGCGGTGAGCCCATCGAGCGCTCTGAGCAACAGCACCAGCTTCTCGGGATCCATCTGCTCCGGCTCTGAATTCCAGCTCTCATCGCCGCGGGTCGCGCGGATGCCAACCGGCGCGCCGTCCTCGCTGCGAAAGACGAGATCCACGCTTCTCACGTCCGGGACGGCGAACTCGGCGAGACGCTTGAATCGGTACGCCAAAACATCGCGCGGCAGTTCGTCGAAGCGCTCGCCGGGAATACGGTAGAGGGACTCTCGCTCGCCCCGCGCCAGGCGCGCACCGCCCTCGGTCGAGCTTCCCACGGCGAGGGTGAGCGTGCGCGGGCCTCGCGCCTCGCCTTCTCCCGTCGTGGCCAGTTCGATCTCGATACGGAAAGCGGGCTCCGAGAAACCTGTCTCGGCATCGGGAGGCGGCGCGTCCAGGAAGCCCACGGCTCGAAGCCTGGCGAGATCCGAAAGCAAGTCCTCCACGGTTCCGGCATCCGCCGGTCCCTCGATGGGAGCCTCGACCCGCCACCCCTCTTCCTCGCGCGCCAGCGCGACGCGACCGCCGGGCCACGCCGCCACGATGCGCGCCACTGCCGCCGGGTCGAAGTCCAACACCCGCTTGTCGCGAAGCTCGTCGAAGTCCTCGACCAGCGCCTGGGCGCTCCAGCTGGGAACCGTGTGGACAGCGGCTTCGCCCACCACCTGCGCGTAGCGGTTGTCGCCCATCGGGGCCTCGTCGCCGCTGCGAAGCGCCCACTCCTTGCCACCGGCCTCGAAACGAACCTCCCGCGCCGGATCGTCGAGCCCGTACACCGACGCGGCCTGGGGCAACTCGAAACTGGCCTCACTCGCCAACTCGGGCAGCGCCGATGTAATGCTGTCGAGGGCGAGGGCGTCCGCAGGAAAGCGGAACGGCTCGACGATCTCCCAGCCCCCGTCTCGACGCTCGGCGCGCACAGCCACGCCGTCGCCAGTCGTCAACTCCACCCAGACAACGTCCTCGGGCTCGAGCCCGGGGAATAGCTGCTTCTCGCTCGCCTCGGCGTCCCTGCGGTCCGCCTCGCCCTCGATCTCGTGGATCCAGACGAAGGCACCGAGGGCCACCGCCACGAGCAGCAGGATGCCCGTGGTGCGGGGGCTCACCGGACCTCGCGCCGAGGAACGCTCCGCCGCGACCACCAGACGAATACGCCAGCCAGCGCGAGGACCTGGGGTATCGCGAAGAGCGACAACGTGCGGATCCGCAGGAACTGCTCGTTCGAAAGCTGGAAGCGAGATGCGCGGGAGAGCTTCGGCCGGATCGAAATCGCCTCGATGTCGCCCATCAGCCAGTTGACCGTATTCACGAACAGATCGCTGTTGCCGGACGCCTCGACCAGCTCGTTCGACGCGAAGTCGACGTCCCCGAACACGGCGACCCGCGCGTCGAGCGAACCCACTTCCGCGTCATTCCCGCCTGCAGCATCGGGCGGAGCCGCATCGGTCTCGAAGCTCAGGGTCCCCGCCACGGCCACGGAGACCGGACCTTCGAGATCGCCGTCACCAAACTCAGCCACACCCTCGCCGAAGAAGGTGTCGAGATCTCGCTCCGCCCACGAGGCATCTCCCGTGTGGACCAATTCGGTGAAGTCCGCACCCTCGCCATTGCGCACGCTGCGCACCACGTGAAAGAGGGCGGTTTCGCGCATGTCCTTCGTGATCTCGTGGTCGGGGTCGTAGCTCTGGGCGAATGGCGATGTCGCACGGCCGAAGAGCGCCAGAGAGCGGTCGACCACGATGTCGTCCCCGAGATCGACGCCCCAGGTGCGCACCAGGTCACCCAGGTCCGTATTCGCGCGGGGGTCGATCATGACGAGAAGCGTCCCGCCCCGCTCGAGGTAGCGCTGAAGTGCCGCCTGCTCCGGATCGAGCAGCGGCCGCGTCGCCCCAGCCACCACCACCACATCGGCATCGTCGGGCACGTCTCCGGTCGCCGCCAGCAGGAGCGTCTCGACCTGGTAGTTTTCGTTGCGCAGCGCCTCGGCTGCCCGCCCGAAACTCTGCTTCTCCGCCGCCGCCTCTCCGGAGACCGCCCGCTCGTTGTGGCCCTCGAGGAAGTAGACACGCTTTTCACCCGTGCGCGAGAGCTTGACCAACGCGTTGCTGACCTTCTCCTCGGTGACCTCGCGGACCTGCACCGACTCGTCGCCGAGCGTCACGTGCAAAACGCCCTGTCCCAGTTCTTCCCGGGACAGACCGGCCCGGGCCAGCAGGTCCGGGCGCTCGTTCGGATCGGCGTAGGTGACGTCGAATCGCTCGCTGGCGTACGCGAAGCGATCCAGCAGCCCGCGTACACCCGGGGCATCGAGCGACGGAAAGAAGGCCACGACCTCGACGTCCTGCTCCAGGCCCGCGAGGAGTTTCTCGCTCTGGTCCGTGAGCGAGTGAACCTTCTGCTCGCTCCAATCGAAGCGGTGGTGATAGCGCGTAGACAGGAAGCCCAGCATGCCGAGGATGGCAACGACAAGCGCAGTGGAGAAGAGCGCGCTCGATCCGTAGCGGCCAGCCCGGCGCGCCTCGCCCGAGCGCATGCGTTCGCGCAGCGCTTCGAGATTGGAGAACCCAGCGGCCATCAGCAGGCCCAGACCGACGACCGCATTGCCCCCGATCCAGAACGGATCGAAGTCGGCGGCGAAAAGGCCCACGAAGAAATTCAGGAGCGCGAAAACCACGCAGACCGCGCCGAACGCCGCGAGCAGAGAAGCGTAGCCCATCGACCGCGTCTCCTAACGCCAGCGCACGGACTCGACCGACGCCTTGGTGAGGACCAGGAAGATCCCGGTCATCACCACGAAGTAGGCGAGGTCCGCCGTGTCCACGAGACCCTTCACGAGTTCCGCCAGATGGGTATCCGCCGAGAGCCAGCGCAGCAGATCCCCCAGGCCGGACGCACCGCCGCCGCCGATCTGCGCCAAGGCGGGGAGCACCATCAGGAGGATCAGCAGAACGAAGGTGATCAGGAAAGCCAGCACCTGGCTGCGGGTGAGCGACGAAGCGAACACGCCGATGGCGACATAGGTCCAGCTCACGAGCACGAGGCCGAGGAGCCCGGCAAGCGTCTTGCCGAACTCCGGATCGCCGTAGACGAAAAGGAGCGCCGGGTAGGCGCCGACGATCGTCACGAGCAACAGGGCGAATACGGCGCCGGCCAGGAACTTGCCCAATACGATGTCCCACATGGTGAGGGGGCTCGTGAACAACAACTCCTGGGTACCCTGGGTCTTCTCGGCCGCGAAGAAGCCCATGGTGACGCCCGGTAGCAGGAAGAGCAGCACCATGGCCATGGACTGGAAGAACTGGCCGATCAGCTGGTCGTTCAGGTTCCAGCGTGCGAGTTCGTCGAAGGCCTGGAAACTCTGGAGACGCATCAACCACTCGGCGAAGAATGCGGTCGACGCGATGAAGAAGACCCCGGACAGCACGGCAAAAAGTGAAAGAACGCCGTAGGCGACCGGCGAAACGAAGAGCCCGCGCAACTCCCGACCCGCGATATCGGTCACATGCCTCACGCCGCGCCCTCCACCGTCGTGTCGCGCGTGGTCTCGCGGGCGAAAACTTCGTCGAGGGTCTGGCCGCCCGCGGTCAGATCCTCGATCGGCGCATCGACGACCTTGCGGCCCTCGTGGATCAAGATGACGCGGCGACAGATCGCCTCCACCTCCGCGAGGATGTGAGTGGACAGGACCACCGCGTGCTGGACATCGCCCTGCTCCGGCGCCGCGAGTTCCGCTATGAGCCCGCGGATCTCACGGATCTGGAGGGGGTCCAGACCGACCGTCGGCTCGTCCAGGATCAGGACTGCAGGATCGTGCACGATGGCCTGGGCCAGGCCAACGCGCTGCCGGAAACCCTTCGAGAGTGTGCCGATCACGCGCCGCCGAACGCGATTCAGCCCGCAGCGCTCGGCGGCACGTGCGACGGCTTCGCTCCGCGTCCCGCGCGGCACGTCCTTGATGCGTGCCACGTAACGCAGATACGCGTCCACTGTCATCTCCGGGTAGAGGGGCAGTGCCTCGGGCAGGTAGCCCACGGCGCGACGCGCCTCGAGGGCGGCGTCGAAGATGTCGTGGCCGGCGAGCTCTGCGGTTCCATCGCTCGGAGGCAGAAAACCCGCGAGCATCGGCATCGTGGTGGTCTTGCCGGCACCATTCGGACCGAGGAAACCGACCACTTCGCCGTTCCCAATCGAGAACGAGACGTCGTCTACGGCGACCACGTCCCCGTAGCGCTTCGACAATCCGCGCGCCTCGATCACGTTCCCTCCTTTGCGAGTCCGTGGAGAAAGATCTCTACCAGCGGCCGCGCCACCCTACCGCAAAACTCCCATTGGCGGCCCTCTTCGAGCCGCATCAACCCGAGAACCTTAGCGGTGATCACCAGCGCGAGCCGCCCGATCACAGGGCGGAGGCACCTCCGGTGCGAGGTCACCGCGCACCACGCGCTGGCGGCCGGTTGCCCCCCGGCGGTACTCTCGGCGTGATGTCCCGTTGCCTTTCCCTCTCCCTCTGCCTCGCCGTTGCGAGCGCGGGCCTGCTGGCCGGCGCTGCCAGCGCGGCGCCGCCCCGGGCCGAAGTGCACGGCACCTTCTGCACACACGCGGGCTGCACCGGCGCCCAGGGCGGCACGGTTGCCCGCGCAGCAGCCTTCGGCCTGACCGTCGGAGCGGTGCTGTGGATCGGGCGACGCCGAACCCCCCCGCTTCCCTAGGAACGTCCCCACAGCGCGGCCGCACGGATCCAAAGGTTTGCGGGCGACCCGGGCCTGGGTGAGACACTCGGGTGCGCTTGGAGCACCGACCCGGTCGCGCTCCTGCGCGACCGCGCAGGGCTTTCAGGAACCCGCCGACACCGTGACCCAGAGGAACGAGGTCAATGAACCCGGGATCTGCCCGCCTCTGCCGATCTCATAATTCAACGCGGACCCGGTCTCCGAGCCGGTGACGATCTCCTTGAACGCCTCGATCTTCGCCTCCGGATCCTCGGAATTGAGACCGTGAAAGACGATCTCGACTCGGGGTTTCACCTCGAGGACATTGAGCACCAACGTCGCGAGCGTAAAGAGCTTGCCGATGCCCTCGACCGCCTCCACCGAGAATCGCGGCACACTGATCTCATCGAGGTCGAAGCGGAAGTCGAGACGCATCGCAAGGCCTCCGATCACGCCGGCCGTGCCGGACAGCGGGACGTATCGCGCCGGGCGCGAGTGGTGTCAAGCGCCCCGAGCAGGCGTGTGTCTACCACGTCGCCGACCGCGCGGCCAAGACCCTGGGATACCGGGAAGGCTGCGCTGCGGGTGCGTCCACAACCTTGCGACGCCGAGCCTTCCGTTCTTCGCGAGGGGACCGCCCGCCTCGCGGGAAGCCCCGCGAGCGGCGCAAACATCGCTGAACGTTCGAGCCCACGCGTTCCGGTGGGAATCGGGCCTGGGCTCCACACGTCTCTGTGTGCGTAACTCACCGGAAGAAGTAGACTAATCGAGCTGTGGCCCGGACCATCGTCGTCGTTCCGACCTACAACGAGGCGGAAAACCTGCCGCTGCTGGTCCCGGAAGTGCTGGCCAGCGCGGATGGCATCGAAGTGCTCGTCGTAGACGATCGCTCGCCCGACGGCACCGGAAAGTGTGCGGACGACCTGGCCGCGCAGTACCCGGGCCGTGTCCACGTCCTCCACCGCAGCGGCACGCGGGGGCTCGGCATCGCCTACCGCGACGGTCTCCGTCGCGCCCTCGACCTCGGCGCCGACAACGTCGTCCAGATGGACGCCGATTTCTCCCACCCGCCCACGAGCCTCCCGGAGATGCTGCGCGAGATCGAAGACCACGACGTGGTGATCGGATCCCGCTACCTGAAAGGCATCACCGTGGTCAACTGGCCGATCGAGCGCATCCTGATCAGCTGGTTCGCAAACCTCTACGCACGAAACGTCGCGGGGCTCCGCCTCTCGGACGCGACCGGCGGCTTTCGCTGCATCCGGCGCGACCTGCTCGAGCGGATCGGCTTCGAGAAGATCCGCTCCGACGGTTACGCCTTCCAGATCGAGCTGAACCATCGCTTCCAACACTTCGGCGCACGCACGAAGGAGATCCCCTTTTTCTTTCTCGACCGCGAGCGAGGCGAATCGAAGCTCAACCTCTCCATCGCCGTCGAGGCGCTCTGGATCTGCGTGTGGCTGCGCTTCGCGCGCCTGCTGGGCCGCATCTAGCCTCATGAACTTCGCTCGGCTTCGCCTTGCTACGCGGCGGCCGACCCTGTCGGTCGCCTAGCGTCTTGCCCAAACGCCTGCGCGTCCTGCTGCTGAACGAGCGCGACCCGCTCCACCCGAAGGCCGGCGGCGCCGAGGTGCACGTGGCGGAGATCGCAAAGCGTCTCGCGGGGCACGGCATCGACGTGACGCAGCTCGCCTGCGCGCACCCCGGCGCCCGAGCCCCCGCGGTGGAAGAACTCGAGGGCCTGCGCGTCCGGCGCCTCGGCCCCCTGCCCGTCTACTACCCCCGCGTCGTGGCGACCACCGTCCGCGAGACGCGCGCGGGCTCCTGGGACGTCGTCGTGGAGCACCTCAACAAGGTGCCCTTCTGCTCGCGGGCCTACGCCGCGGCGCCGGTGCTCGCAGTGAACCACCACCTCTTCGGACACAGCGCCTTCGCCCAGGTGGCCTGGCCCATCGCCGCCGGCGTGGTGATGATCGAACGGCTCATCCCGCGCGTCTACCGCGACGTGCCGTTCCTGGCCGTTTCCGAGAGTTCGCGCCGGGACCTGATCGAACGCGGGATCCCAGGGGAGCACATCGACCTGCTCTACAACGGCATCGTGCCCCCCGCGCGCGAGCCGACGCCCGTTTCCGAGCGGCCGCTGCGCGTCGCGTACCTGGGCCGCCTCGAGCGCTACAAGCGCATCGACTTGCTGGTGCGCGCCTGTGCGCAGCTGGCCGAGCACCGGCCCGATCTCGAACTCGTGGTCGTGGGCCGCGGCGCCGAGAGCGCGCGCCTCGAAGCCCTGGCGGCGGAGCTGGGCCTGAGCACCCGCGCGCGCTTCACCGGCTTCGTGTCCGACGCGGAGCGCGACGCATTGCTCGCCGGCGCGCGGGTGGCGGTGTGCCCCTCCGTCAAGGAGGGCTGGGGCTCACGGTCATCGAGTGCAACGCGCTCGGAGTTCCGGTCGTCGCCACCGATGCCCCGGGCCTGCGGGACGCGGTGCGCGACGGCGAGACCGGCCTGCTCGTGGCCGACGGCCCCCCCGAGGCGTTCACGGAACGGCTGGTCCGGGCCATCGACGCGCTCCTCGACGACCCGGAGCGGTTGACTCGGCTGGCGGCGGCAGCCCGGGCCTGGTCCGGGCGCTTCGACTGGGACACCTCGGCCGAGCGCATGGCGCGGGCCCTGTGGAAACAGGTCGGCGCGCCTTGACCCGTAGAGATGAGCGAGGCAGCGTCACGGCGCGCGGGTCCGGCCCGCAGCCCGGGGGATTCCATGTCTCGATCGACTCCGCGCCCGAGCCGGGCCGCGCTCGCGGCGGTTTTCCTCGTGCTGGGCTGCGGCGGTCCGCAAGACGAAGCGACCGGCGGGCCCGCCCCGGCACCGACAACGGCGGAGACGTCGGGGACAGCCACCCCTGTCGAAGACGAGGGCCCGCCCGAGCGCGGCGACTGGCTGGTCCTGCACCTGCTCTCGGACCCCGAGAACCTGAACCCCATCACTTCGAGCGACTCCGCCGCGAGCCAGGTGCTGGGCTGGATGTTCCAGTCGCTGCTCGAAATCGACTACGAGACCCTGGAGCAACGCCCCGTACTGGCCCGCCGCCTGCCCGATGTCTCCGAGGACCACCTCACCTACAGCTTCGCGCTGCGCGACGACGTCACCTTCGCGGACGGCACGCCGATGACCGCCGAAGACGTGGTCTTCACGGCGAAGGTAATCCGGAATCCCAAGGTTGCCGCGCCCCATATCCGGAACTACTTCGACTCGGTCCGGGAAGTGGTCGCGGTCGATCCCCACACGGTTCGCTTCGATCTACGCGAGCCCTACTTCCGCAACCAGTGGACCTTGGGCTCGCTCAACGTCCTTCCGCGTCACTACTACGACCCCGACGACCTGCTCGCCGGCATCGGCGTCGCGGAGCTCAACGACTGGGACGCACTCGACCCCGAGAAGAAGCAGCGCGCCGAGCGCTTCGCGAAGCAGTTCAACCAGGGGTTCCAGCGGCGACCCATGGGAAGCGGCGCCTACGTGCTCGCCGATCCGAAGCGCGATTTCGTGACCGGACAGCAGATCGTCCTGCGCCACCGGGACAATTACTGGGCCCCGGACGAACCGGACCTGGGCGACGGCTGGTTCGACCGCATCGTGTTCCGGATCATCAACGACCGGGAAGCCGCGTTCGTCGCGCTCAAGGCGGGGGACCTGGACGTGTACGGCCTCTCGCCCATCCAGACGGTTCGGCAGACGGACAACGAGCGCTTCCGCGAACGCTTCGGCAAGCAGTCGGAGATCCGCGGCGCCTATACCTACCTGGGCTGGAACCAGAAGCGGAAGCTCTTCCAGGACGCTCGGGTACGCCGGGCACTCTCCCACCTGGTGGACAAGCGGAACCTGGTCGACAAGGTCATGCTCGGGCTGGCCGAGCCGGTGGAGGGTCCCATCTTCAACAAGCGCCCGGAGTACCGGGAGGAACTCGAGCCCTGGGAGTACTCCCCGGCCAAGGCGAAGGCGCTGCTGGCCGAAGCCGGCTGGGAGGACACCGACGGCGACGGGATCCTCGACAAGGAAATCGACGGAGAGCGGGTTCCGCTGCGCTTCGAAGTGATCTCGAACGCCGGAAACGACGAGCGCAAGAAGGTCGGTCTCGCGGTAATCGATAGCTTCAAGCGCCACGGCATCGACGCGTCTTTCCGCTCCGTCGACTGGTCGATCCTGCTCGACAAGGTGAGCCACTTCGACTACGACGCCATCGTGCTCGGCTGGACGAGCGGCGGTGCGGCGATTCCACCGGACGGCTACCAGATCTGGCACTCCTCTCAGGCCGTCGAAGACGGATCCAACCACGTGGGTTTCGAGAACGAGGAAGTCGACGGCATCCTCGAGGCCTACCGCGTCGAGTTCGATCCCGAGGAACGCAACCGCCTCTACAACCGCTTCCAGGAAATTCTGTACGCGGAGCAGCCCTACACGTTCCTGTACGCACCGTCGGCCGTCACCGCGTGGGACCGCCGCTTCGCCGGCGTGCGCTGGTACCCCGGCGTGGGTACCCGCTTCAACGAGTGGTGGGTCCCCAAGACCCGGCAGAAGCACTGAGGGCCGCGCGAGCCGGTGCTCCAGTACATCGCCCAGCGCCTGCTGCTGCTCATTCCGACCTTCGTCGGCATCACCTTTCTCGCCTACGCGATCATGCTCCTCGCACCCGGCGACCCGGTCGACTTGTTCTTCGCCGGCGGCCTCGGCGCCGGCACCGAGGGAATCGACTCGGACCGTCTGGCCGAAGTCCGGGCGGACAAGGATGAACTCCGCCGCGAACTGGGGCTCGATCGCGCGATCCCGGTCCAGTACGCCCTGTGGCTCCGGCGACTGCTCCAGGGTGAACTCGGCACGAGCTTCAAGGACCGGCAGCCCGTCTGGGACAAGATCCGCGCGCGGCTTCCGGTCACGATCATCATCAACGTCGCGGCGATCGTGCTGACCTACCTGATTGCGATTCCTCTCGGCATCTACTCCGCCGTCCGCAGCGGAAGCAGGTTCGATCAGCTCTCCACGCTCACCGTGTTCATGCTCTACTCGCTGCCGGTTTTCTGGATCGGGACGCTCATCATCATCTTTTTCGGCGGCGGCGATTTCTTCGCGTGGTTTCCGCCCGGCGGGCTTCGCTCGCTCGACTGGGAACCGAGCTGGCCGTGGTGGCAGAAGCTCTCGGACTACGCCTACCACCTGGCGATGCCGCTGCTGTGTACCACCTACGGGGCCTTCGCGGCGCTCTCGCGCTTCATGCGCACGTCGATGCTCGAGAACGCCCGCCAGGACTACATTCGCACCGCGCGGGCGAAGGGTGTGTCGGAACCGATGGTGATCCTCAAGCACATGCTGCGCAACTCGCTGATCCCGGTCATCACCATCCTCGCAGGCCTGTTGCCGGCGCTCATCGGCGGCTCCGTGATCATCGAGACGATCTTTTCGATCCCGGGCATCGGGCAGCTCGGCTACCAGTCCGTTCTCGCCCGGGACTACCCGGTGGTGATCGCGCTGTTCGCCGCGAGTTCATTTCTCACTCTCATCGGGATCCTATTCTCCGACATCGCGTTGGCCTGGGTCGACCCGCGCATCCACTTCGGCAAGGGGCGCGCGTGAGCGCCAAACCGCAGACCTACCGCGGCCGCGTATGGGCGGAGCTGCGCCGCCAGAAACGCGCGGTCTGGGGGCTGGGAATGGTCCTGACGCTGGCCTTCGTGGCGCTGTTCGCGGACTTCATCGCCGGCGGGACACCGCTCTACCTCCGGATCGACGGCCAGAGCTACTTCCCGCTCTTCCGGGAATACGCGGCCAGCGCGGGGCTTGCCAAGCTGCCGCCCGCCCTCGCGGGAGCGGATTTCCGCGCACTCAACCAGCACGCGGAGGCGGCGGTGTGGCCCCCGATTCCCTACGCCTCGACCAGCGTGGACATCACGGGCGAAGTCTTCGCGCCTCCGTCGGCACAGCACTGGCTCGGCACCGACGCGCTGGGCCGGGACGTGGCCTCCGGGATGGTCCACGGGACGCGCATCTCGCTCACCATCGGGCTCGTGGTGGTCGCGATCCAGGCGACGCTCGGAATCTTCCTCGGTGGACTGGCGGGCTACTACGGCGGCTGGATCGACATCGCCCTGTCGCGCCTCTTCGAGCTGATGCTGGGCATCCCTACCTTCTTCTTGATCATCACGGTGGCGGCGATCTTCCCGCCGTCGATCTACTTGATCATGGTGATTCTCGGGCTCACGGGCTGGATCGGAATCGCACGCTTCATCCGGGGCGAGTTCCTGAAGGTCCGATCCCTGGACTTCGTGACGGCGGCCCGCGCCATCGGCGCCTCGGACACGCGCGTCATGTTCGGGCACATCCTTCCGAATGCGGTGGCGCCGGTTCTGGTCTCCATGGCGTTCGGCGTGGCTACCGCGATTCTCACCGAGTCGGCGCTCTCGTTTCTCGGCATCGGCGTGCCCCAGCACCTGGTCACCTGGGGCTCGATCCTCGCGGAATCTCGGGCGAGCACCTTCGCCTGGTGGCTGGCGGTCTTCCCCGGAGCGGCGATCTTCTTGACCGTGACCGCGTACAACCTGCTGGGTGACGGCCTCCGCGACGCCCTCGACCCGAAGCTCGACGTCCGGTGAGTCTGCTCGAGGTCCGCGACCTGCACGTGTCGTTCTTCACCCAAGCTGGGGAGGTCCCGGCGGTGCGCGGCGTCGACCTGACGCTCGAGGCCGGGCAGACCCTGGCGCTGGTCGGCGAGTCGGGCTCGGGCAAGTCGGTGACCGCCCTCGCCCTGATGGGTCTCGTCGATTCTCCCGGACGCATCGTGAAAGGCAGCGTCCGGTTCGGAGGCCAGGAGCTCACGCAGCTCCCGCCGCGCGAGCTGCGCGCGATCCGCGGACGCCGCATCGGCATGATCTTCCAGGAGCCCATGACCTCGCTCAACCCGGTCTTCAGCATCGGCGACCAGATCGGCGAGGTGCTGCGCATCCACCTCCGAACGCCGGCGCGCCAGGCCCACGAGCAGGTGATCGAGATGCTGCGCCGCGTGGGAATTCCCGCGCCCGAACGCAGGATCGACAACTACCCGCACGAGCTCTCCGGCGGCATGAAGCAGCGCGTGATGATCGCCATGGCGCTGGCCTGCAAGCCCGAGCTGTTGATCGCCGACGAGCCCACCACGGCGCTCGACGTGACGATCCAGGCCCAGATCCTCGACCTCCTCACCCAGCTTCAGGAGGAGATGGGAATGGCGATCCTGCTGATCACGCACAACCTGGGCGTGGTGGCGCATTTCGCCCGGGACGTGGCCGTAATGTATGCGGGAAAAATCGTCGAGCGTGCCGGCGTACGCGAACTCTTCGCAGACCCGCAGCACCCGTACACGCGCGCCCTGCTGCGCGCGCTGCCCCGTCCCGGCCGAGAGCAGGAGCCCCTGGGTGCAATCGCCGGCACCGTCCCCTCACCTCTCGATTTTCCATCTGGCTGTGCGTTCCACGAGCGCTGCGGCGAAGTGCTGTCCCGCTGCCCCCACGATCCGCCGCGACTCGCCCCGATCGCGCCCGGTCACGAGACGGCCTGCTGGCTCCACCCCCCGGAGGACGCGTCGTGAGCACGCAGGGGGCTCTCCTCGAGGTGCGCGGCCTCAAGAAGTACTTTCCCGTGCGCGGCGGCGTCTTCTCGACGGTGGGAACCTGGGTGAAGGCGGTCGACGGTGTCTCGTTCGACATCGCGCGCAGCGAGGTCTTCGCCCTGGTCGGCGAGTCGGGCTGCGGCAAGACCACCACCGGGCGCACCCTGCTGCGACTCGTCGAACCCACCGAAGGACACGTCGCGTTCGACGGCCAGCCCGTATTCGAACTGAGTGCTCGTGACCTGCGCGCCCTGCGCCGCCGGATGCAGATCATCTTCCAGGACCCCTACGGTTCACTCAATCCGCGCATGACGGTCGGCGCCATCGTCGGTGAACCGCTGCGCGTCCACGGGCTCGCAGCCGGTGCGGAGCTCGACGAACGGGTCGGGGAACTTCTCGAGCGCGTCGGTCTCGCACCCGACTACCGCACCCGCTACCCGCACGAGTTCTCCGGCGGCCAGCGGCAGCGGATCGGCATCGCGCGCGCGCTCGCACTCGGACCCGACCTCATCGTCTGCGACGAGGCGGTCTCCGCGCTCGACGTCTCGATCCAGGCACAGATCCTGAACCTGCTCCAGGAACTCCAGCGCGACCTCGGGCTTTCCTATCTCTTCATCACGCACGATCTGAACGTGGTGCAACACCTGGCCGACCGGGTGGGGGTGATGTATCTGGGACGCCTGGTCGAGACGGCAGACGCGGAGGATCTCTTCCGCGAGCCGCTCCACCCCTACACGCAGGCGCTCATCTCGGCAAACCCGGTCCCGGACCCCTCGATCGACCTCGAACCCCAGGTACTGATGGGCGAGGTCCCCTCGCCGCTCGCCCCGCCGCCCGGCTGCCACTTCCACCCCCGCTGCCCCCACACGACCGAGCGCTGCCGCCGGGAAATTCCGCTGCCCCTGACGCGCGGCACGCGGCAGGTGGCCTGCCACCTCTACGACGAGCGGTAGCCCGCCCGTGTGGCGCCCCGTCGCAGCGCTCGCGGCCATCGTGGCGGTTGCGCTCGCGGCGGTGGGACTCACCTTCTCCACCTCGACGAGCGCTCCTGCGGACTTCCGCTTCGTGAACGGGACCGAGCCGAAGACGCTCGATCCGTCGCTCATGAACGGCGAGCCGGAAATGCGCGTCGCCACCGCGATCTTCGAGGGTCTGACGCGGCGGGACGCGAAGACGCTGCGCCCGGTGCCGGGCGTCGCCGAGTCCTGGGAGGTCTCGGACGACGGCCTCACCTGGACGTTCCACCTGCGCCCCGACGCGCGCTGGAGCGACGGCAGGCCCGTCACGGCGGGCGACTTCGTGTACGCGTGGCGGCGATTGCTCGACCCGGCGACCGGGGCCGAGTACGCGTACTTCCTGCACGGGCTCGAAGGAGCGCGGGCCTACAACCGGGGAGGAGCGGCCGCCGCGCCCCGCTTCGGCGTGGACCGCGGCGTGTTCGCACCGGACCCGCGCACGCTGGTCGTCGAGCTCGAGGCTCCGGTTCCCTACTTCCTGGAGCTGACCTCGTTCTTCTCCACCCTCCCGGTGCCACGCTGGGCGGTCGAGGCCCACGGCGACCGCTGGTTCCTGCCCGGGCGCATCGTCGGCAACGGCCCGTTCCTGCTCGAGAGCTGGCGGGTCGGCGATCGCATCCGCCTGGTGCGCAACCCCGGCTACTGGGGCGCGGACGAAGTCGGCCTCGAAAGCGTGGACGTGCTCTCGCTCGAACACCCGACGACAGCCCTCAACCTCTACCTGAGCGGTGAAATCGACTGGCTGCCTTCGCTGTACCCGCCGGAGCTGGTCGACGTGCTGCGCGACCGCCCCGATTTCTACAGCGGCCCCGGAATGATCGTGTACTTCTACCGGCTCAACGTGAACCGGCCGCCGCTCGACGACCCCCGGGTTCGCCAGGCCATCGGTCTGGCAATCGACCGACGAGAAATCACCGACGAAGTGCTGCGGCTGGGCCAGATTCCGGCCGTGGGAATGGTCCCACCCGGAATGCCCGGTTATGCGCCTCCGGAGAGCGGACTCGGCTTCGACGTCGAACGGGCACGGGCGCTGCTGGCGGAAGCCGGCTTTCCGGGAGGCACCGGGATTCCCGAACTGGGAATCCTCTACAACACGCACGAGCTCCACCGTCAGATCGCCGAGGTGATCGCCGACCAGCTGCGCCGGAACCTGGGCCTGCGCGTGCGCGCCTACAACCAGGAATGGCAGAGCTACATCGCGAGCACCCGGGCGCTCGATTACGACATTGCCCGGGCGGGCTGGACCGGCGACTACCTCGACCCGAACACCTTTCTCGACCTTTTCGTGACCGACGCCGGCAACAACAACACGGGTTGGGGGGAACCGGATTACGACGCGCTGATCGCAGCGGCTTCGAACGTGGCGCGTGCGAGCGGAGATCCCGCCGCTCTCCTCGCCGCTGCGCCGGATCCGGATGTCCTGCGTGCAAGCCTCGCCCCGTTGCGAGACGAGCTGACGCCGGAGCGCCGCGCCGAGCAGCTGCGGGCCCTGCGACTCGAGCTGCTGCGCCAGGCAGAGACGATCCTCGTCGCGCGGGGCTTCCCCGTGATCCCGATCTACTTCTACGTCGCGAGCGGCCTCGTGCGGCCGGGCGTCGAGGGCTTCCACTCGGAACTCACGCTCCCCGACGGAAGCCGCGCTGCAAATCTCCAGGACCTCCACCCGCTGCGCGACATTCGGGTGGAGCGGCCCGGGCACTAGGCGGTGGGGTGGCTCGAGGCACTCGCCGTGGCCACCGCAGTCCTTGCACTGGCCGGAACGGCGTGGCTGCCGTCCCGGGCACTTCGCAGCGTGGGCGGCGCCTGGGCCGCCTTGGGGCTGCTCGTGGGCCTGCGCCCGCTGCTGGGCTTCGCACCGGCTTGTGTCGTTGCGCTGGGGCTCGGCGCCGCGGCCGGCTGGCGCCTGCCCGAGGCACTGCTCCGCCGCATCGCCTTCGCCCTGCCCTCGCTGCTGCTCCTGACCTACGTGACGGCCGTTCTCATGTACATGGCGCCGGGCAGTCCCTTCGCGAACGAGCGCGCGGCGCCGCCCGAAGTCGAGGAGGCCCTGCGCGAACGCTACGGCGTCCCCGACAGCGCGACGGCCTTTTTCGCCGTGTATCTCGAGCGGCTCGTCGTCGACGGAACCCTGGGACCCTCGATCAAGGTGCAGGGAAGGAGCGTCGAGGAGCTGCTGCTGCCGGCCCTTCCGGTGAGCCTCTCGCTGGGCGTGCTGGCGCTCGTGCTCTCCGTCGTCCTGGGCGTCGCGCTCGGCGTGCGCGCCGGCCTGCGCCCGGGTTCGGGCGCGGACCTCTCGAGCATGGGACTCGCGCTCATCGGCGTATCGCTCCCAAACTTCGTGGTGGGAGCCGTGCTGATGCTCGTCTTCGGGATCGGACTCGGCTGGCTCCCGGTCGCCGGCTGGGGCGGCTACCGGCACCTGATACTGCCCGCCATCACCCTGGCGCTCCCCACTGCAGCCTACGTGGCGCGCCTGACCCGCAGCGGAACCATCGACGTTATGCGGCAGGATTTCATCCGCACGGCGCGCGCCAAGGGATTGCCCGAGCGGATGGTGGTGGCCAAGCACGCGCTTCGCGGCGCGCTCCTTCCGGTGGTGTCGTTTCTGGGACCCGCGGCGGCGGCCATCATGACCGGCTCCTTCGTGGTCGAGACCCTCTTCGGGGTGCCCGGCATGGGCCAGTGGTTCGTGAAGGGCGCCATCAACCGCGACTACTCCGTGGTGATGGGAACCGCGCTCATCTACTTCGCGATGATCACGGCCTTCAACCTGGCGGTGGACCTGATGCTGGCCTGGCTCGACCCCCGCTTGAGGGACGAGCTGTGAACTCTGCGGGGAGACGCGCCGTGAGCTCCGCGGGGCCGTGGCTCCAGGCCTGGGAGCGCCTGCGGCGCAGCCGCGGGGCGACGCTTGGCGGATTGCTGCTGGTCGCGATCACGGCGGCCTGCACGCTTCTCCCGTGGTGGCTCGGCCTCGACCCGGTCACCACCGAGCCGGCGACGCGCAACCTTCCGCCGTCCGCCCTGCACCCGTTCGGCACCGACGCACTCGGGCGGGATCTCCTGGCCCGGGTCCTGGTGGGGGGCCGCACGTCGCTCCTCATCGGTCTCGCCGCAACCTCCAGCTCGGTGCTGATCGGCGTACTGGTGGGAGGCACAGCCGGGTTCTACGGGGGGCGCATCGACGAAATCCTGATGCGCTTCGTCGATTTCCTGTACGGCGTCCCGTACATGTTCCTCGTCATCCTGGTGATGCTGCTTTTCTCGGACACGGCGCGGGGCGAGCCGCTGCCGGTCTTCCTGGCCCTGGGCCTGGTGCAGTGGCTCACCATGGCGAGGATCGTGCGCGGGGAGGTACTGGCGCTGCGCGGCCGGGACTACGTGCTGGCGGCGCGCGCGCTCGGCGCCACCGACACCGCGATCCTGCTCCGGCACCTGCTGCCGAATACGATCGGCCCGATCGTCGTCTACGCGACGCTCACCGTGCCCGGAGTAATCATCCTCGAATCGTTTCTCTCCTTCCTCGGACTGGGCGTCAGCCTCTCGTGGGGCCAGCTCGTCGCGGAAGGCGTGTCGGTAGTCAATCCGCTGCGCAGCTACTGGTGGCTGCTCTTCTGGCCGGCCGTCTTCTTGTCGACCACCCTGCTCGCGCTCAACTTCCTGGGCGACGGCCTGCGCGACTCGCTCGATCCGCGGGCCGGCGCAGGCGGAACAGATCGCTCGAAAGCTCCGGATTGAGCTCCAGGTTGCGGAACTCGATCTCGGCACGCGTCTGGTCGCGGGTGGCGAGCGTCAACCGCTGCGGGAAATCCACGCCGCCAACATCGACGAAGTCGCCGTAGTCGGCCATCCACAGACGGATCCCCGCGCCAGTGAAGCGCTCGATTCGCACCAGACGACCGAGTGCATCGAAGCGAACCCGGCAGCGCAGCTCGCCCGAAACATCGGCGAGCTCGATGCGCACATCTCCGACTGCATCTCCATAGGCGGCCTGGGCGACGAGCGACGGGACCGGAGCCGGCGCGCCCAGGAGCAGCGCGATCGCCTCATCGGTTCCGAGGTCGACCCCAGCCGTCTCCCAGAGCAAGCCCGCGTAGACGACCCCGCTGCGATAGCTGCCGTCGTCCGCACGCAGCAGCTCGTATTGACCGCCGTCTACCACGAGTACGGCCAGGGTCTGATCGAAGAGGCCCTTCACCTCGACACGCAGCCGTCCCGGGCGCTCGACCAGCACTACCTGCTTGCTGCGAAAACGCACGGCCGCGCTGTCCACCGCGAGCCGCACGCGACCGCGCAGCGAGCGCCGAGACACGGTGTTCTCGGCCCACGCGGCGAGCAGGCGCGCGGGGCGCGGGTCGTCGGTCCCCAGCAACACGAATGCCGGTGCGGGCGTGCGGCACGCGACCGCAGAGAGGGAAAGGACCAGCAGCACCGGCAGGGCGGCGGCGCGAGCCGCAGTGTGCATCGCGCTAACGCAGCTCTTTCCGGAGGATTTGGAGCTTCTCGACCAGATCCGGCTGCTCGCTCTCTCGGGGCTCCATGAGAATCGCCTCCTCGAATCGCTCGAGGGCGCGCTCCTTCTCGTCCAGGAGCAGGTAGGTGTCGCCAATGTGCTCGAGCACCACCGGGTCACCACCCGTCAGCTTCTGGGCGCGCTCGAGTTCCCGAAGCGCACGATCGAGCAGGGGCTTCGCCTCGACCTCGCGGCCACTTTCGATGAGCGGGCGGGCGCGCATGTAGTAGACCCAACCCAGACTGTCGATGATGTAGCCATCGTCGGGCCGAAGCTCGATCGCTCGCATGATCATGCTCTCGGCCTCATCGAGGTTGATTCCCTTCTCGGCCCAGACGTATCCGATGTAGTTCAGAGCGCTCGCGTTGTCCGGATTCTGCTCCAAGGCCCGGAGCATGAAGGCGACGGCCTGATCGGTCTCGTCAGCCTCGCCGTAGACCACACCCATGTTGAAGAGCAGCTCATCGCTATCGGGCTGCTCGTCGAGCATCGCCTCCACTTCGCTGACGGCACTCTCGAGGTCGCCCGCCTTGGCGCGCAGCGTGGCGGAGTACAGGCGCATCTCGTCCGCGTCCCTCACGGCGCGGGCCCGCTCCACTTCTTCCAGGGCACGCCGGTACTCGCCGCGGCGCTCGAAGACCGTGGCAATCTGGACGCGCGCCTCCGGGTAGTAGCGATGCTCTTCGGGAATCTTGGCGAACGCCGCAATCGCCGCATCGGAGTCGCCAATACGCCGGTCGACGACGCCCAGAAAGAAAGCCACCTCGTAATCGACGGGTCCGGTGGCCATGGCGCGCTCGAAACGGCCACGGGCTTCTAGAAAGCGACGCGCCTCAAAGAACAAGTAGCCCAGGCGCACTGCGGAATGGAGGTCCTCGGGAAAGCGCTCCTCCACGATCATGAAGGTAGCCAGCGCTCCATCCACGTCATCGAGTGCAAGCTGCGCATCGCCGAGAGCCACCAGGGTCTGGTGATGGTTGGGATGGCGGTCGAGAATCTCGCGGTAGAGCTCCACTTCCGCGACATGGTCGCCACGCTGGCGAAACAGGCGGCCCAGGGCGCCGTAGAGCCGCAGGTTCTCCGGATCCCGCCCGAGGGCCTCGCGCAGTGCCACCTCGGCATCCTTGGCCCGGTCCATGCGCTGGTAGGCGTTCGCGACAGCAATCCGCGCGCGCGAGTCCCCGGGATCCCGCTCGACCATCCACCCCGCGATATCCAATGCGTCGTCCGTTCGGCCGGCCTCGAGATAGATCTGGTAGAGAAGGAAGGCCGCGTCGACGCTCACCGGCTCGCCGGGACTGCGGGTGAGCACGTCCTCCGCATCTCCGGTCCGACGCTTGATGCGATAGAAGTGACCGACGAAGAGCCGCGACGGCTCGTCCTCGGGATCCAACTCGAGCGCCCGCTCCGCGTGGGCGATCGCGTCGTCCAGCCGGTTGTGCTGGGCCAGAACCGCAGCCAGTTTTCGGTGCAGGTAGGACGATTCCGGGTCCTTTTCCACGGCGCGCTGGTAGGCCCCGAGAGCCTCGGTCGCGCGACCGTCTACGGCCAACTGCTGCGCCACCAGGACGTCGTACTCAGCTGGAGCATCGGGGCGGATCACCGGACCATCGCGCGTCACGCCACGCCCAAAGGGCACGCCGGCCCGCAACGTCGAACACCCCCCCAGCAGGAGGACCGCCGCAGACAGAACGATCCAGTTGGTGTGACGTCGCCTCATTCTGAGCCCAGGTACCCCTTCTCCTCCAGGTAGCCAATCAGCGTTCCCACACTCTCTTCGACAGATTCCGCGTTCGTATCCAGTACGAGTTCCGGCTTTTCAGGCGCCTCGTACGGGGCCGAGACGCCGGTAAACTCCGGGATCTCGCCAGCGCGAGCCTTCGCGTAGAGGCCCTTCACGTCCCGGCTCTCGCAAGTCTCCACTGAGGCGTCGACCAGCACCTCGACGAAGTCGCCGGGCTCCATGATGGCGCGCACGGCGTCCCTGTCGGCCCTGTACGGCGAGATGAACGACGTCAGCGCGATCACCCCGGCGTCCGTAAAGAGCTTCGCCACCTCGCCGATGCGTCGGATATTCTCCGTGCGGGCCTCGGGGCTGAAGCCGAGGTTCGAGTTGAGCCCATGGCGCACGTTGTCGCCGTCCAGCACATAGGCGTGGCGTCCCCGAGCATGGAGCGCACCCTCCGCCGCCACCGCGATGGTCGACTTGCCCGAGCCCGAAAGACCCGTGAGCCAGACCGTGACCCCCCGCTGCCCGAGCCTGCGCTCCCGGTCCTGGCGGGTCACGTGACCCTCGTGCCAGGTGATATTGGTCGCCTTGCGTTCCGACAAGCGGTCGTCCTCCCTGCGCTATCCGGGCACCGGGCCGAATTGGCACCCATATGAGGGTAGCGCGGCGAGCCCCCGGCGGGGACGACCCCAGGCCCCCAGTGGGGAACGACCCGAGCCGGCGTCGACATCCTCCGGGAGCTGGCCGGCCTAGTTCCCGGACAGGCGCCTCCCCGCACCGGGGCTGCGCTCTCGAAGCGCCCCGACCTCTTCGAGCACACGCTGCACGACCCGTTCGACCTGCTCCGGGGTATTCGAGCGTCCGAGGCCAAACCGCAGCGACGCGCGGGCAGCGGAGTCGGACAACCCGATGGCACGCAGCACGTGGCTGGGCTCCCCGCTCGCCGAAGCGCAGGCCGATCCGGCAGAGAGGGCCACGTCTTTGAGCGCCGCAATCAGCGCGTCCGCCTCGACACCGGGGATGCAGACGTTGAGATTTCCAGGCAAGCGCCGCTCGGGGTCGCCATTGACGCGCGCATCCGGCAGGCCATCCGCGAGACCTTCCCGAAGCCGCTCGCGGAGCGCGGTGATCCGCTCCACCTCGGCCGGCATCTCTTCCAGACACAGTTCCACGGCTCGGGCAAAGCCGACCACCAGCGGCACTGGCAGCGTCCCCGAGCGGCGTCCGCGCTCGTGCCCGCCACCGTACAGGAGCGGCTCGAGCCGGATTCGCGGGCTGCGTTCGCGCACGTAGAGAAGACCCACGCCCTTCGGACCATAGAGCTTGTGGGCGCACATCGAGAGCAGGTCGACTCCGAGTGCACCGACATCGAGCGGAAGCTTCCCCGCCATTTGAGCGGCATCGGTGTGAAAGAGCACACCGCGCTCGCGACAGACCGCTCCGATCTCCGCCAGGGGTTCGAGCACGCCGATCTCGCCGTTCGCCGCCATCACCGAGACGAGCCGGGTGCGCTCGGTCAGGGCGGCGGCCACCGCTCCGGGATCCACGCGGCCCCCGCCGTCGACCGGAACGACCGTGACCTCGCAGCCGTCGCGCTCGAGCGCCGCACACGCGTCCAGCACGGCCGGGTGCTCGACTGCACTCGTCACGACGTGCCCGCTGGCGGGACCGCCGGCAGCGCGAACCACGCCCTGCAGCGCCAGGTTGTCACTCTCGGTGGTACCGCTCGTAAAGACGATTTCCCGGGAGTCACTGGCGCCAATGTCCCGGGCCAGCCGCTCACGCGCATCCTCCACCGCGGCCTCGGCGGCCCACCCGAAGCGATGTGTCGCACTCGAGGGGTTCCCGAACGACTCGGTAAACCACGGCAACATCGCGTCCAGAACACGCGGGTCACAGGGCGTCGTGGCGTGGTGGTCGAGGTAGATGGGTGTCTCGAGCGCCGCGGCGCTCACCCGGGATGCATCCCGATCCGGGCTCAAGCGCTGAACGACTCGCCGCAACCGCAGGTGTTCTGGGCGTTCGGATTTACCATCTTGAACCCCGATTCCTGGAGCGTGTCCACGAAGTCGAGTGTCGTACCCATGAGGTAGAACGCGCTCTTCTCGTCCATCACGACGCGGACCGGGCCGGCCTCCACGGTCGTATCGGAGCCGCTCACCTCATCGTCGAAGCTGAACTCGTAGCGCAGCCCCGAGCAGCCCCCACCGACCACCCGCAGGCGCAGGGCGTGGGAGTCGAGCCTGCCCTCCTTCTCGAGCAAGCCCTGGACCCGGTCCCGGGCTGCATTCGACACCTGGATCACGGACATCGATCTCCTCTCGAGGCGCAATCGCCGACGCCAAGCATAAGTCCCACCCTGCACGCGTCAACGCTTCTAGTCGATTTCCCTTTTGTGACCAGCGGTTTGCGGGATAAGCCAAAGGAAAATCTCGAGGTTTCCCCGGGGTCCCCGGAGACAACTGTCCGCCTGCCCCGCGGCGCGCCAGCCCAGGAGTTCGGCCGCCTCCTGCACACTCGCTGCCGCTCCGACACGAAGCGCCTCGTCCCGCACCACGCCGCCCTTCCCCACCCGCTCACGGCCCACCTCGAATTGCGGCTTCACCAGGATCAGAAGCTCGGCGCATTGCGCCACCGCACGCAGCGCGGGCAGGATCCGACGCGCGGAGATGAACGACACGTCCACCGTGACGAGTTCGATCCCATCCGGCACGTCGCCGGGCCCAAGGGTGCGGGCATTGGTGCGTTCGAGCACGGTGACGCGCGGGTCTTCACGCAGCGCCGGGTCGAGCTGGCCGTAACCCACGTCTACGCCGACAACGTGCCGGGCGCCCGCTCGAAGCAGACAGTCGGTGAAGCCACCGGTCGAGGATCCGACGTCGAGACACAGGCGCTCGCGCACGTCGACACCCAGGTCCGCCAAGGCGCCGGCCAGCTTCTCTCCGCCCCGCGATACGAAGCGCCGCTCCCCGCCGCGCACCCGCACCTGCGCCTCGGGCTTGACGGCGGTGCCCGGCTTCTCGACCGGAGTGTCGTCCACCAACACGCGGCCCGCGCGGATCAACGCCTCGGCACGGGTGCGTGTGGGCGCCAATCCCTCCTCGACCAGCCTCCGGTCGAGCCGCGTCCTCACCGCGCCAGAAGCTGGCGAACTGCGGTGGCGATGCCCTCGGGATCGAAACCGAAAGCGGCCTTCTGGGTGCCCGGGTCACCATGCTCGACTACAGCGTCGGGGATCGCGAGACAGCGCACCGGAACGCTCACACCCGACGCGGCCAGCAGTTCGAGTACAGCCGCGCCGAAGCCACCCTGCACCGAGTGTTCCTCCACGGTGAGAAGTACGCCGCAGCGCCGAGCCAGATCGAGGATGCGCTCGGCGTCGAGCGGTTTGGCGAAGCGGGCGTTGAGAACCGCCACCCGCAAGCCATCGCCGCCCAGTTCGACCGCCGCCTCGACCGCCGGATGCACGAGTGTCCCGAGCGCCAGAATCGCCGCATCGTCTCCGTCGCGCAGCAACTCCGCCTCGCCCAGGGGCACGGCCTTGATCTCGGGATCCAGCGGCACTCCAAAGCCGCCCCCGCGCGGGAAACGCAGCGCAGCGGGTCCCCGATGCTCCACCGCGGTGCGGAGCATGTGTTGGAGTTCGTTCTCGTCCTTGGGCGCCATCACGACCATATTCGGGAGCGCCCGCAGATAGGCCACGTCGTAGAAGCCCTGGTGGGTAGATCCGTCCGCACCCACGATGCCCGCCCGGTCGATCGCGAAGGTGACGTCCAGGTTCTGGAGACAGACGTCGTGCGCCACCTGATCGAAGGCGCGCTGGAGAAAGGTCGAGTAGATGGCCGGCACGGGCTTCATTCCCTCGCAGGCCAGGCCGGCTGCGAAGGTGACGGCGTGTTGCTCGGCGATACCCACATCGTAGAAGCGTTCGGGAAACACCTCCGCAAAACGGGAGAGTCCGGTTCCGTCTGCCATGGCCGCCGTGATCGCGACGATGCGTTCGTCATCCCGGGCGAGCCGGATCAGGGTCTCCGCGAAGACGTCCTGATACTTGGGCGGGCCGGGCCGGCGGGGGGCGAACTCGCCCGACACCGGATCGAAGACGCCGACACCGTGGTACTTGACTGGATCCTGCTCGGCGGCTTCGTAGCCGTGGCCCTTGGCGGTGAGCGCGTGAACCAGTACGGGCCCGTCGCCGTTGCGGATCATCTGTCGAACGTTCTCGAAGGTCTCGAGCACCACCTCGAGCCGGTGACCCTGAATCGGACCCACGTAGCGAAAGCCCAGCGCCTCGAATAGGAGGCCGGGCGAGAAGAAGACCTTCAGAGATTCCTCGGCCTTCTGCGCCCACTGCACCATGTCGCCCGGCAGCGTGTCGAGGAACTCCTTGGCCCAGCCCTTGAGACGCCGGGCCATCGGGTTCGACAGCTTGCGGGAGAGATACGACGACAGCGCCCCAACGTTGGGCGAAATCGACATCTCGTTGTCATTGAGTACCACCACCAGGTTTTTCTGCTTCAGATCACCCGCGTGGTTCAACGCCTCGAATGCCATCCCCGCCGTCATGCCGCCGTCGCCGATCAGCGCGATCGCTGCGCGATCGCTTCCCATGTGCTGCATCGCCCGGGCCATACCGAGCGCTGCGGAGATGGAGGTGCCGGCGTGACCGGCGCCGAAGTGGTCGTAGGGCGATTCCGCGCGGCGCAGGAATTTGGCGATGCCATCCGGTTTGCCGATGCGACCGAAGTCCTCGCGACGTCCGGTCAGCATCTTGTGCGGATAGCCCTGGTGTCCAACGTCGAGGACGAGGCGGTCTTCCGGGGTGTCGAATACGGCGTGGATCCCGGTAATGAGTTCGACGGCGCCAAGACTCGAGGCCAGGTGACCGCCCGTGCGCGACACGCGCTCGACGATTTCTTCCCGGAGTTCCGCCGCCACCTGGGGCAGAGCCTCCCTCGGCAGGCGTCGCAGATCCTCCGGGCAGTGGATCCCGGGCAGGAGCTTCTCGGCCGTCATTCCTTCCTCCGCAGGGCGAAGAGCCCGAGGCCGCGCAGAGCCTCGGCCCGGCTCCCGAACGGCGCAAGCTCCACGAGCGCCTGCTCGAGCAGCTCCTCCCCGCGCGCCCGGGCAGCGTCCTCCCCCACCAACGTGACCAGCGAGCAGCCGCCCTCGCCCACGTCGATCAGATCATCGGCGATCTGGAATGCCACACCGATCCGACCCCCGAAAGCGCGTAGCTGTTCCACCTGCTCGTCCGTAGCGCCGCCGAGCATCGCACCCCCGACGATCGCAGCGACGATGAGCGCTGCGGTCTTCCGCGTGTGAATCGACTCCACCAGCGCAACGTCCGCAGCTTCGAGATCGAATGCGAGATCGCTCGCCTGCCCGCCCACCAGCGCGCTCGCACCGGCGGCACGCGCCAGTTCCCGCGCCGCGGCGGCCCGGCGGGCGAGATCACCCCCAGGCGCGAGCACGACCTCGAACGCCAGGGACAGGAGGGCATCGCCCGCGAGCACCGCCGTGGCCTCGTCGAAGGCCACGTGCACCGTGGGCCGGCCGCGGCGCTCATCGTCGTCGTCCATGCAGGGCAGGTCGTCGTGCACCAGGGACCAGGTGTGGACCAGTTCGACAGCGACGGCGAGCGGCAGGGCCTCCTCCGGCGCAGCCCCCACGGCCTCGGCCGCCGCAAGGGCCAGGCCCGGTCGCAGACGCTTGCCACCCGGAAAGACCAGGTGGCGCATGGCGGCGTGGAGGCGCTCGGGCGACTCGCTCGCGGCCGGCAGCGCGACGTCGAGTCGGGCATCGACGAGCGAGGCGCAGTCGACGAGGTAGCCGCGCGGATCCACTACTCCTCGGCCTCCTGCGCGTCATCCGTGCCCTCGAAGGGGCGCACGAGCCACTTCTCACCGTCGCGCACCAGTTCTTCGATGCGCCGCTCGGCAGTGTCTAGCTCACCGGCACAGCGCCGAGTGAGCGCCACCCCCTTCTCGAAGGCAGCGAGCGCATCCTCGAGGGGCAGATCTCCCTGTTCGAGGCGATCGACGATGGCCTCGAGAGCTTCGAGCGCCTGCTCGAAACTCGTCTCCTCCGCGGCCTCCGCCCCGTCCTCGGCTTCGGAAGCGAGTTTTCGCTTGGCACGTCCCACCCGCGGAAGCTACCTCGACTCCACCGATTCGACGACCGCCCGAAGCACAGCGCTCGCCACACGCACGGAGAGCTGTTCGCCCGCTTCCACGTCGGCCACGCCGCGCACGATGGCACCATCGCGCTCGCGACGCACCAGCGCGTAGCCACGGCCGAGCACGGCGAGTGGCGAGAGGCTCTCCAGCCGGGCGGCGGATTCGGCAAGCGACGATCTCGAACGGGCCAGGCGCGCTTGCACGGCCCGGGGCAGCCCGGGGGCAGCCGTCGCCACGCGTGCGCGCCGCGCCCCGAGCCCCGCGACCAACTCGCGCGGCAACGCTCGGCCGAGTTCGGCCAGCCGCGCACGCCGCGCCGCTAGACGTGCGGTCGGCGAGAGCATACGGACCGCATCTCGCTCGCGGCCCAGCCGCGCAGCCGCACGCTCGAGCACAGATCCCATCGCCCGCCCGAGACGACCCCAGTCGCGGTGCAGGAGTCTGCGCAGCTCAGCGCGGTCCGGTGCCACCAACTCGGCCGCAGCCGACGGCGTTGGCGCCCGGCAATCCGCCACGAGGTCCGCGATGCTGACGTCCACTTCGTGACCCACGCCACTGACCACCGGCACCGGTGCAGCGGCAATGGCGCGCGCCACGGCCTCGGTATTGAAGGCCGCCAGGTCCTCGAGCGAGCCGCCCCCGCGCACCAGCAGCACGACGTCGACGTCGCCGTGGGTCCAGAGCGCTTCGAGCGCCCGCACGATCTCGAACTCGGCGCCCAGGCCCTGGACCCGTGTGGGCGCCAGCCGAATCGGAAGCGCGGGGCAACGCCGTCGCGTCACCTCCAGCACGTCGCGCAGCGCCGCGCTCGTGGAGGACGCCACCACCCCGATGCGCCGCGGCCCGGCGGGCAGCGCCCGCTTGCGCTCGGGGTCGAATAGGCCCTCGGCCTCGAGGCGGCGGCGCAGCTGGTCGAAAGCCAGTCGCAGCGCGCCATCACCCCTTGGCTCCAGCTCTCGCACCACGACCTGGAGATCACCCCGCGGCTCGTAGACCGTGATGTCGCCGTAGACGAGTACCTCGAGTCCGTTCTCCGGCTCGAAGGCCAGACGACGCGCCGCGCTGCGGAAGAGCGCCGCGCGTATCTGGCCGTTGTCGTCCTTTAGGGTGAAGTAGGTGTGACCCGAGGAGGCGCGATGCAGGTTGCTCACCTCGCCCACGATCCAGACGCGACCCACCCGTTCTTCGAGCAGCCCGCGCAGGCTTGCGAGCAGGTCGCCGACGGCGTAGACGGGAACCGCGGGAGAGGCCGGCTCGGCCACCGGGTTCAGGGAACGTCGCTGGCGCGGGCCTGAAGCGCGGTCTCGGCGGGCTCCTTGCGCAGCCGCTCGAAGTAGGTCCAACTCTTCAGCACATCGACCGCACGCACGAGTTGTAGGTCTTTGCCCTGATCGAGCTTCCCGGCGACACGATCCGACTCCTCGACCTCGGGATCCGCATCGTCATGGGTAAAGTGGCCCTCCAGGTCAGTTTCGCGCAGACGGCGCGGGGCATCCTCGACCGCGGCGACGACCGGCAACGGCGTCACCGGAATGTCCGGAGTGATCCCCACCTCCTGGATCGAGCGACCGCCCGGCGTGTAGTAGAGCGCCGTGGTCAGGCGCAGGCCCGCCTGGTTCTCGAGCGGGTAGACCGTCTGCACGGAACCTTTGCCGAATGTCTCCACGCCCACCACCAACGCGCGGTTGTGATCCTGCAGCGCTCCCGCCACGATCTCCGACGCACTGGCGGTTCCCTCGTTGACGAGCACCACGATCGGATAGCTCGGCTCGGTGCCGGTCTCGTGGGCCCGGAACTCGTGGCGCTGGGTCTCGACGCGACCCTTCGTGTACACGACGAGTCCTTCGGAAAGCCACGAGTCGGCGACCTTCACCGCCTGATCGAGCAGCCCACCGGGATTGTCTCGCACGTCGATCACCAGGCCCTGGAACCCGCCCGGCGCCTCCTCATGGAGTTCTTCGAGCGCTTTGCGGAGATCGTTGATCGTGCGCTCCTGGAAGGCCCGGATTCGCACGTACGCGTAGCCCGGTTCGAGCATGCGCCCCGTGACCGATTGCACCTTCACCACGTCCCGGGTGATGGCAAACGGCTCCGGCCTGTCGAATCCCTCCCGGAAAATATCGATGGTGATCTTCGATCCCTTCTTGCCGCGCATCAGGCTGACAGCATCGAAGAGCGTCATGTTCTTCGTGCTGCGGCACTTCTCTTCCTCCCAGCTCTCGGGCACCTCGGTGGGGCAGATCGCGGTGATCTGGTCCTGCGCCTTGATGCCGGCGCGCTGGGCAGGCGTGCCGTCGATCGGCGCCACCACCTGGATGAAGCCGTCCTTGCGCTTGGTGATTTCGATGCCGAGGCCGTGGAACTCGCCCTTCGTGTCGACCTGCATCTCCTTGTAGGCCTCGGGCTCGAGGAAAGTGGAATGCGGGTCGAGTTCGAGAAGCATGCCCTGCACGGCTCCGTGGACGAGCGTGCGCTCATCAACCTCTTCGACGTAGTTGCGCCGCACCAGGTTGAGCACGTTGGTGAAGAGGCTGAGATCGTCGTAACGGGTGGACGCCGCGACACCCCCCATCGCGCCAACCAGGACCACGGTCGCCAGTGCCACGGTGACGCCCACCGTAAAGCTCAGCAGGTTGCGAAACCGAGGCGCGCGCATGGAATTCTCCTGCAAGTCATTGGCATTCAAAGAGCTTTCGGCGCCTTCGCCGGCCGGCTTGAACGCCTCTAGAGTCTACCACCTGCGCCGCCTACTGCAGCCAGTCGGCCGGATCGAGCGCCTCGCCACCCCTTCGCACTTCGAAGTAAACGCGCGGACCCGAGAGCGAGCCGGTCTCGCCGACCCTCCCGATGCGCTGACGCCGGGCCACGGTATCGCCAACGGCAACATCAAAGGCATCGAGGTGTCCCGTGACGGTGAAGTACCCCTCGCCGTGGTCCAGGATCACGAGGCGCCCATAGCCGCGAAACCAGCCCGCAAAACGCACGCTGCCCGGTGCAACCGCCTCGACCGGCGTACCGTGGCGCGCATCGAAGACGACACCGGGGTGAAAGGTCTGCGTGCCGAACTCCGCATCCACCTGGCGACCGTAGCCGCGCACGATCTCACCCTCGACCGGCGGCGCGAGCGCGCGCCTGAGACTCGTGAACGGCGGCCCGTTCAACTTCCCGGGAGAGCCCAGCACATTGGCCCCCAATGACGCGAGCGTCGCCTCGAGCGCCTGCGCCGCCTTTTCGAGTTCCACCAGCGCGCTGCGCTCACGGGTCCGATCGGCGTGCAGGCGCGCCACCAACCGCCGCTTGCGGGTGCGCTCCGAGACGAGTTCAGCGGATTTGCGCTCGAGATCGGACTCCGCGGTTTCGAGACGCTCGGACGAGGCGCTGGCGCGGGCTCGCGCGAGGTTCAGATCCGCAACTTCGGTGCGGAATCGGGCCAGCAAATCGACATCGCGACGCAGCAACCTCCGGAGCGCCGAGACCCGCGAGAGGAAGTCCATCAGATCCGCTGCGGCGAAGAGCACACGCACGCCGCCGAGTTCGCCTGCGCGATAGAGCGCGACGGCGCGTGCGCGGAGGGCGCGCCGGGTCGCCGCAAGTCGTTGCTCGACCTCGCCCGCCTCCGCCTCCAGCGCGGACAACTCCCGACGTGCGCCCGCTGCGGCGCGCTGCGCCCCGGACACCTCGCGGGCCAGCAGTTCAGCGGTGCGGTCGAGGGCCTCGATTGCCTCGAGCAACCCCCGCTCATCGCGCTCGTAGCTCGCGACGCGGTCTCGGCTCTCGCGGATCGCCTCACGCAGCGCTTCCAGATCCGCCTCGCGATCCGCGTGCGCCGAGGGCACGGCGGCTACGACGACAGCGAGCAACACCCACGCGACGCGCGATCCCGTGTTCATGACCTCAGGCCGCCGGCCAGCGCACCGCCGGCGCCCAGCAGGCCCAGGAATGCACCGCTTCCCACCAGCGCCAGCGCCTGCTCACCGCTGAAGAAGTTCGGGACGGCGCCCCCCAGTACGAGTTCGAGTCCGAATGCGAAGCCCGGAAGCCCCAGGCTGAAGAGTCCGAAGAGGAGCGCCAGTGCCACCGCGCCACCGGCCGCGCCCTGGAGCAACCCCTCCAGCAGGAAGGGCACCCGCACGAAACCGGGGCTCGCCCCAACCAGGGAGAGGATCTCGATCTCGTCGCGGCGGGCCACCACTGCCAGCCGGATCGTATTCGCCACGATGAGCAGCGTCGCGACCGCGAGGATTGCGCCGAGGCCCACACCGAGACCCCGCACGAGCGCCAGAGCCCGCAGGTAACCCTCGACCCAGTCGTGTCCCGACATGAGGTCCTCCACTCCCTCGAGTCCGTCGAGCGACTCGACCACCACGGTCATCCCCTCGGCGCTCTGGCGCGCGGGAACCAGCGTGATTTCGAGCGACGCGGGCAGCGGGTTCTCGCCCAGTCCGTCCAGGTAGGCGGCACCGTGCGCCACGCCCGAGCGAAAACGTTCGAACGCCTCCTGCTCGGACACCAGGCGTACGGCTGCCACGCCTTCGACGCTATGCGCCAGATCTGCCAACTCCCGCTGGCGCTGCACGGACAGGCCCGGCTCGAGATAGGCCGTCACATGGAGATCTCCGCCAAAGCGTTCGAGCAATCCCTCCATGTTGAACAACAGCAGCGCGAACACACCCACCAGCACGAGACATACCGCGATCGTGGCGACCGCCACGGCGCTCGTCACGGGGCTCGCAGAGATGCCGCGCAGCGCCGTGCGCCCGAAGTAGAGCGAGCGTGTGGCGAGCCGCGTCATACCGTCGTGCCCTGGGGCCGGCTGTCTTCGGTGATACGGCCCCCCTCGAGACAAACGGTGCGCTTCCCGTAACGGCTCACCAGACCGAGTTCGTGGGTCGCGACCAGTACGGTCGTACCCCGCGTCGCAGCGCTCGCGATGAGATCCATGATCTCGACCGTCAGGTCCGGATCGAGGTTCCCGGTAGGCTCATCCGCCAGCAGCACCTCGGGCTCGTTCACCAGCGCACGGGCGATCGCCACCCGCTGCTGCTCGCCAGCCGAAAGCGAGAGCGGGTGGTGCTGGCGGCGGTGCTGCAATCCGAGTTGTTTCAAGATGGCGAAGACCTTCGCGCGTGCGTCTCGGCGCGACATACCCACCACGTCGAGAGCCAGGCCGACGTTCTCTTCGATCGTGCGGCGCTCGAGCAACTTGAAGTCCTGGAAGACGACCCCCACACGCCGGCGCAGATCGGGAATCGCCCGGTGGCCCAGACGCGCAACGTTGCGGCCGAGCACGAGGATCTGGCCTTCGCTCGGGTGCTCTGCCGCGAAGAGGAGCTTCAGTAATGAGGTCTTGCCCGCACCGCTCGGCCCGGTCAGGAAGACGAACTCACCGCGCCCGACCTCGAGACTCACGTCGCGCAGAGCAAAGCTCCCCGCCGCGTAGGACTTCGAGACATGGTAGGCGCGAATCGCCGCGTCGCCGCCCGGAAGGGACGCCGCTCCGCGACCCAACCGGCGCCCGAACTTCACTCGCGAGAGCGCGGGGTGCGGGCTGGCTGGGAGACGACGTCCGCGCCGCGCGTGCGCGACTTGTCGACGAGGTACTCGAGGATCACAGTGTCCAGCGGTCGGGCCGATACGATCCCGTCGCCGAAGGCTCGCCCTTCGGCGTCCTCACCGGGTGCTGCAGGTGAAGGCGCCACTTCGCCCCCGAGCCGGTCGTCGATCACGGCATCGAATCCTCCCTGCTGAAGCCTCTCGAGCATGCCGAGGTGCTGCTCATCCATGAGCTTGCGCAGCATCGCGTCGAGATCGCTTTCCCCGAGCCTTCCGGCGTATTCGGTCTTCTGCGAGGCGAGGATCGTCCCCGTGTAATAGAGGTGGCTGATCACGTGCGGACGGTCACGCCCCGAATCCTCGGTCTGCACGTGGAACACGCGACCGCCGTAGCGGACATTCGTGTTGATGCCCGTGATCAAGCGCCCCCCCCTGCACACCGAGACTACCCGTCCGTGCGCGGGAATTCCCGTGGGAGATCGGCGGAACCGGCCCGCATCTGAACGCGGCGACTGTTCCCCCGGGGAACTGGCCGATTCTAGGAGTAGGGGTTCTCGCCGGCGCTGTGGTCCGTGGTGTCGATGACTTCGGCGATCTCGGGGATCCGACTCGTCAGGGTCGCGACCACCCCGTCCTTGAGAGTGACGTCGGCCTGGCCACAACCCTGGCAGCCGCCGCCAAATCGGATGAAAACCCGGTGGTTCTCGACGTTCATCAGCGCCACTCGGCCGCCGTGGGCCGCGACCCCGGGATTGATCTCATCGTCCAGTACCTGCTGCACGCGGACCGCGAGCGGGTCGTCGAGCAGACTGGGCTTGTTCGGATTCTCGAAGCGGAACCCGCCTCCCGACATGCTTTCGACATACCGGAGTTCGGCACCGCGCAACAATTCGACACTGGCCGGATCCACGTAGAACGCAATGCCGTCGCAGAGCGTCACGGCATCCGCCTTGGAGCGCGAATCCACGTCCACGACTCCGATCTGGTAGTGAAAGCTCGCGCCCTCCTCCTCCACCGACACCCGCAGAGCAGCGTCATCGAAGCGGCCCGCCTCACGCATCTCTCCGAGCTTTTTCGCAGCATCCTCGTCGAACGTCAGCACCGTGTCACCCATGGTCGATTCTCTCCTCGAGGCGGAAACACTACCGCAATGCGACAGGCAAGCGCACGGCAACGTAGCTCTTCGTCAGGCCGAGGAAACGCTCGCGCCTCAGCTCGCAGTCCGGGAAGAGCGCCCGCAGCTCGGCCGCGTCCAGGAGGTGTGTCTGTGCGAGGAAACGCTCGACTCGCTCGGGAGTCGGCCGCGAAATCCAGCCCCAGAGACTCACCCAGCGAATCAGCCGGCGCTGCCAGCCGACCGGGAGCCAGTGGAGGAAGGGCGCCAACAGGTGCGGCTCCACGAAAAAGCTGCGCGCCGGGGTCTGCACCCAGACGCCGCGCCCCACCCGGCGCAGTTCGCGGGCAAAGGCCTCCCGGGCCTCCGGACCTCCGACGTGCTCGATGACCGAGTTCGAGAACGCGACGTCGAAGGCCGCGTCCGCAAACGCGAGCTGCGTGCCCGTTCCCACCACTGCCGCGACGTTCCCCGGGAGCCCTGTGCCGGCGTGCGGCGACTCGAGATTGAGCAACGTCACCCGCGGCGCCGAGTCGAGGAGCGCCCAGTTGTAGCGGGTGCCACCCACATCCAGCACTGTGGTCCCCCGGTCGAGACGAAACGTGCGCGCGAACGCGAGCATGCGTCGGCGCCGGAACGGGCGCAGGAAGAAATCGTAGACGGCGTGTACGTCCATCCCCCAGGTGCGAGATTACCGGACAGACGCGCGAAAGGGGGCCCCGGAGCACGTTGCTCCGGGACCCGAGGCAGCGGCGCCGGGAAAGGGGGGAGCTCTCGGACCGCTACCGAGTCATCCAACGCGGCGTCCAAATACCGCCAGACCGGCCAGGCCCGCCATGCACAGCACGAGACTGCCGGGCTCGGGCAACAGCATCAGAGGTGCCGTACCGGGTGTGGCCGCCGCCAGCACCCCAAAGTCGAGGGCGTTGTGGTCCGTGTCCCGGTTCGCGAAGTGGCGCGCGAGACTCTCGCCCGCCGCGGCGTCCGCTGCCGGGAAACCCTCACCCGCGAAGACCTGACCCGGGCCGAACACCCCGTAGCCGACCGCATCGAGTACGCCGTCCACACCCCGCAGCACCACGGAATCGGGTCCGTTCTGAAAATCGAACGCGAGCACCAGGTCGGCTTCGGGTACGTCGCTGGCTCCGTCGCCGCGATCGGAGGCGACGACGAAGAGACCGTCACCGGGAATCGTTCCGCTCAGCGCGAGCGTATGTGTGATCGAACCGTTCGAACCGTTCACTCCCTCGAGCACGAGCCCCGAGAGAGCGGTGCCGGCCGTCCCCCAGATCTCGACGAAGACGTGCCCGCCGTCCGCTCCGGCCGCGTCGTAGAAGATCTCGGAAATGAGAGGCATCGCCTTGACCGGCGCGGCGCCCAGCAAGACCGCAGTGGGAAGGCAGATTCTGAGCAGTTGCAAAAACACGGTTTCTCCTCGTCGGGGCCATTTGTCAGGGATATCCGGCGCGCGCACGGCTGAACCAGCCGCCGGTCCAGGCGTCGATGCCGGCGGCGAGTTCCGCCGCACGCAACTGCAGGTGCAGCCGCTCGCCAGGGGGCGCAACCGAAAGCTCGGCGAGCACGCGTCGCCGCTCGAAGTAGAGTTGGTTCACCTCGTCGAGCACGTCGTCGCGAAGCTTCACCACCTCCCGCGCCTCCCGGGACACATCGATCTCTTCGGGGTGGTAGGCGATGTCGCCCAGGTCCCAGGCGAAGGTGAGGGAGGTTTCGAAGCCGCGCGAACGCTTGCGCTCGCGGTCGACCAGCAGGCGCGTCTCGCCGTACAGGAAGGCCTCGTCGCGATCGATCCCGTCGTCTTTGTCCTCACCACGCGAAAGGCGCAAAGAGACCAGCGGAAGCCAACCCCGGCGGCGGACACCGTGGCGCAGATCCGCGATGCGGCGCGATTCGAGGTCGACCGCGGCGAGGACAACCCGGTGGATGTGCTCGATGGGCGGGTCCCCTTCCGGCGTGCGAAACAATGCGCCGGCCGCCGGCAGCACCCCGGCGGGCGTCAGCACCCCGGCCGCCGGCAGCACCCCGGCGGGCGTCAGCACCCCGGCCGCCGGCAGCACCCCGGCCGCCGGCAGCACCCCGGCGGGCGTCAGCACCCCGGCCGCCGGCAGCACCCCGGCGGGCGTCAGCACCCCGGCCGCCG
>PBYF01000076.1 GCA_002729515.1 Deltaproteobacteria bacterium
CCCGTGCCGACCCCAGGGCTGCCTGTGCCCGTGCCGACCCCAGGGCTGCCTGTGCCCGTGCCGACCCCAGGGCTGCCTGTGCCCGTGCCGAACCCGGGTAGCTAGCGGTCGTCCCGACAGCTGGCGCAGTGGCCGTAGAGCTCGTGCCGGTGGCGCAGGACCCGAAAGTCATAGCCCTTGGCGATCCGCTCCTGGGCGCTCTCGATCATTTCGCTGTCGAACTCGATGATCTTCCCGCAGCGCGTACAGACCAGGTGATCGTGGTGCTCGTGTTCGACCTCGTAGCGGGTAGCGCCGTCATCAAATCGCCGCTCGTTGGCGAGGCCGACATCACAGAGCAGCTTCATGGTCCGGTAGACGGTCGTGTACCCCACGTGCGGGTGCTCTTCCCGAACCATCTGGTAGAGCTCTTCGCTCGTGACGTGCCGCCGCACTCCCAGGAACGCTTCGAGAATCGCTTCGCGCTGCTTGGTCTGTTTGAGGTTGTGCTCTTCGAGGTAGCGGGCGAGCGCTCGTCGTTCGACCTCATTGGACATTGTGTCGACCTTAATCGAGCGGTCCCGGAGCGGCAAATCACGCGCTTCAGAGATCTTCCAGAAGCTCCTCGGCAGCGTCCGCGACGGCATCGTCCGGCCCCTCGGCGAGCATGCGGAGCCGGGAGCGCAGACCCGGCGTCACCTCGAGCGAGCCGGCGGCGCGGGCGGCACGGGCACCCTCGAGCCCGGCGAGCTCGATTTCGGACTCGCCCGCGTCCAAGAAGCACCCGATCAACCGAACCCGGGTAGGCGGCCCGGCAGCCGCTTGGTATGCGCGGCAGGCGTCGGCGAGCCCCGGCGTCCCACGCGCCTCGAAAACTGCGTCGGCCAGCTCGGCCGACGCGTTCTTCGAGAAGAGCGCGTCGGCGTTCTGGAGAATCTGGTCCGTGGCCTGCTTGGCGCGCTGCGGCGCACCGCGGCCGCGAGACTCCCGGCTCCCTTCACGCCGTTCCCGGTCGAGTTCCGCGAAGCTCTTCTTCTCTCGATCGAGGAACGAGGGCCGGTCGTCGTCGCCCGTCACTGCGCCCGCTCCTCTGCGGCGTGAAGATTCACCTCCGCAGCGAGGTTCTCGCAGTCGAGTTCGACGGCGCGGCGAAACGCCGACAGCGCCTCGCCATTCCGGCCGGCCGCGGCGTAGGCAAGGCCCAGGTGGTTCTGCACCGGCGAGGCGTAGGGAGCCACCTGGGCCGCACGCTCCAGGTCCCGGATCGCAGTATTCGTATCGCCCCGGTCGAGCGCCTCGGTACCGCTGCGGTACAGACGCGCCGCTTCGAAGCTCGCGCAGCCCGTGACCACGGCCAACGCGAGGCCGACGGCAAGCGGCAGCAACGACGCCATGGCTCCACGCGTCCTCATGACCGGGGTGTAACCCAGCATCCCGCAGCGTGGCAATTCGAGCCCGTTGTACCCGGCGAAAAGATGCGGTAAACACGCCCGTCCAGGAGATATGAGGTCGATGAAAGATCAGAACCCGTCCGTCGAGGAGAACCGCGTCCTGTCCTGATCCGGGTTGGAGCCCGACACCGTCGCAGAGGCCACGGACGCGAATCGCGACCGCGGCCTTTTTTCTTTCGAGGCTCTGACATGACTTCCGCTACCCGCAACACCCGGCTTCCCGGCGACACATCCCGCCCCGGCGGCATCCGTGAGGTTGCAGCCCTCGCGGCCCCGGTGGTGGTGCAACAGATCTCCGCCACGGCGATGATGGTGGTGGATTCCGCCATGGTCGGCCGGCTGGGATCCAGCGAACTCGCCGCCGTCGGCTTCGCGTCGGTCTGGCTGTGGACGCTCTTTGCTCTGTTCATCGGCACCGCGAGCGGTGTCCAGACCTTCGTGTCCCAGAACGAGGGCGCGGGCCGTGACCGCGAGTGTGGCGCCTGGGCGTGGCAGGCGCTCTACAGCGTGGTGCCGGGGGCACTCCTGCTCGTGCTGCTCGTCGCGCCGTCTGCTGACCTGCTGTTGGGCTGGCTCGCGCCTTCGACAGCACTGCGCACCGCAGCGGGTGAATACATCGCGGCGCGGCTTCCCGGAGAAGCGGCTTTTGCAGCGCTCATGGTGCTGACCGCGTTCTTCCGGGGCGTCGGGGACACCCGCACCCCGATGGCGGTAACGATCTTCGCCAACCTCTGCAACGCCGTCCTGGACTACGGATTCATATTCGGCGCCCTCGGGTTCCCGCGCATGGGTGTGGGAGGAGCCGGGCTCGCCACTGCGATCTCGAGTGTGCTCGGCGCGGTCGTGCTCTTCGCGCTCTTCCAGCGGCGCAGGACGGCCGCTCGCTTCGCGACGCGCCCGGTGGCACCCGACGCCGCGCAGATTCGGCGCTTCCTGCGCGTCGGCGTACCGATCGGCGGACAGTGGGCGATCGGCATGACCTCGTTCGCCTTCTTCACGACGCTCGTGGCAAGGATGGGCGACGCTTCGATGGCGGCGAGCCAGGCCTTCGTGATGCTGCTCTGCATCTCCTTCATGCAGGCGCTCGGGATTTCGGTGGCCGCACAAACCCTGGCAGGGCGCTACGTGGGCGCCGGCCTGGAGGCGGCCGTCGAAAGAAGCTTCCGCGCATCGCTGGCATTGGGAATCGGCGTGGCGGTTTTCGTCGGAGTTCTCTTCGTGACGATACCCGGGCCCCTGCTGCGGATCTTCACCGACGACACCACGGTGCTGGCATTGGGGCGTCCGCTGCTCGCAATCGGTGCGGTCTTCCAACTCTTCGACGCCATCGCGATCATCGCCGAGGGGTCGCTCCGAGGCGTGGGCGACACGCGCTGGCCCTTCGCGATCGAGACTCTCTTCGGCTGGGGAGTCTTCGTGCCGCTCGCCTACACACTGGGCGTCGTATTCGACGGCGGTCTCGCCGGCGCGTGGACAGGAGGCATGATCTCACTCGGCTGCACTGCGGCTCTCCTGGTCTGGCGCTTCCGATCCGGCGCCTGGCGCCGAATCCACATCTAGGCAACGCGGGCTCGAAGGACGCGCGGCGGGCCGCGGGCCAGGGGATATCAGGAAACCGGAAGCTCCACGTGGGCGACCACCGGGAGATGGTCCGAGGCACTTTGCGCCGCGCGGCTCTGGTGCGCCTCGACCTTCCCGACCTTCACACCCCGGGCATAGATGCGGTCGAGTGCCAGCACCGGGCGTGCAGCCGGGAAAGACGCCGGCCAGTCGTGGTTGTTGTGGAGTTCGTCGTCGAGGGTTCGCGTGGCCTTGCATTGCCGCCAGGCGTTCATGTCTCCCAGCAGCAGGGTAGGCCCTGCCTGCAGGTAGGGATTGTCGAGGAGTGAGCGCACCTGGAGATGACGCGTCCGGTCTCCGAGCGAGAGGTGCGTCGCGACGACATCGAGCACACCACCCTCGAAGGGAAACTGGGCACCCATGGCCAGGCGTCTCTCGACTCGCGAAAACGAGATGTCGAATACCGAGACCCCGCGCATGGGCCAGCGCGAGAGGATCGCGTTGCCGAGTTCACCCCGCTTGTGCGCACGCGCGCACGCGAAGGCCACGTGGAGACCGAGGGCTTCGGCAATTGCCTCGAGCGGGTCGTCGCCCCGGTGCGGCCGCAGCACCTCCTGAAGCGCGATCACGTCTGCGTGCAGCTCGGAAATCACGGACCCGGCCCGCGCCGGGTCCGGCGCGCTGCGGCCATTGCGACCGGTCCAGCGGTGAACGTTGTAGGTGGCAACCGAGATCCGTCTTCGCATCGGGCCGCACTCGGGCGGCGAACTCGGTGCACGCACCAGGCCGAGGTAGGGCGTTGCGCGAGCGACCGGCGGTCGGGCGAGCGCGTCCCGAACCCGCTGTGCCGCCCTGCCCACTTGCTTGCGGCGAACCCTCTTCGTTGCCCGCGGATTCCTCCGCCGAACCGCCATTGTTTCCCGTCGAACCCCCCGCGTTCCCCGGAAGATAGCTGCCATCCGGGCGCTCCCGGTTCACTCGGCTCGCCGATCGGTCTCCGGCCGGGAGCCCCCGCATGACACCTCCCCGGGGAAGCACTTGAGGGGATTTCCCCTCGGACCCACCTGCGTGCAGGTGTCCTCGCCAAGACCCGACTGGAGCGGGCGGTTTCCCGCCGCGGCCCAAGCCCCGCCAACGTGTCGCCGATACACAGGGCCCCCCACCACGGAAAAGCATGCCTCGTCGAAGCCGATCCCCGCTCGAGCCCCTGCTGACAGCGCCCGCAGTGCGTGAGGCCGCGCGCGCCCTGGTCGAGGCCGTGGCCAAAGAGGCCGCGCAGCGCGCGCTCACGCCCGCGCAGTACGAACGGGCCGTAAAAGAGATCGGGCGCCGGCGCGGGCGACCGCTCGCCTTTCCGACTCTCCTGGCGGGTCCCGGCTGTGGGGCCCGTGTCCGCCTGGCCGACGGCACCACCAAGCTCGACTTCGCCAGCGGGATCGGAGTCTATGGCTTCGGCCACGGCGACCCGAACCTGCTCGAGACGGCTGCCGCCGCCGCGGCTTGCGACACCGTCTTCCAGGGCCACCTCGCGCCCGGCGGCGAGTACCTGCGCCTGTCGCGGGCACTGCTCCGCCAAGCGGGCCCGCGCCTCAGGCATTGTTGGCTCTCCGTCTCGGGCGCCATGGCCAACGAAAACGCGCTCAAGATGGTGCTCCAGCGTCACCACCCGGCCGACCGCATCGTCGCCTTCGAGCGCGGCTTCGCGGGGCGCAGCCTCGCGCTCTCCGAGATCACGGACAAGCCCGGCTTCCGCGAGGGGCTGCCGCTGCGCGGCAACGTTTCGTACGTCCCGTTCCACGACGCCGCCGATCCCGGATCGACGCAGCGCACGCTCGACGCGCTCGACGCGCACCTGGATCGCCACCCCGGACGCATCGCGGCGATGCTCTTCGAACTGGTGCAGGGCGAGGGCGGCTTTCACACCGCCCCGCCCGAGTTCTTCCGCGCGCTGATGGAGCGCTGCCGCAAGGCCGGAATCGCCGTCTGGGTGGACGAGGTGCAGACCTTCGGCCGCACCGGCGAACTCTTTGGCTTCAAGACCTTCGGTCTCGAGGACCTGGTCGACGTCGTGACCGCGGGCAAGCTCCTCCAGGGCAGCGCCGTCCTCTTCTCCAAACGCTACAACCCGCGCCCCGGTCTCGTCGCCGGCACCTATGCAGGCTCCACCGTCGGTCTGGCCGTCGGTGCAAGGATCGTGGAGCGACTCGAGGAAGAGGGCTTTCTCGGCCCGGACGGACGCATCGCGCTGCTCGCGCGGCGGGTGGAAAAACGCTGCGCTGCGCTGCGGCGGCGCTCGCCTCGCGCCGTCGGCCCCCGCACCGGAATCGGAGCGATGCACGCATTCGTACCCTTCGACGGCTCGGCCGAATTGGCCCGGGCGGTGCTGCGCGCCGCATTCGACGAGGGTCTGCTGCTCTGGACCTGCGGCGCCTCGCCGACCAAACTGCGCATGCTGCTGCCCGTAAACGTGAGCGACGAAGAACTCGAGTCGGGCTTCGCCATCCTGGAAAAGTCATTGCAGCGCGTCGCCGAAGAACGGGGACTTCCGTGCTGATCCTGCGGGAGATCGCCGAGAAGGACCTCGACGACCTCGTCTCGCTCGCCGAGCAACTCGACTCGATGAACCTGCCGCGAAACCCGGAGTTCCTGGCAGAGCGCATCGCGCGCTCGCGCCGTTCGTTCGGCAAGCAGCGGGACGACTGGCGCGAAAGGATCTACGTCTTCGCCCTCGAAGACACCGAAACCGGCCGCTGCATCGGCACGTCGACCATCCTGGCAAAGCACGGCCGCCCCGGACTCCCGTACTTCTGGCTCGCCGTAACCACAGAGGAGCGGCGCAGCGCCGAACTGGACCGACGCTTCGTACACAAAAAACTTCAGCTGCACTCGACCGAAGACGGCCCCACGGAAATCGGTGGGATCATTCTCGAGCCCGCCTACCGCGGCCACCCGAGCAAATGTGGCAAAGCGCTTTCCATCGTGCGCTTCTCCTACATTTCCCTGTATCCCGAGCGTTTCGAGCGGGAGGTGATCGCGGAAATGCTCTCGCCTTTCGAGGCGCCCGGAAAGAATCTGCTGTGGGATGCCTTCGGCGCACAATTCACCGGGATCCCCTACCGCGAAGCCGACCACCTTTCTGCGCGCAGCAAGCAGTTCATCGCCGATCTCTTCCCGCGCGATCCGGTCTACACGACGCTATTCCCGCCCGAGGTCCAGGCCGTGATCGGCCAGCCGAACGAGACAGCGGTCGCGGCCCTGCGCATCCTGGAGAAGATCGGGTTCAGACCGCTCGACCAGGTCGACCCCTTCGACGGCGGTCCCTACGTGGGTGCCGCGCGCGAGGCCATCACGTCGGTTCGCGAGCGGCGGCGGCTCGTGCTGCCGGGGCTTCCTCTCGAGAGTCTCGAGCCCGCCGGAGGAATACTCGCGCTCGTGTCGGCCGAGGGCCGCCACGGTTTCCGCGCCACGGCCGTCCCCCTCGACGCAGAGGGCGGACCCCTCATCTCGGCCGCCTGCCGGGACGCACTCGGCGTCGGTGCGGGCGACTCGGTGCTCGTGACGCCGCTCCCGTGAGTGCGACCTTCGAGAGCCGCTCGCCCGCCGATGCTTCCGACCTGCTGGGAAGTTTCCCGGTCGCGGATGACGCCGCCGTCGACGCGGCAGTGCGCCGCGCGCGCGGCGCATTGCCCGCCTGGCGCGACGCGGGCCCGGAGGCCCGCGCGAACGTATTGCGCCGCTTCGCCGAGCGCGCCGCAGCGGCCGAGGATGAGCTGGCGCGCCTGCTGGCCCGCGAAGTGGGCAAGGCGCTCTGGGATGCGCGGGGTGAGGCGCGTCTGCTTCCGGCGAAGGTCGCGGTCACGCTCGAGGACGGGCTGGCGCTCGTCGCACCCATCGAGGCCAACGCCGGCGCGCGTACCACGACGCACCCGCGCGGCGTCCTCGCGGTACTGGGCCCCTTCAACTTCCCGCTTCACCTGCCAAACGGTCACATCGCCCCCGCGCTCGCAACGGGGAATACGGTCGTCTTCAAGCCCAGCGAACAGACGCCCGCGTGCGGCGAACGGCTGGTCGGCCTGCTGCGCGAGGCGGGTCTCCCCGAAGGCGTGGTGGAGATCGTGCACGGCGCGGGCGACACCGGTCGGTCCCTGGCCGTGCATCCGGGCATCGACGCCGTTCTTTTCACCGGCTCCTACGCCGTCGGACGAGCGCTGCGCGAGGCGACACTCGATCAGCCCGCAAAGCTCCTCGCGCTCGAGATGGGCGGAAACAATGCACTCCTCGTGCTCGAAGACGCCGACCTCGATCTCGCCGTTGCAGAGGCGGCCCTGTCCATTGCAGCGACGACGGGGCAGCGCTGCACCAGCGCGAGGCGTCTATTCGTGCACCGCGCCGTCGCGGAGCCCTTCACCGAGAAGCTCGTCGCCGTATTGCGCGGCCTGCGCGTGGGCCCGCCGCTCGAAGACGGCGTCTTCATGGGTCCGCTCGTCTCGACCCAGGCGGCGGAGGCCCTGGCGCGAAGCCGCCGGGAAGCAGGGGACGCGGGCGGGCAACGGCTCCTGCTGGTCGAACCGGATCTCCCCGCGCCCTTCGTCGGGGCCGGACTCGTGCGCTACCCGGGACTCGCTCAAACCCACGCGGTACAACGGGAGGAGAGCTTCGGACCCGAGGCGGCGATCTACACGATCGACGATCTCGACGAGGCCATCGCCGGCGCGAACGACTCCGACTACGGACTCGCGGCGTCCGTCTTCAGCGCCGACCGAACCCGCTACGAGCGCTGCGTGGGGCGCCTGCGCGTCGGGTGCCTCAACTGGAACAAGGCGACGGTAGGCGCCAGCGGGCGGCTCCCCTTTGGCGGCCTGGGGCGGAGTGGCAACGACCGGCCGGCCGGGGCGAACGCCACGGTCTACTGCACGATTCCCCAGGCCCATCTCGAGAGTCGGGCGGACTTCGACCCGGCCAAGCTCCCGCCCGGGATGCCGGCGCCCGGGGACGAAGGACGCTGAACGACGCAGCCCGTGTGCCGCGTGTCGCCCGATATACTCGGGCACGGGGGAGGGATCCGGTGCGGTGTCGGCGGGTGTTGATGGGGGACCCCGCGCACTTCAGTGTGCAGGGCGGCGCCAACCCGCACACGCGGACGCGCTGGGGCACGCGGCGCAGGGTCGATCGCGAACTCGCCATCGCGCAGTGGGGCGCACTGAAGCGAATACTCGAGGATCTCGGAATCGAGGTGCTCGTCGTGCCTCCCGACCCCGCCCAGCCCGGCCTCGTCTATCCGGCCAACGCGGGTTTCCTTACCGACGTGGACGCCGCGCTCCCGCCCGCCGAGAAAACCTTCTACCTGTCGAACCTGCTGCCGACGCGCGCCGGCGAAAAACCGCACTACCGGCGCGTGCTCGAGGGCACTGGGTTCCGCCTCGAAGAATTCGACGCCCGCCACCGCTTCGAGGGCGAGGCCGACTTCTTTCCCGCGAGCGACACCTACCTTTTCACCTGCGGCCGGCTCGAGCGCCAGCGCTTCGTTCCGGCCCGGGGATTCCCGCCCTGGAAGCGCGTCTACGGCTTCCGCAGCGACGCCCGGCTCGAGCCCCGCCTGGCCGAGATCGCGGCGCCGCGCGCGGTGCACCGGCTCGAACTCGTCCTCGAGGCCCACTACCACGGCGACACGGCGCTCTGCGCCTTCGGTGCGCGGCGCGAGCACCTGCTCGCCTACCGGCAAGCGCTCGCGCCCGGAGACTGGCGGCGCCTCGTGGAGCTCTTCGGCAACGCCGTGATCGAACTCGCCGAAGAAGACGCGCAACGCTATGCGGCCAACTCCTTTGCCTGCGGCGCCTCCCTCGTGCTCCCGCAGGGCGTCTCCGACCGCCTGCTCGCTCAGGTCCGGGAGCGCGGCGTGACCCCGATCTGCGCCGACGTCTCCGAGTTCCTCAAAAAAGGCGGCGGCTCGGTCAAGTGCATGATCGGGGATCTGGGGCCCGTGGCGGGCGTGGCGGGCTCGTAAACCCCTAAAAACTGGCCGCTTCCAGGACTGGGGGCTTCGCTCTCCTCAGCGGCCGAAGGGGCCAGGGCCGCGGGGGTGCCGTTTCCGGCTGTGAGCGCGCCGGAAAATCCTTGCACCGCCGACGGCATGAAGTGGCCCGTGGCCGGGGAGCACCGGCATGGGCGTCCGCAGCGCGCCGCGCCGCTGCCGCAGGCCTCGATGCGCAGCAGCGCCGTGTCGGCGATGAAATGGGGAACCGGAAGATCCCCGGGCTCGAGCTGGCGCGGCGCGGTCTGGACAATGGCGCGTTCCGTGGCTCCCCCCCAGATCGAACAATCTGGGGGGGAGCCATGATCCCACGTAACTGAGCGATTAGGCCGTTGTTTTCGATGCCCGCAGAACACGGGACGCTATTCCCTTCCGCGGGTTTCCGGTCTAGTGTCCAGGCCGGTCGCATCTGCGGAAGCTGCCCGGTGGGGGGGGAATGTTCCAAGAGCGAGCCAAAACGCTCCGTGGAATATCGCTCAGCATCGACGCCGTCTGCATCATGCTCGGCTTCGGGGCCGCGCTGCTGTTGCGCGCCTTCCACGGCCAGATCCCGGTGCTCCGCACCCTGATCCCCGCAACGCCCTGGGGGGCAGAGAGCGCGGTCCGCGCGGACTACGCCATGCTCCTCGCAGCCAGCCTGGCCGCCTGGCTCCTCGCCCTGTACCGAACGAAGCTCTACGAATCGCCCGGCGCCCAGCACCCGGCCAGCATCCTTTCCGCGTACACCAAGGCCCTGATTCTGGCCGTGCTTGCGACGGCTGCAGTGACCTTCGTGTTGAAGATGGCGGGCATCAGCCGGGTCTTCTTCGGCTACTTCTTCGGCATCTCCTTCGCGATCCTGTTCTCCAAACAGCTGGTGGTCTCGCACTTCCTGCGCCAGCTCCAATACGCCGCCGCGGGGCGGCGACACGCGCTGGTAATCGGCGCCGGAAAGCCCGCCGAACAACTCTGCCGCGTCCTCGAGGACAGCGGCGAGACGGGCTACCAGCTGGTCGGGCTCCTGCTCGCCGGGGAGCCCGCGGCAGGCGAGACGCTCGACTGCCCGGTGATCGGAAAGCTGGAAGAGCTCGATACGGTTCTCGTACAGAACCCGGTGGACGAGGTCTTCGTCGTGGGCGGCGCCCGCGACCTAGCGCTGCTCGCGCCCGTGGCCGAGCGCCTTCTCGAGACGGGTCGCGTCGTGTCCCTCGTCGCCGCCCTAGAGAGCGGCGCCCACGGTGTACGTGGTCGAATCACCGAGTTTTCTGGGGTCCCGATGCTCTCCTTCGGCCCGATGCCTCGTGACGAAGTTGCCTCGGTCAGCAAGAGAGCTTTCGATATTACGCTCTCGGCCCTCGGCCTCGTAGTTTCCCTGCCACTGATGCTGGCCACGGCGGTCGCGATCCGAGCCTTCGATCCGGGACCGCTGCTGTTCCGTCAGAAGCGGCTAGGACAAAACGGAACGCCCTTCACGCTCTACAAGTTCCGATCGATGCGCCAAGACGCTGAAGACTTCCTGAAAGATGACCCGGAACTCTACCAGCGCTACCTCGAGAACGACCATAAGCTGGCCGAAAACGAGGACCCGCGGATCACTCGCCTCGGCCGCTTCCTGCGCAAGAGCAGCCTCGACGAACTTCCTCAACTATGGAACGTGCTCCGCGGCGACATGAGCCTTGTAGGCCCCCGCCCCGTCACGCCGCCCCAGATTGGCCAGTTTGGAGCGCACGCCAGCACCATTCTAGCCGTGCGCCCCGGGATCACAGGCCACTGGCAGATCAACGGCCGAAGCGACGTCCAGTATCCGGAGCGAGCCTTCATGGATCTCGACTACGCGGGCCAGAATTCGATCGCCTCTGACTTCATGACCCTGATTCGCACCATCCCCGCGGTGATCGCACGCAGGGGATCACACTAGGTGCCACAAGCAGTGCCACGGGCGGTGAGGTAGACGGTCTCCCCAGCCTTCAGGCCTTACTCCGAGGCAGAATCTTGAGCATGCAGGACACCGCCCTCGTCATCGGCAATGGACCGTCCGTGGATCAACTGGACCCGGCCTGGTTGGATCATTGCTACTCGTTCGGGTGCAACCATATCTACCGGAAGTTCGAGGAATGGGGGCGTGAGACGGACGCGGTCGTCATCACGGACCACAATCGGCTCCGCGAGATCGGCCAGCGATACGCGACGTTTCGAGGGGATCTGTTCGTGGGAGACGAGCGCTATGCGTTCCCACCGAAGCGACGCATCAAGGGTCTCGTGGGGCGGGACTTCACACCGTTGCGGCAGCTCACCAAGG
>PBYF01000077.1 GCA_002729515.1 Deltaproteobacteria bacterium
AACAGCGCGACCACAGCGCAAAGCCGCAACAGCGCGGCCACAGCGCAAAGCCGCAACAGCGCGGCCACAGCGCAAAGCCGCAACAGCGCGACCACAGCGCAAAGCCGCAACAGCGCGGCCACAAGCGCACTCCGAAGAAGAAGGCGAGTTAGAGGGCGACCGGAAAGACCCGGTCCACCAGCATCGCAAGGAAGAGCGCGAACAGGTACCCGAGGGAGACGTGGAACAAGCGGCGAGCCGCCACCTCCGTTCGCTCTCGAAGCACGCGAATCATGTGCCACACGAACCACGCGTTCAGGACCAGCGCTGCGGCCCCGTAGACGGCACCCAGCAGGCCCAGCAGTAGCGGCGCCAACGTCACTGGAACGAGGGCCAGCGTGTACCAGAGCATGCGCCAGCGGGTGGGCTCGTCGCCGAGCAAATTGGGGAGCATCGGGATTCCCGCACGCGCGTAGTCTTCCTTCCGGAACAGCGCAATCGCCCAGACGTGGGGCGGCTGCCAGAAGAAGATGATTGCGAAGAGCGACCACCCCGCGGGTCCCACGGTGCCGTGCACCGCGGCGTCCGCAATGAGCGGCGCAGCAGCCCCCGCAGCGCCCCCGACGACCGCGTTCCAAGCGGATCGGGGCTTGAGCCAGACGGTGTAGACGAAGACATAGAAGAGGATGCTCGCCACGCCGAGACCCGCCGCCACGGGGCCGGCCACCGCCTGGAGCAACAGCGTCGAGACAACGGCCAGGACCAGACCGAAGGCCAGAGCCGATGTGGGATCGAGTCGAGCCGCCGGAAGCGGCCGGTTCCGGGTCCGCTCCATCAGAGCATCCCGATCGCGCTCGATGTAGCAGTTGAGTGTGTTGGCGGCGCTGGCCGCGAGCGCGATCCCCAGCAGGGTCGCGGCAGCGAAGCCCATGCCCGGCCACGTCTCGCCCATGAGCAGAACCGGCAGCCCCGTGAAGATCACGAGCAACAGAATGCGCGGCTTCGTGAGGGACACGTAGCCGCGCAGCGCGTCTACCGCCGCTGCCAAACTTACCTCCGGTCGTTGGGAAGCCCCGCGTCGGCAGGGCACTCAACGGGTACCACAACGTCCCCGACCGGTCGAGCTAAGCTCCGTGCACACTGCCGACCAGCGTGTCCCACCGGTGCAGGAGCCTCCGTGACCTCCGTCGAGATCACGCTCGTGCTCCTCTCCGCGCTGCTCCACGCAGTGTGGAGCACGTCGATCAAGGCGAGCGGGGACCCCCTCAGCTTCAACCTGCTCCAGGGAGGCGTGACACTCGTTCTCGGCGCCAGCGTCCTCCCATTCATCGACTACGCGGCGCTGCCATCGGGGCTCTGGAAGTGGCTCGCCCTGAGCTGCCTGGCCCACGGCGTCTACGCCTATTGGTTGAGTCGCGCGTTCGAGCACGGGGACCTGACGCTCGTGTATCCGATCGCCCGCTCCACGCCGGCGATCCTGCCCCTGGTGGCCGTGCCTCTGCTCGGCGAGCACATCACAGCCGGCGGTGCCCTCGGGATCGGGGTCGTCGTAGCGGGGATGTGGCTCGTCCAGGTCGGAGCGCGGCTCGCGCTGGCACGCCTTCAGTTCGCCGGCAACCCGTTTCGCGGTGCTCACCCTCGCGTCCACCGTCGCGTACTCACTCTCGGACAAGGCGGCGATGACCGAGCTCGCCGCCGAGCCGGTTCCCGGCGGCCTGCCGCCCGTACTCGTCTTCTATGTCCTCATGAGCGTGGGCCATTTTGTGCCCTTCGTGCCGCTGGTGCTCTTGCACCGCGGTGCACGCGCCGTCGCCGCGGCCGCGCGCAAAGACCTCGTGGCTGCAAGCGTCGCATCGCTGATCGGCTTCCTGGGCTACGGACTGATCCTGAAGACGCTCGAAACCGCTCCAGCGAGCTACGTCGTAGCTGTGCGCCAGACGAGTGTGCTCTTCGTCCTGGTATTGGGCATCGTGCGGTTGCACGAGCGCCCGGGGCGCGCGCGGATCCTCGGTGCCGCCGTGACGGTGGTGGGCGTGGCACTCATCGCCTGGCTGGGGAAATGAACCCGCGGCTCTCGACGCAATGACGTCTCCGGGAGAACCGAACTAGATCGCTCGCTCGGCACGCTCGACGATCGGGCGCAACCAGGCACCGATGTCGGCGTGGTCGAGGAGTCCGGCGCGCCGCAACCGTCTCGCCGCGATCGCGTGCACCTCCTCCGCCGTGGCCGCCTCTCGCGCCTCTCGCGCGTCGGCGTCCGCGTCGCCCGCGTCGAGTGCGTGGATGATCTCCTTGACTACCGGGAGGGAACTCGGCGCACCGGAAAGCTCTTCGATGCCAAGACCCACGAGGATCGGAACGGCCAGAGGATTGTTCGCCATCTCGCCACACAGGGATACGGGAATGCCCGCCCGCCCCGCGGCGCGCACGCTGCGGTCGATCAGCGAGAGCACGGCCGGGTGGAGGGGATCGTAGAGGTGCGCCACGTGCTCGTTGGACCGATCGACCGCGAGCGTGTACTGCGTCAGGTCGTTCGTCCCGATGCTGAAGAAATCGCACTCCTGGGCCAGCAAGTCCGCGATGAGGGCAGCCGAAGGTACCTCGATCATCAGGCCGACCGGAATCTCCCGGTCGTAGTCCGCGCCGGCTTTGTCGAGTTCCGCCCGCGCCTCGGCGATGATTTCCTTGACGCGGCGCAGTTCCGTGAGTGACGAGACCATGGGCAGCATGAGCCTGACGTTGCGGGTGATACTGGCCCGCAGGATCGCGCGCAGCTGCGCCCGGAATACACCCGCGCGTTCGAGCGAGAGTCGCACCGAGCGACAGCCGAGTTGAGGGTTCTCCTCGTCTTCTAGGCCAAAGTCCGCAATGTCCTTGTCACCCCCCAGGTCGAGGGTTCGGATCGTCACGGGACGCGGTGCCATCCCGCTGGCCACCCGTTCATACAGCTGCCGCTGCTCCATCTCATCCGGAAAGCCCCGGTGCGCCAGGACGAGGAGTTCGGTCCGGAAGAGACCGACCCCATCTCCCCCGTGCTTTTCCACGAGCCGGAGGTCGCTCACCAGACCGACGTTGGCCGTGAGTCTCAGACGCCGCCCGTCCCGGGTCTCAGCGGGGCGGTCCCGCAGCGCATCGAGGTGCTGGATCGCCACCGCGTAGCGCTGCCGCGCACGCTCGTACTCCGCGACGAGGTGTTCGTCGGGCGAGAAGTGCACGGTGCCCTCGGTGCCGTCGACGATCGCGAGTTCACCCGGGTGACAGGCTTCGAGCAGCCCAGGGATTCCGATCACCGCCGGGATCTCCAGAGTGCGGGCGAAGATCGCTCCGTGGGAGGTCGCGCCGCCGTGTTCAGCAACGATCGCGGCCACGTTCTCCAGGTCGAGACGCGCGAAGAACCCCGGCAGGATGTTATCGACCACCACGATGGTACCGGCCGAGAGCGGTGCTGTGTCCTGGCGAACGCCCAGCAAACGCGCCATGACGCGGCGCCCCACGTCCTCCACGTCCCACGCGCGCTCTCGAAAGTACGGGTCGGCGATGCGGTCGAACTGCTTGCGGTAGACCGCCAGAACGTCGCGCAGAGCTGCCCGGCCGTCACCGGTCTCGCGCACGGCATTCTGCAGCTTGACCAGAAAGCCCTTGTCCTCGAGGATCTGAATGTGGGTGTGGAAGACGGCTGCTAAGTCGGGGCCAAACTCCTCGCCCATTTCCTTGCGCGTGTCGTCGAGGTCATGACGCGCGTCGTGGAGCGCCTGCATGAGGTCGACCTCCTCCTCCTCGATACTCGGCCGAGGGGAGTAGTCGATCCGCTCCAGGTCCAGGTGCCCGAGCTTCGCCACCGGGCCGATGGCAATGCCTCGCGACGTCCCGATGCCGCGCACCTCCACGCTGCGGCTCTCTCGCTCCTGCTTTCGACCGCGCATCGGAACGCCGGAGAGTGCGAGCGTCACGTCATCGACCGCGCGCTGTTCCTCGCTGACCGCCACCGAATCGATCATCTGGGCGTTGAGCACCACCGGAGTCAGGAGGTGCGCGCAGGTGACCAGGGTGTCCACGTCCTCGCGGTCGAACGAGCGCGACTCGATCGTCTGCACGGCGAGCACCCCAAGAGCCACGCCGCGAACCAGGAGCGGCGCCGCCATCAGCGACTCGAATTGCTCCTCGCCTGTCTCGGGGAAGTACTTGAAGCGCGCGTGCTTGCTCGCGTGTTCGATCACGACGGCGCTCTTGCGCTCCGCCGCCAGACCGACGAGACCCTCGTCCAGGTTCAGCTCAACCTGGCCGACGGCGTCCTGTCTCAGGCCGACCGTCGCGCGCAACACGAGACGAGACAGGTCGGGGCGACACAGGTAGAGGGAGCAGACGTCGGCGTCGAGCCGCGTCGCGACCAGGCCGACGACGTTGTCGAGGGTCTCGCTCAGATCGTGCGAGCCCGAGACAATCTCGGCGACGTCAGCCAGAAGTGTGACGCGATCCGGAATGGGGCGCCTCCGTCAGCGTCCCATGTTACCGAAGTGAGGTGGGCTTAGAACTCGCGCCGGATTTCGGAGACGATGTCGGGATGCGGAGCCGGAAACGCCTGATCCTTGTCTTCGAAGCGCAGACCCAGTGCGAGCAGGATCTTTCGCTTCGTGTCCATCCGGCAGTTCATGCCCTTCTCGACACTGTGGATGGTTCGGAGGGCGACCTTGGCCCTCTTCGCGAGCTGCACCTGGGTCATCAGCCGGTTCTCTCTCAATTCCCGGACACGGTTGCGCCCGTTGGGAGACCGCGCGGCGCCATTCCCTTCCGTGGCCCTCGAACCGTTCCCTTCCATTATGCCTTCCATGCGTCTCACTCCCACCTCGGGACCCGCGGGGCCGCTGTGCGGCCTGGGGCTTCCCCGTCACGTTGAAGACACGATCCCCTTCGGTTCAACTCGGGGATTTCTTTAGAGAATCGCTAGATTCCCAGGGGTCGACCCAGCTCCCGCAGTGCGACATCGCCCGACGGCGCTGGGGGATGCAGCCCCCAGGTTCCTATCGGCTGCCGCCCCTGAGGGTCCGAACTCGCGCGGCCGGTAGAACGTCCCACCCAGGGGGTCGCAGCAGCGGTGCCCTCGGGGCAGCAGACGCGGAAAATCCAACCGATGAGTAGGGAACACGAGTGCGCCGCCCCGTCTGGGGAAAGCACACGCGGAGCAGAACTGTTGCAGCGACGACGGATCGGTATCGGGCTTGGGGTCTTCGCCGCAGCAGCCATCGTCGGCTTTGCCGCGGTACGTCCCCCGGTCCCGGCGAGCCTGCACCGCGAGATCGAAACACGCCTCACCGATCTACTCGGCGGACCCGTCCAGATCGGGGAGCTGAGACTCTCGTTGCGCTGGGGGGTGTTGGTCGAAGGCAGAGACCTGACGGTCTGGCCATCGGAAGGCGGACCCGCATTGCATGTGTCTCGCGCAACCGCAAAAATCCGGATCTTCTCCCACCTGACCGGGCAGGAACGCATCCGATCGGTGCGCCTCGAGCGACCGCTGCTGCATATGACCCACCACCCCGATGGGTCGATCACGCCCGAGGCGGTGTCGGCGTTGTTCGCAGACAGCGACGAGGAGACTCCTACCGAAGGGGACCCGTCCACCGGGCTGTTGGGACCGCTCGACGCATTGGAGCCATTCGCGCGCAACCTGCTCGAACGCCTGGTGGTGGCCGAGTCCTTCGAGATCCTGGGGGGCCGAATCGAGTTCGTCGACCTCACGGCCGCCTCGCCCCGCACCATCGCAGTGGCTCCAGTGCAGGCCCGCCTGACACGCTCCGTATTTGGCAAGACGAAGCTCGCCCTACGGGGACGGCTCCACGACACCGGAGGGGATCGGGGCGCGTTCGAGTGGGAGAGCAGCAAGGGCCCGGAAGAACCGCTGACCATGGCTGTCACGGCCACCGGCCTAGAACTCGCCGCAGTCCTGCCCTGGGTGGGGCAGCCACAGCTTCACACACACCTGGGCAACCGGGTCCTCAGCGGAGAGCTCGCGTTCGCGTCTCCCAGACCCGATCACGGCCGCCTCGAGATCGATCTCATCGCCCACGATCTCGAGAACGAGCTCCCGTCGGGCAGCCGCAGCCCACTCGAAGCCGACCGGGTCACCCTGGACGGGGTAATCGCAATCGCGCCGGACCACGTGGGCGTGGAGGCAGCGCGCCTGTCCTCGAACGACCTTTCCCTCGAACTGGATGCAACCATCGGGCGGCCGCTCGGACCCGAGTCCTTCGCCGAGCTGGCGCTCGCGGTGCGCGACGCCACCGTAGTCGACCTCCGGCACGTGATCAGCTGGCTCCCGGAGGTGCGCCGCGAGGAGGCCGAGGCGCTGCTTGCCTCGGTGAAGGCCGGTAGGCTTCGCCTGCTGCGCACCGCCGGCAGGGCTACCCTGCACAGCTGGCAGGCCTTCCTCGCAGGCCGCACCCGCACGCTGCCGCGCGACTTCGTCATCGACGCAGACCTCGTCGACGCGACGGTGCACGTGGAAGGTGAAGACCACCTCGAGTCGCTGTCGGGCCGAATGTGGTGGACGGACGACCGGGTCGAATTCCAGAACTTTGGCGCACGCCTCAACGCAAGCCCCCTGCCACGTCTCGACCTCACGATCGAAGGCGTATCCCACCTATTCGCGTCGGAGCCCGAGGCCCGTGAAATATCGGGGAATGCCCCGCCGCTCGAGGGTCTCCGCACGCTGTGGCTCGCCACCCACGGCGAATCGTCCGAAACCGGATCGCCGGCGAGCTTCCAGATCGACATCGACCACCTGCACCACCCGATGTTCTATTGGCCTATTGCAGACGTGCTTGCCGGTGTAGAAATCCTGGCGGAAGGTGCGCACATCTCAGTCGAACGCGGGCGCTGGGCCGGCGTTCCAGTGTCCGGCGACGTCTACTGGGATTTCGAGCCGCGCGAGCACGTTCGTGCCCGGTTCGCGGTCGCTGCATCACTGGCACCGGATTCTCCGGAGCCGCGGGAAGCAACCGACACCTGGGTGCAGGGCCGCTTCCGCATGGGAGCCTTCGCATCCGAGCAATGGGCCCACGAAGACGTGCAAGGCGGATTCGCGGCGCGCGGCAGCACGCTGGAGCTCTACGAGGTCGATGTTGCGCTAGCCCCTCACGGCCACGTGCGCGCATCGGGACACCTAGACCTCGGTCGGCCCGACGCCGTTCCCGTCGGCCTGCGCTTCGACATCGAGAACGGCGATATCTCCTCGCTGGCCACCAGCATGAGCCTGCCGAGCTACCTGACGACGGGTGCCATCAACGCCAACGGCTCGCTGACGACGAATCTTCGCGCGGAGTCGTCGTCGGCAGCGGACTTGACCGGACGAATCGCGGTCGATGCGCGCAATGGAAGTATCGGCCGGGCCGTCCCTGCGGCGTTGGCGGTCGCACTGGCCGGCAACACGGTGAACCCATTCGCCAAACGGGACGAGATCCATTACGACACGCTCGTGACCGAGCTGAACTTCGAGGCGGGAATGCTCCGCACCGATGCGCTCAGCCTCGAGGGTCCCGACCTCCGCGCCTTCGCGTCAGGCAGCGTCGACATCGCCCGCGAACCGCACGAACTCGAAATGGAGGTCGTGTTCTTCCTGTTCCGACCCGTCGACTCGCTGCTCGGCCTGATCCCGCTCGTGGACCTCCTGCTCCTCGGGCCGAACGACAACCTCGTAGCGACTCACTACCGGCTCGAGGGACCGGCGAGCGATCCCGAGGCGACCCTGCTGCCCTTCCGCTCCTTCACCAGCGGGCCTGGGACGGTCGTCTTCGAAACCCTGCCCTCCCTGGTGCGTCGGGGAATCGAAACCCTGGGTGCACTCTTCGAGGATGAAACCCCCGAGCCACTTCCGGGGCCCGCCGCCGGCCCGGAAACCTGAAAACGCCGCCGGCTCCGCGGTAGAGTAGGCCTATGCCGCGTTCCCGATCTGCCCGGAGCCGCCCCGCCCGCGCCCGGGACAAGATCCTCTCCCGGCGCGCCGCGGGGACCGCCGTGGCGAGCGCAAGGCGCCGAGGGGAGCGGGTGGTCCTCACCAACGGATGCTTCGACCTCCTGCACCTGGGTCACGTGCGCTCGCTCGAGGAGGCCCGCAGCCTGGGCGACCGGCTGGTCGTCGGGCTCAACTCCGACGCCAGCGTAAGCCGGCTCAAGGGAGCGCGGCGGCCCGTCGTCCCTGCGCGGCAGCGCGCCGAGGTACTGGCGGGCCTCGCATGCGTCGACTGGGTGGTGATCTTCGGCAGCGATACTCCACTCGCACTGATTCGGGCGCTGCGCCCGGCGGTACTGGCAAAGGGCGGCGACTGGAAGCTCGACGAAATCGTCGGTCGCGCGGACGTCGAAGGCTGGGGCGGATGTGTGATGCGCCTGAAGCAGGTGCCGGGCATTCGCACCAGCGGCCTGCTCAGCAGCCGGCGCGACTGAAGGACGCACCCGAGACGCGCTCTCAGGAACCCGCGAGGATTTCCTCGACCCGGGCCAGATCCTCGGGAGTGTTCACGTTGACGAGCGACCGGCCCTCCGGGTCGATGCGCGCCACATCGTCGGGTTCGAGCCACACCGTCGCGACGGCGTCGAGGACTCCGCGCAGGGCGAGGTCGTCTCCCGCGAGCCGTGCGCGCGCCACCGGGAGCACGGCTTCACGCGCGTAGACGGCGCACAGCGGGTGGGTCCGGCCGGCCGTACGCGGCACCACGGCGTCGGCTTCGGACCAGGCGACGAGCGCCAACACCAGGTCAGCGGTCAGGAGCGGCATGTCGGTGGCAACGACGAAGACGCGGGGACTCGTCGCCGCCGCCAGTGCCGTCACCAGGCCGCGCAACGCGCAGACTGGTCCCGGGGCGTCCGGCACCCGCCGCCCCGGGGCATCGGCCGGAGGCTCGCCGCCCGCGAGCAGCACCTCGTCGAAGAGCGCGTCGAGAACCCGCGCAACCCGCGTCGCACCCGAAACGCCGGCAACCGCCAGGCCCGCCTTGTCGCATTCCATGCGGGTCGAGGCGCCGCCCAGCAGCACGGCCCCGGAAACGTTGCCGATGCGACCCCCGAGACTCCCCGCGCTCGCGTCCTGCATCGGCCGCTCAGAAACCGGGCGTATCCGCGGCGAACACGCTCGAATCGACCACCTGCACGCGCACCTGCGTGCCGGCCTCCAGCCGCGACGCCTCGGCCGGAAAGAGCAGGATGCCCTGGGCGAGAATCATCGAACGCAGCACGCCCGAGCTCTGGTTCCCGGTGATGTGTGCCACGAACTCATCGCCCTGGCGTTCGAGTCGCACCCGCACGAAGTTAAGCCGGCCGGGCTTCTTCTCCAGGTCCTCGGCCAGGCGCGCATTGACCAGCGGACGGAAGAGCGCCGTCGAGCCCGCCAGCTTGCGCAGCGCCGGTCCCACGAACTGATCGAAAGTCATCATGGCCGATACCGGGTTCCCGGGCAGGCCAAAGACGAGGGGGCCACCCTCCCCTGTCTCGCCCAAGCGGCCGAACGCGAGCGGATAGCCCGGCTTCATCTGGACACCCCAGAAGAGCAGGCGACAGCCGAGCTTTTCGAGGGCACCGCGCACGTAGTCCCGGTCGCCGACGGAGACTCCGGCCGAACTGACCAGCACGTCGGCGCGCAAGCCCGCGCGCAGATGGGCCTCGACGTCCTGCGGCGTATCCCGAGCAATTCCCAGGTAGACGGGCTCGGCCCCGAACTCGCGACACTGGGCGGCGATCGAATAGGAATTCGAAGAAACGATGGCCCCGGTGGAGACATCGCCGTCCGGCTCGACCAACTCGTCGCCCCCGGAGAGCACGGCTACACGCGGACGCTGGCGCACGGCGACGACGCTGCGTCCGAGCGAGGCCAGAAAACCCAAGTGGGCGGGGCCGAGCAGCGCGCCGGCTTCGAGCACCCGGTCCCCGGGCTCGACGTCCTCTCCCGCGGTGCGCACGTTTTCGCCCAGCGGCGGCGCAACCCGGACCCACAGCGACTCGCCGTCCCGCTCCACGTCCTCCTGGCGCACCACGCTGTCCGCACCCGGCGGCACAGGCGCCCCTGTCAGAATGCGGGCCGCTTCGCCCGGACCGACCCGCGACAGGGGCGTGGCGCCAGCCGCCACCTCGAACGCAACTCGCAATTCGATGGGGGCCTCCACACGGGCATCGGCCACGTCGGCGGCGCGCAGGGCGTAGCCATCCATGGCCGAGTTGTCGGCGGGCGGAATGCGACGCCCGGCCACCACCGGCTCCGCCAGAACCCGCCCCAGGGCCTCGCGGGCCCCGACCCGCTCGGCCGGCAGCACCGGAGTCTCTGCCAGGACGATACCCAGGGCCTCTGCAGGCGTGATTCCCTCTCGCACGCGGCGAGCTTACCCAGCTGGAGGCCCCGGGGGTAGCGACGAAAATCCGACTCGACGCCCGACGGGCTCCGCCGCTACCCTGCCCAATGATTAGGCACCCAAGAGCACCATGACCCGAGACCTCACTGGCATCCTCGACGCCGTTCTGGCGGGAATCCTCGTCATCGACGCCGAGGGCCGTCTCGAGACCTGCAATGCGGCGGCCTGCCGCATGCTCGAGGTCTCGGCGGACAGCACCCGGGGACGCCCGGTCCAATCCCTGCTCGGTCCCGACCACGCCCTGTCGACCCTGGCCCATGGAGCGCTGACGCGCGGGCAATCGGTGACGGCTAACGAGTGCGCGGTCGAGCGCCGCTTCGACGACGACCTCACTGTCGACGTCTCGGCGTCGCCGCTATTCGACGCGGCGGGCGATATCGACGGGGCGGTGGTCTTCCTGCGCGACGGGACTCTCCAGCGGGACCTCCAGCGCCGGGTTCTCGAACGCGAGCACCTCGCCGCCTTCGAGAGCATCGCGGCTGGCGTGGCCCACGAGGTGAAGAACCCGCTCGGCGGCATCCGCGGCGCTGCGGAGATCCTGGGCGCGCGGGCCGCCGACACCAAGACCACCGACGCCGCCGACCTGATCGTGCGCGAGGTCGATCGCATCGCGGCGCTTCTCGACGACCTCATGGTATTCACCCAGGGCGACGATCTGCAGCTGGCTCCGGTGAACATCCACCAGCTCATCGAGAGCGTGCTCGAACTGCTGGCGCACGACCCGGTGCAAAGAGGCGTCGAACTCAATCGCGAATTCGATCCGTCGATTCCCGAGGTGCTGATCGACGCCGACCGCATGACGCAGGTTTTTCTCAACCTCGCGCGCAACGCGCTCCAAGCCATGGATGGCTCGGGAACGCTCACGATCCGGACACGCATGCGGCTCGACCGGCGTCTGACGAGTCGTTCGGGACAACAGTACCCGACGCTCCGGATCGAGTTCCGCGACACCGGCCCCGGGATCCCGGCGGAGCTGCTCGACAGACTCGCCACACCCTTTTTCACCACCCGGGTGGGCGGTACCGGGCTCGGCCTCGCGGTGGCGCGCCACTGGGTGGTGCGCCACGAAGGGGTGCTCCAGATCGAGAGTCCGCCCGACAGCGGCGCCCGGGTGCGGGTGGAGCTGCCGCTGAGGACCTCCCCGTGAGCCAGATGCGCGCGCGTGTGCTGATCGCGGACGACGAGCCCTCGATCCGCTTCGTCCTCCGCGAGAGCCTCGAGGAAGAGGGGTGCGAGGTCGTCGAGGTGGCAGACGGCGACAGCGCCCTGACGGAGTTCAGCTCCGGTCGCTTCCACATGGCCTTTCTCGATATCCGCATGCCCGGCCAGACCGGCCTCGAATTGCTGGACCGGCTGAGCGCGATGGGCTCGAGCGTGCCCGTGGTGATCATTACGGCGCAAAACACCTTCGAGAACGCCGTCGAGGCCATGAAGCGCGGTGCGCTCGACTATCTGGTCAAGCCATTCGGAATCGCGGAGGTGAAGGCGCTCCTCACCAAGACGCTGCGTGCACAAGCCCTCGAGGAGGAGGTCCACGCGCTGCGGCGCGAGGTGTCGCGCCAGGTGATCTCGGGCGAGCGACTGGTGGGGCGGAGTCCGGCGCTCCTCGAGATCTTCAAGACGGTGGGACGCGTCGCCCGGCGGGACGTGGCCGTGCTGATCACCGGCGAATCGGGAACGGGCAAGGAACTGGTCGCCCGCGCCATCCACGCGGCGAGTCCCCGAGCCGAGCTTCCCCTGGTCGCCGTGAACACCGTGGCCATTCCGCGCGACCTGCTGGAAAGCGAACTCTTCGGCCACGAGCGGGGTGCGTTCACCGGAGCGGTAGAGGCTCGCGAGGGCCGATTCCGCGAGGCCAGCGGCGGCACGCTCTTTCTCGACGAAATCGGGGACATGCCCGGTGAACTCCAGGCCAAGCTGCTGCGTGTGCTCCAGGACGGCGAGGTCACGCCTGTCGGTGGGGGGCAGGCCCAGACCATCGACGTGCGGGTCGTCGCCGCCACCCACCGCGACCTGGACGCAGCAGTCGCCGCGGGAAGTTTCCGAGAGGATCTTCTCTACCGGCTGCGCGTGGTCCCGATGCACATCCCAGCACTGCGGGAACGCCGCGAGGACATTCCGGTCCTGGCCCACCACTTCGTCGATGACTACGCGGCGGACCTGGCCGCCGGTCCGCGCTTTCTCTCCGATGCCGCCATAGAGGCCCTCACGGCCTACGACTGGCCGGGCAACGTCCGCGAACTCGAGAATTCCATCAAGCGAGCCCTGGTGCTGTCGACCGGAGACGTCCTCACGCCAGAAGACTTCGCTTTCCTCCAAGAGACCGAGGCGCGCAGCTCGGGGCCGAGCCTCGACGACCTGGTGCGCAGCGAAGTCACCGCGGCGCTCGAGCAGGGCGACTCGGGGGTCTACCGGTCGCTGCTCGAGCGCGTCGAACGCCCGCTGCTCGAAACCGCTCTGCGCCGCACCGACGGCAACCAGATTCGCGCAGCCGCGTTGCTCGGGATCAACCGCAACACGCTGCGCAAGAAGATCGTGGAACTCGGCATAGAGCTTCCGGAGCGAGATTGAGTCCGACTCGGGAAAGACTCGCCGGCCTCCACGTGCTCGCCGATGACGATCCGCGCTGGCAGCGAGACCCGGTCGAGCAGGCGCGGGCCGCCTGTGACGCCGGTGCCGACGTGATCCAGCTGCGCGCAAAGCACGCGACCGACCAGGTGGCCCTCGCGTGGGCCCGCTCCATCCGCTCCGAGACCCGTGACGCGGGCGCGCTCTTCTTCGTGAACGACCGCTTCGACCTGGCACTTTCCGCCGGTGCCGATGGGGTGCACCTGGGCCAGGAGGACGTTCCCCCCGGACGCATTCCCGACGCCGTTCGCCGGCAGCTGCTGGTGGGGCGCTCCACGCACAGCGAGGAGCAGGCGCTCGCGGCATGCGACGAGCCGGTGGACTACGTGGCCTTCGGCCCCGTATTCGGCACGGCGAGCAAGCAATCGCCGTGGGGCGCACGCGGCGTCGAAGCGCTGGCAGCCGTGGTGCGCCGGGTCGCGCCCCGGCGCGTGGTCGCAATCGGCGGCATCGACGCAGCGAACATGCGATTCGTTGCCGACGCCGGCGCCGCCGCCGCCGTGATCTCCGCCGTGGCCGGCGCGGCCGACATGGGCGATGCCACACGGGCGCTGCGGCACGCCCTGGGCCACTCCGCGGAGTCTGCGTGAACGACGTCGGGCTGCGCGTCCTCTCCGTGCTGGGATTCGTGAGCATGATCGGCGTGGCGTGGGTGTTTTCGAGCGACCGGCGGCGCTTCCCCTGGCGCGTCGTACTTTCCGGCATAGCCCTCCAATTCATCCTGGCCGTACTGCTCTTGAAGACCCCCGTCGGAAGCGCATTCTTCAACGCCATGCGTGCGGTCGTCGGGGCCTTCCTCGGCTACACCGAGGAAGGCACGCGCTTCGTATTCGGTGGCCTCGTCGAGACCGGCTTCTCGATCTTCGTGAACGTGCTCCCCATCATCATCTTCAGCGGCTGCTTCTTCTCCGTGCTCTACCACCTGGGGGTACTCCAGCGCGTCGTCGACGTGCTGTCGGCAGTGCTCACTCGCACCATGCGCATCTCGGGCGCCGAGAGCCTGTGCGCCGCGGCCAACCTTTTCGTGGGAATGACCGAGGCGGCGCTCGTCGTGAAGCCCTACCTGCCGCGCATGACCCGCTCCGAGCTCTTCGCGCTGATGACGCTCGGCATGGCCACCGTGGCCGGATCGGTGCTGCTGGCGTACGTCGGCATGTTGGGAGGCGCCGACTACGCGGGGCACCTCGCTACCGCCAGCCTGCTCTCGGTGCCGGCCGGGCTGCTGATCGCGAAGATCATGGTCCCCGAAACCGGAACCCCGGAGACGACCGAGCGCGGACACGCCGGTGTCGAACGCACCGCGGTGAACGTAATCGACGCCGCCGCGGCGGGCGCGCTGGCCGGGTTGCGCCTGGCCAGCTACGTGGGCGCGCTGCTCATCGCGTTCGTCGCAATGATCGCCCTCTTGAACGGCCTTCTCGGCGCCCTCGGTGAACTCTTCGGCGTGCAGCTCACGCTCCAGGGCCTGCTCGGTTTCGCGCTCGCTCCAGTCGCTGCGCTGATGGGTGTCCCGTGGGAAGACGCCCGACAGGTCGGCGCGCTGCTCGGTGTGAAGACCATCCTCAACGAGTTCCTCGCCTATCAGCAGCTCGCCGAGCTGATCTCGACGGGTGCAATCTCAAAGCGGGCGGCGGTGATTGCATCCTATGGCCTGTGCGGCTTCGCCAACTTCGGCTCGCTTGCGATCCTGCTGGGCGGCATCGGCGGACTCGCTCCCGAACGCCGGCCCGAAGTCGCGCAGCTCGGCCTGCGCTGCATCCTGGCCGGGTCCCTCGCCACCTTCATGACCGGGTGCATGGCGGGATTGCTGCTCTAGAGCATGACCGGGTGCATGGCGGGATTGCTGCTCTAGAGCATGACCGGGTGCATGGCGGGATT
>PBYF01000078.1 GCA_002729515.1 Deltaproteobacteria bacterium
CGCGGACGAGTCGGGAACGCCGCGGACGAGTCGGGAACGCCGCGGACGAGTCGGGAACGCCGCGGACGAGTCGGGAACGCCGCGTGCCGCTATTCTATGAGAACCGGATGGCATGAAGGCACACGCGATGCGTCGAGGGAATCACGCGATGCGTCGAGGGAAGGCGCGGGGCGCTGCCGCGATTGGCCTCGTCGCGTTCTGCGGTTGTGCAGCGAACGAACTTCCGCGCAACGTCGTCCTCCTGGTGGTGGATACCGTGCGCGCCGATCATCTCGGACTCTACGGCCACGAGCGACCCACCTCTCCCCGGCTCGACGAATGGTCCACGCGGGGCGTCGTCTTCGAGCAGGCGCTGGCGACCTCACCCTGGACGGTTCCGAGCTTCGCCTCGATCTACACGGGCCACCTTCCCAGTCGGCACGGGGCGGCACGCAGCGCACAGGACCCCGGGGCGCCCGGTGTCTCGATCGGCCGTCTCGACGATGGCGTCCGCACACTCGCCGAGCTTCTATTCGAGCGCGGCTTCGCCACCGCGGCCATCGTCAACAATCCCTTCCTGCACGCGCGCGGGGGCCTCGCCCGCGGCTTTTCCAACTACGATCACGAACCCGGCAACAACTGGAATATGCGGCGCGCAGACGCGGTCGTAGATCGCACTCTGAGGTGGATCGACCAGCCGCGCGACACGCCGTTTCTCATCGTGGCGCACCTATTCGATCCGCATCTCGACTACGACCCACCAGAACCCTTTCGCGGGCGCTTCGCCGGGGACTACGACGGAGGCCTCCGCTACCCGGTAAGTGATCTCCGGCGCATTCGGGCCAGCCGCGTCGCGCACCGGCCCGAAGACCGGCGATTCATCGCGGGCGCCTACGACGAGGAGCTTCTCTACATCGACGCACAAATTGGCCGGCTCCTCGACGGCCTGGAAGAACGCGGCCTCCTCGACGACACGTTGATCATCCTCGTATCCGACCACGGCGAGGAATTCTTCGACCACGGGAGCTTCGAGCACGGTCACAGCGTCTACCAGGAGCTGCTCCGCGTGCCGTTGGTGATCTGGGCACCCCGTGCCCGGGCGCGCCGGGTCGCTGCGCCCGTCTCGATCGCAGACGTGCTCCCCACCATTCTCGCCGCGACCGGCGCTGAGCCGGAGCCCGGGCTCTACGGACGCTCGCTCTGGAAGACCGTCCTGGGCGGGGACCCGCCAACCGAGCGCGTCTTCGTCGCCGAGAATACGCTGCGCGGCGGCGAGCAGAAGGCGCTGGTGCGCTGGCCGCACAAGCTGGTGCTCGACGTGACGACCGGCGCAACACAGCTTTTCGACCTCGTGGATGATCCCGGCGAAACCCGGGATCTTTCAGCTGAAAACCCGGCCGTCCGCGACCAGCTGCTGGTGAAGCTGCACGCAACCGTCGAAGCTCCCGCGCACGGGCGCCCCGCCCAGCCAACCGAGTTTCCTCCCGATACACTCGAGCGGCTTCGCGAACTCGGCTACCTGAACGGCGGCGGCGACTAGGCTGCGGCGGCCCCCTGTGGTAGAGAGGCGAAGCGGGGAAGCGATGGCACGGGGGCCGCGAAACGCGAGATCAAAAACCTGTCAAAGGAAATTCCGGGAGAACCCGACATGCCCGAGACCGATCCCCTTCTGATCGAACGCGACGGCGGCGTGCTGACGCTCAGCAACAACGACGCGCCCATCAACCGCATGACGTTCGAGTACATGGACGCGCTCGAAGCCGCGCTCGACGAGGCCGCGAACGACCCGGCCGTGCGGGCGCTGGTGATCACTGCCGAAGGCGACCGCAATTTTTCGGTGGGCATGGACCTGAAGCAGCTTCCGGCCGGGGCTGCGGCGCGCGGCGGGCCCGAAGCCGTCTTCGACCAGCGGCTGCGCGTGCTGGCCAGGATCGAGAGCATGGACAAGCCCTCCATCGCCACGCTCTTCGGCTACTGCCTGGGCGGGGGCCTCGAGCTCCCGCTGGCCTGCCACTTCCGGCTCGCCGCCGCCGAGGGCGGACGCATCGGGCTCCCGGAACTCGACCTGGGCAGCGTGCCGGCCTGGGGCGGAACCGCGCGGCTCACCCGCTGCGTGGGCCGCGACAGCGCACTCGACATGATCTTGCGCGCCAAGAAGATCAGTGGCCCCGAGGCGCTCCGGATCGGCCTCGTGCAGGAAGTCCACCCCCTCGACGAGCTCAAGGCCGCGGCCCACGCGCTGGCCCAGGAACTCGCGGCGATGCCCCCGATCGCGGTGGCCGGCGTGCTGCGCTGCGTCGTCGGTGCCGCCGGGGCCCCCCTCGACGAAGCGCTCGCCACAGAGCGCGCGGCCGTGAAGAGCTGCGCGGGCACCCGGGACCAGGCCGAGGGCATGCGGGCCTTCATGGAAAAGCGCCGGCCGGTCTTCACCGGCGAATGAAGCAAGGCAAGGGTCCATGGGAAGAAAAATCGCAAGCGTCGCGGCGCTGCTCGTCGTTGCGGCCGTCGGCTACGGCCTGGCGGCGATCTACGGGGTGCTGGGCCGTATGGAGACTCCCGGCACGATCGCTCGCAAACCGCTGCCCGAAGACTGGATCGCCGGCGAACGCAGCGCGCAGGAACGGGCGGCCCGTGCGATCGGGGCCGAAACGCAAAAGGAAATCCTCTTCGGCGACCTGCACGTCCACACCACCTACTCGATGGATGCCTTCCTGATGAGCCTGCCGCTGATGCAGGGCGAGGGCACACATCCCCCGGCCGATGCCTGCGACTTCGCCCGCTACTGCGCGGAGCTCGACTTCTTTTCGCTCAACGACCACGCCGAGAGTCTCACGCCGAAGATGTGGAGCGAGATCAAGGACTCGATCCGCCAGTGCAATGCCGTGGCGGGCAACCCGGACTCGCCCGACCTCGTCGCATTCCTCGGCTGGGAATGGACGCAGATGGCCGATGCTCCGCAGAACCACTACGGCCACAAGAACGTTGTCCTGCGCGACACGGAAGAAGACCGCACGCCGGCACGGCCCATCGCGGCGCTCGGAAACGGCTATCGGGCCATGCGCGACCCGCGTGGAAACCTGCCCCTATTCGCGTTGTCGGTGCGCGACTTCGCGAACCGCCAGCGCTACCTCGACCTGCTGACCCTGCGCGACGCCGTGATGGATATGCCCCTCTGCGACCCGAAAACCCCAGTCCGCGAGCTTCCCGCCAGCTGTTCGGAGGCCGTGGCCACACCCCGCGAGCTCTTCGAGAAGCTCGACGACTGGGGCTTCGCCTCACTCGTAATTCCCCACGGCAACGCCTGGGGGAACACATCGCCGGCGGGGATCGACTGGGAACGGCAGCTCGCGGGCGGCCAGCACGATCCCAAGCGCCAGACGCTGATCGAAGTCTACTCGGGCCACGGAAACTCCGAGCAGTACCGGCCGTGGCGGCACCTCACCGACGACTCGCCGCCCGGCTGCCCGGAGCCCAGCGACGGCTTCACGCCGGATTGCCAGCAGGCGGGCGAGATCATCCGCAAACGCTGCCTCGCCGCGGGATTCGACGCCGGCGAGTGCGAGGCGCGGGCCGCCGAGGCCCGGCATAACTTCGTCGCCGCCGCCCGCGGCGGCCTGCTCACCATTCCCGGCGAGCACGCCGAAGACTGGCTCGATTCCGGACAGTGCACCGATTGCTTCGAGCCCGCGTTTCGCTACCGCCCGGGCGGGAGCGTCCAGAACGCCCTCGCCGTCTCGGGGGCCGGGGTTCCCGGCGCGACGGACGATCCCGAGCAGCGCTTCCGCTTCGGTCTCATCGCATCGAGCGACAACCACACCGCCCGGCCGGGAACCGGCTACAAGGAATTCCGCGCGCGCGGCATGACCGACACCCCCAGCGCGACGGCCGTGCAGGAGCTGCGCTCGCTGCTTCGGGAAGACAGCGAGCCGCAACCGGAATCGACCGCCGTCGACCCCGCGGACGTGATCTGGCTGCCGGGCGGCGGAGAACGCCTAGCGTCCTTTTTCTACACTGGCGGTCTGGCTGCGGTGCACGCCGAGGGGCGCGACCGCCAGTCGATCTGGCAGGCGCTCGAACGCAAGGAGGTCTACGGAACCTCGGGCCCGCGGCTGCTGCTGTGGTTCGACCTCTTGAACGCACCCGCGGGCGAGGTGCCCATGGGCAGCCAAGTCGAAATGGCAGCAGCGCCGCGCTTCCGCGTGCGCGCGCTCGGGAGCCGGGAGCAAAAACCCGGCTGCCCGGAACATTCGGTGCACGGGCTCGCCCCGGAGCGCCTGGCCGCGCTCTGCCTGGGCGAGTGTTACAACCCAGGGGACACCCGGCGGCGGATCGAGCGCATCGAGGTCGTGCGCATCCGCCCGCGCCAGAACCGGGATGAAGACGTGGCCGCGCTCATCGAAGACCCGTGGCGCAGCTTCGCCTGCCCGCTCGACGCGGCGGGCTGCGCGGTCGAGTTCGAAGACGTGGAATTCTCGACTGCGGAACGCGACAGCGTCTACTACGTCCGCGCCGTCGAGGCGCCGAGCCCCCAGGTCAACGGCGACCCCCTGCGCTGCGACCGCGACCCGGCCGGCAACTGCATCGCCACGCACCCCTGCCGCAGCGACGGCGGCAGCAGCGGCAAAGACGCCGACGAATGTCTCTCCCCCGCCGGTGCCCGCGCCTGGTCGTCCCCGATTTTCGTGGACCGGAAACCGACGACGACGCTCGCAAACATTCGCTGACGTCCCCGCCGGCAGGAGTTGACGGTGGGCCCTCCAGGACTCGAACCTGGGACCGTCCGGTTATGAGCCGGTTGCTCTAACCAACTGAGCTAAGGGCCCCCGTCAAAGAACACCTGCGGTCAGCCGAGCCCCATGTGGGCCAGCTCGATGGGGCATTCGCCGCGGGCGAGCTTGGCGGCGCGCTCGTTCAGCTGGGCCTCCATCGTCTCGCGGCCGAGCATGATGACGAAGTCTTCGTTGCGGATGCCCTCGAGGGTGAACTGGGCCAGTTCGTCGAGATCCTGCACCGGCAGGTCGAAGCCCGCTTTCTTCGCGCCTTCCATGAAGGCGTCGAAGGTGGTCTCCGAACCCTCGGGCACGGGCTTCTCGCGCGAGAGCTCCTTCGGGCGGTTTCGCTTGGGGTTCCAGATGCCGGTCTTGAGCATGCCGCCAGACGGATAGAAAATAGCGGCGCGCAGCTTCGTGCCGCGGCCCACGAGCTGCGCCGCCAGGCACTCGGTCAGGATCGAAACCGCGGCCTTGCTCGAGGCGTAGACGATCTGCTGGGCCAGGGGCGAGATGCCGCCGTCGCCGGAGGAGGTGTTGAGCACGTAGCCCTCTTCGCCGGATTCGATCATCCGCGGCACGAAAGACTGGATGCCGTGCATCACGCCGTGGACGTTCACGCCGTGCACCCACTGCCAATCGCTGGGCTCGGTCTGCCAGGCGTCGAGGTTCGCGACGCTCACGCCGGCGTTGTTGCACAGGATGTGACACGCGCCGTGGGTGTCGAAGACCTGGTCGGCAAGGGATTTTACGGATGCCGGATCCGAGACGTCGCATACGATCCCCGTCACCGCGCCGCTTCCGAGTTCTTCGGCGGTGGCCTTGAGAGCCGGCTCTTCGACGTCGGCGATCACCACTTTCATGCCCTCGCCAACGAAAGCCTTGGCCAGCGCCTTGCCGATGCCGCTCGCGCCGCCCGTCACCACGGCCACCCGGTTTCGAAATTCCTTCATGGTCGGTTGCTCCCGTCGCCGCGGCGTGCGCCCGGCTCATCGAATGAGTGAGCGGCACAGCTTACCAGCGCGGGCGGCGCGGTGGGGAAATCCCTGGCACCACGCAGGGATCCGTCTATTCTTGGCCGCGCCATGGCGCATACAAGCCCCTCTCATTGTGTCGCCGTAATCGGCGGTGCGGTGGCCGGAGCGGAGATCGCCGGGGCGCTCGCCGACGGCGGCGCCGACGTGGTGGTCTTCGAGCAGAACCCGCGGCCCTACGGAAAGATCGAAGACGGCCTGCCCCGCTGGCACGTGGCGCTTCGCCGCAAGGAGTACGGCGCGATCACCCGGCACCTGTCGAAGCCGGGCGTGCACTACGTGCCGCACACCCAGGTGGGGCGCGATGTCTCGTTCGCCGAGCTGGTAAACGACTGGGGCTTTAGCGGCGTGGTGCTCGCGAACGGCGCCTGGCGCGACCGCACGCTCCCGGTCGAGGGAGCGGACGACTACATCGACAAGGGCCTCGTGTACCAGAACCCCTTCGTGATCTGGTTCAACCATATGAACGAGGCCGCTTACGACGGCCAGACCTTCGACGTGCACGACGGCACGATCGTCGTGGGCGGCGGTCTCGCGTCGATCGACGTGGCGAAGATCCTGATGCTCGAGACGACCCGGGCAAAGCTCGCGGAACGCGGCATCGAAGTGGCCATGCTCGATCTCGAGGTGAAGGGAATCCCCAAGATCCTCGAGCGCCACGAACTCGCCTTCGAGGACCTCGGGCTCGAGGGCTGCACCATCTACTACCGCCGCGACATCGAGGATATGCCGCTGGCCGAGATTCCCAAGGGTGCGGACGCGGCACGCACGAAAAAAGTCCGCGCGAGCCGCCGCAAGCTGCTCGAGAAGGCGATGGGGAAGTATCGCTTCAGCATCGAGCCGCTCTGCATGCCCGACGGGCTGATCGTCGAGGACGATCGCCTGGCCGGCCTGCGCTTCCGGCGCACCAAGATGGAAAACGGGCGCCCCGTCCCCACCGACGAGACCTTCGAACGCCGGGGGCCCCAGGTCATCAGCTCGATCGGCAGCATTCCGCTCGCGATCGAAGGGATCCCGATGAAGGGCGACCTCATCGACTTCGTCGACTGGGACCTGGGGCGGCTCGCCCAATACCCGTCCGTCTTCGCAACCGGAAACGTCGCCACGGGCAAGGGCAATATCGTCGCGTCGCGAAAGCACGCGAAAGCGCTCTCGCTGGTGCTGCTCGAGGCCTTCCTCGGGCTCGGCGAGGACCGCCACGCCGGCGAAGAGAAGCTGGCCGACGCCGCCCGGGAGGCAGCGCGGGAGCGGGCCGCCGGGATCTCGGCAGAGATCCAGCGCCAGCCGGCCATCGACGCCGCGACTCTCGAAGCGCTCCGCCGGCGAGTGGCCGGCCGCCAACAGGAGGTCGGCTACACCGGAGACTTCGGCAGCTGGATCGAAAAGGTGACCCCGCCGGACCTCGAGTGAGTTCCCCGGCCGACCGGCCGGCTGTCGCTACTCGACGAAGTTCTTGAGCAGCCGGCTGCGGCTCGGGTGGCGCAGCTTGCGCAGCGCCTTGGCCTCGATCTGGCGGATGCGCTCGCGGGTCACGTCGAAGTCCTGGCCCACCTCTTCGAGTGTGTGGTTCCCGCTCTTGCCGATGCCGAAGCGCATCTTCAGCACCTGCTCCTCCCGGGGAGAGAGCGTCGAAAGCACCCGCCGCGTATTTTCGGCCAGGTTGTTGTCGAGCGTCGCCTCCTGGGGATTCAGGGCGTTCTTGTCCTCGATGAAGTCGCCGAGCGCCGAGTTCTCCTCCTCGCCCACGGGCGCTTCGAGGCTGATCGGCTCCTTCGCGATCTTGAGCACCATGCGGACCTTCTCGATGGGGTAGTCCATCTTCTCGGCCAGCTCCTCGGAACGCGGCTCGCGGCCGAGCACCTGCACCAGGTGACGCGTGGCGCGCACGAGCTTGTTGATCGTCTCGATCATATGCACCGGAATCCGGATCGTGCGCGCCTGGTCCGCAATGGCCCGGGTGATGGCCTGCCGGATCCACCAGGTGGCGTACGTCGAAAACTTGTAGCCCCGCTGGTATTCGAACTTGTCGACGGCCTTCATCAGACCGATGTTGCCCTCCTGGATCAGGTCCAGGAACTGGAGACCGCGGTTCGCGTACTTCTTGGCGATCGAAACCACAAGCCGCAGGTTCGCCTCGACCAACTCGCTCTTCGCACGCTGCGCGCGATCCGTGGCTTCGAGCAGACGCGCCCGTGCCGCCTTCAGTTCGACACAGCTCATGCGGCAGCCGGCTTCGAAGCGCGCCATCTCCCTGCGAACCGCGGTGAGCCGCTCCTCGGCCAACGCCACCCGCTCGGCGCTCCCGCCGAGTCGCTCCAGGGCCTCCTGGCCCTTCCTGCTGCGGCGTCTCGAACGCATGGCCAGCTCGCTGAACTCGCCGGGCTTCACGCCGAAGCCGCGAACGGCCTGGCGCTCCCGGGACGCGAAGACACGGGCCTCGCCGCTGAGTTCCTCGAAGTTCTCGATCAGCTCCCGGAAACGGGCCTTCGCGAAGCGGGTCTCGCGCAACCCGTCGAGCATCTCGGAGTAGAGGCCATCGACTTCCGACCGCAGCCGCTCTCGCGTTTCCTCGCTGGTGCGGCGATTCGCGATCGAAGCCTGCTTCTTCGATACCTCGGCGTAGATGCGCCGCGCCTTCGAGACCTTCTGGAAGAAGTCTCTTCGGCGCTCTTCGGGCGTGTACGCCGCCTCCGGATCGTCCAGGCCATCCAGGACGCTCTTGAGCCTGATCTCGTTCTTCTTGAGCGCTTCGGAAATCGCGATCAACTGCAGCACACCCCACGCCGAACCCACGGCGGCCCGCTGGCAGTCGTGAACGCCGGCTTCGATGCGCTTGGCGATCTCGACCTCGCCCTCCCGCGTCAGCAGCGAGACCTGGCCCATCTCGCGCAGATAGACACGGACGGGATCGTTGGTGGAACCCTCGAGGTCGGCACGCGAAACCGATGGCTTGCGCAACGGACGCCGCAGCGGCGGACCCGCCTTGACGTCGTCGACGGCAGCCGCCGGCTTGACGAGCTTGGCCTGAGACTTCTTTCGACGTGCGGAGGAGTTCGCGGAAATTCCGGGGGGAGCCATGGGGGGGGGGTTCCTCTCGAACTGGGGTTTTCAATCTCGGTCCGGCAGGCCGCAGGCCCTACCGAGTCAGTGCGTCCTCTCTGGTGGCACGCGGGCCGCCTCGTGCTTCGCGCGGAGGATCTCGAGGCTGTCGGCGTCGCCGCGCCGCAACCTCTCGGTAAGTTCGTCCTGCTGCTCGCGGCCCCGTCGATCGGCGAACCAGCGGTTCGTATCGTCCACGGTCCGCACCGCAACCGACTCCTCGGGCGGGTGGTCGTCGGCGGCCAGTGCGTAGAGCAGCGAACGGGCCTCTTCCGAGAGACCCTCCGAGACCTCTTCGATATCGACGCGCCGTTCGCGCGCCGCCGCGTCGACGAGGCGCCGGATCAGGTCGACTACCGGGTGCCCCGCCTGCTCCAAGAGCGGATCCCGCTCGACTTTCGGCCCCAGGTGGGGATGTTCGAAGAGGCTGTGCGCGAGTTGCTTGAGCTTGCGCACCTCGCTGGGCTCGAAGCGGGGCGCCACCGCAACGGCCTCGGTAGCGTCTTCTCCCCGGGCTTCCGCCCTCACGGCCGCACGCACGTCGTCGGCATTCGCACCGACCGAGAGGGCGAGCCGGTCCTCCCAGGCCCCGCGCTCGACCGGCGACGAGAGCCGCACGAGCAAGGGAGTGATCGCCGCCACCGCGTCGGCCTTTTCCGCGGGAGATCCGCACCCGCGCGCCACGGCGCGCCGGATCGCAACTTCGATGGCGTCGGGCGCTTCGTCGACCAGCGCGGTGAGCGCCTCGGCACCCTCGCGCGCCAGGAAATCGTCGGGATCCTCTCCCTCGGGCAATACCGCGGCGTGAACCCGCAATCCGGAGGGCAACAAGACCTCGAGGGCTCGCTCCATGGCCTTCTGGCCGGCCTCGTCGCCGTCGAAGAGCAGCACCACCTTCTTGGTGCGCCGGCGCAGTTCGCGCGCATGCTCCTCGGTCAGTGCCGTGCCGCAGGTGGCTACGGCGCCGTCGGTACCCGCGCGGTGCAGCGCCACCAGATCGAAATAACCCTCGACCACGACCACGCGCCCCTCGCGGCGCATGGGCTCGAGGGCGGCGGGGAACCCGAAGAAACTGCGTCGCTTCTGGAAGATCGGGCTCTCGGGGCTGTTCAGATACTTGGGCTCCTGCTCCGCAGAAATCACCCGGCCGCCGAACCCCACCACCCGGCCCCGCACGTCGCGGATCGGGAACGTGACTCTTCCGCGCAACATGTCGTAGTGGCCGCCGGAGCGGCCCGCCTTGAGCAACCCGGCGCGCTCACCGACGCTGGCCGGAATATTCTTCGCTTCGAGCCCGGTGACCACGGTGTCCCAGCGGTCCGGGGCGTAGCCAATCTCGAAGCGGGTGATCGCGGCGGCGTCGATGCCGCGGCTCGCGAGGTAGCGCGCCCCGGGATTGCCCTCGGCACGCAGCGCCGCGCGGTAACACTCGTGTGCGACGGCATTGGCCTCGAATAGACGCCGCGTCTCACCGCCCTCGCCCCGCGCCTCCGGAACCTCGATCCCGTTCTCGGCCGCGAGCTGACGCACGGCCTCGGGGAAGGTCAGGTTCTCGACGCGCATCAGGAAGCCGAAGGCGTTGCCACCCTCGCCACAACCGAAGCATTTGAAGGTCCCCCGGTCGGGGGTCACGACGAACGAAGGGGTCTTCTCGTCGTGAAAGGGACACAGACCCTTGTGATTGCGGCCGGAGTGTTTGAGGCTGACGTGTCGCCCGATCAAGTCCACAAGATCCACGCGGTCGCGGACCAATTCGATGATCTCGTCAGGGATGCGTCCCAACCGCGTGCCCCTTCGCCCTGCTCGCTCTACCGCGTCATCCGTCTCTGCTTCTTGAGCGCGCGTTTGCGGGCTGCTGCCGCCTTCTTCTTCTTGCGCACGCTCGGCTTGTCGTAGTACTCGCGACGCTTCAGCTCACTGAGGATGCCGGCTTTTTCACACTGCTTCTTGAAGCGCTTCATCGCGATTTCGAAGGGCTCGTTGTCGCGAATCTTGATGACGGCCATCCGTGCTCCTGGAGGCGCTCACACCGAGCGCTAAAACCCGGTCTCAATCCCGGTGCGAACGATTTTGGGAACAGCTCCCCGTGACGCGCTCAGTGAACGTTCGTGCGTCTCACGACCAAAAAACCCTTTACACACAACCGCTTACAGAACTTTTTCGCCGCGAAACGATACGTTAGCGCAGTCCCCTGGGGAATCAACAAGCGTGCGAAACCCATCATATGGGGGGGCGAACCGGCACCCCCAACGCCAGCAGGCGCCGCTTGACCTCGAGCACCGTGGTCTCGTGAAAGTGGAAGATCGAGGCGGCCAGGGCCGCCTGGCAATGCCCGCCGTCCGGGGCGTCCGAGAGCGCCGCCGCCAGATCCTCGGCACTGCCGCCGCCGCCCGAAGCGACCACCGGGACAGCGACCGCGTCTGCAACGGCCCGCAGCAGATCGAGGTCGTAGCCGCTCTTCGTGCCGTCGCGATCCATGCTAGTGAGAAGGATCTCGCCGGCGCCCGCGTTCGCCACGTGGCGCGCCCAGGCCACTGCGTCGACTCCGGTGGGCTGACGACCGCCGTGCGTGCAGATCTCCCACCGCGACTCGCCGGGCACGACCGGAGCCACTGCCGCCGCGGCGACGCGCGCATCCTGCGCCCGGGCACTCGGAACGAGCACTTCGCCTTCGATGCGCCGAGCGTCCAGGGCAACCACCAGGTTCGCGCTCCCAATCTTGACTGCAGCCTCACCCACCAGATCCGGGTCCTTCACCGCGGCGGTCATGATCGACACCTTGTCCGCACCGGCGTTGAGCAGATCCCGGACGTCCTGAAGCGTGCGCACGCCGCCCCCCACCGTGAGCGGCATGAAGACGGATTCGGCCGTACGCGCCACCACGTCGAATAGGGTGCGCCGCTCCTCGTGGCTGGCCGTGATGTCGAGGAAGGTGATCTCGTCCGCCTGTTGCGCGTCGTACTCTTGCGCGACCTCGACCGGGTCACCGGCGTCCACGTGGTCCACGTACTGCACGCCCTTCACCACCCGCCCCCGGTCGACGTCGAGGCACGGAATGATCCGCTTCAGCAGCATGCGACCCGCTCCAGCACCGACCCGAGTTCCACGGCCCCGGTGTAGAGCGCGCGGCCGACGATCGCACCGGTGATGCCCCGGTCGCGCAAAGCCGCCGCGCGCACCAGGTCGTCCTCCGATGCCACGCCGCCCGACACGATCACCGGGATCGAGACCGCGTCGGCCAGCTCCGCCGTGGCGTCGAGGTTGGGACCCGAAAGCATGCCGTCGCGCGCGATGTCCGTGTAGACGATCGCCGCAACTCCGGCCGCCTCGAAGCGGGGTGCCAATTCGACGGCGCGCGTCTCGCTCGTTTCGAGCCAGCCCTCGACGGCGACGTGCCCCTCCTTGGCGTCGATCCCAACCACGATGCGGCCCGGATGGCGTTGCGAAGCCGTCCGCACGAGTTCGGGGTCGCGCAGGGCGACGGTGCCGAGGATCACCCGGTCGAGTCCCCAAGCAAGCGCCTCCTCCACCGCATCCAGGCTCCGGACACCGCCGCCGAGTTGAACGGGCACCCCCGCGGCGCGAGCCAGGATGCCGCGCACCGCCTCGCCGTTGATCGGACGACCCGCCTTCGCCCCATCGAGATCCACGACGTGCAGGCGCGCGATCGGATGCCGCGCGAAGTCCCCGGCCACCGCAGCCGGGTCCTCGCCGTAGATCGTGGCTTCTTCGTAGCGACCCTGGGACAGACGCACACAACGCCCCCCGAGCAGGTCGATGGCCGGGATGACTTCGAAGGGCGCCGGCGGTTTCACTGCGCGGCGCGCCACTGGCCTTCCATGAGAGACGCGGCGGACTGACCCAGCGCCCAGCGCGCAAGCTCCGCCGCGGTCAAAAAACGCGTACCCCCGCCCGGGTACTTGCGCGCGGTGAGCGGGTCGGCCAAGAGCGTGCGTTGCGTGTGGTCGAAGCGCGCACTCCAGAGCCGGCGGGGTACCGGTGCCTGGTACAAGGTCATCTCGTAGGCAACGCTCGCGGGCCGGTTGGTGCCGTAAGCCTCCCCCTTGCGTTCCCGCCAGCGCAGCACTTCGCCCATCACCACCGAGGTGGCTCCGAACCGGCTCGCCGCCAGCTCTGCGGCCGCCGGGGGATCGCGGCGCGCCACGGGACGTTGCTCGCTAAGGAAAGCCGTGGCCAGGTCGCTCGGAGAAATGACGCGCGCCCCGTTGGCGGCGAGCGCCTCGGCCATGAAGTTTGCGAGCAGCTCCGCCACCTCGTCGGCTGTCATCCCGGCATCGGAACCGACCGCAACGAGCCCCGGCCGGGTGGCGAAGGGCATCACGGCAATCACACGGGTCGAGCCCCCCGCCGAAGACACGGTCCGTTGCTTCACCACCGGCGGATTCATGTACGGACATCCCACCAGCAGCAGAAGCGAAAGGAGCGAAGCGCTGCGGATCAGTCGCACGAGCCGACCCACGTCACGAAGCGATTCAGCAGGCGCCGGCCCGAGTTCTGGCTCTTTTCCGGGTGGAACTGCACGGCGAAGACATTGTCGCGGGCCACGGCGGCGGCGAACTCCCCGCCGTAACCGGTGTGGCCGACAGTGTCGTCGTCCCGCGCCGGCACGGCCCGGTAGCCGTGCACGAAGTAGAAGATGTCGCGCTCGGGCAACCCCTCGAGCACCGGGTGACACCCCGTAAAGTGCACCTCGTTCCATCCCATGTGCGGCACGCGCAGCAACCCGCCCGCAGCGTCGCGTTCCGGGAAACGCTCGACGCGACCCCGCAACAGGCCCAGACCTGCGGTGGGACCGTGCTCGTCGCCCTCTTCGAAGAGCAGCTGCAGCCCGACGCAAAGCCCCAGGTAGGGCGTGCCGGCGGCGACCGTCTCGCGGACCGCCCCGTCCAATCCTTTGGCCCGCAGGCCCGCCATGGCGTCGGCGAACGCGCCCGCACCCGGCAATACCACGGCGTCGGCCCGGCGCAGCTCGGACGGTTCACGCGTCACGCGCGCTCGGGCACCGGAGCGTTCGAGCGCCTTGACGACACTTCGCAGATTGCCGGCGCCATAGTCGACGACCGCCACATCCGGGCCCACGGTCATGGAGCCGATGTTAGCGCCGGGGCTCCTAGAGCGCGCCCTTGACGGTGGGAAGCCCTTTCACGCGCGGATCCCGCTCGACGGCGACACGCAGCGCCCGCGCGGTGCCCTTGAAGACGGCCTCCACCACGTGGTGCGGGCTGCGGCCGTATTGGAGCTCGACGTGGAGGTCGAGTCCAGCATTCTGCGAGAACGCGTAGAGGAAATCCTCGGTCAGTGCAGCGTCGAATGCTCCGATCCGGTCGTTGTCGAGCGATAGCCGGTAGACCAGGTACGGCCGGTTCGAGACGTCGACCGACACCTCGACCTTCGCCTCGGACATGGGCAGCACCTGCGTTCCGTAGCGGCGAATACCCTCCGCTTCCCCCAGTGCTTCCCGCACCGCCTGGCCCAGGGCGATGCCCACATCCTCGACCGTGTGGTGGGTGTCGACCGAGAGATCGCCCTTGGCCGTGATGCGCAGGTCGAAGAGGCCGTGCTTGGCGAAGGATTCGAGCATGTGGTCGAAGAAGTCGATCCCGGTGGAAATCTCGTAGGTGCCCAACCCGTCGAGCTCGAGTTCAACGCACACGTCCGTCTCGCGCGTCTTGCGCTCGACGTGTGCCTTCCGGATCTTTTCACCCTTGCTCAAATCTCGACCTCCGCCTCGGCGCGTGCGGCCTCGCGTTCGCGCCGCGCCTTCCGGATCTTCTGCAGCCGAAGTTCCACGGACTTCGCGTGGCCGGGAAACCCCTCGAGTTCTGCCAGGCGTATCACGTCGGCGCCAAGCTCGCGCAGCTTGGGCGCCTCGACACGGACCACGCTCATCCGCTTCAAGAAGTCCTCCACTCCGAGTGGCGAAAAGAAGCGCGCCGTCCCGCCCGTCGGAAGCACGTGGTTCGGCCCGGCCAGGTAATCCCCGACAGCGACCGGTGAATAGTGCCCGAGAAAGACGGCTCCCGCATTCCTCACGTCCTTGAGCAGCGTGTCCGGTGAATCCACTGCCAGCACCAGGTGCTCGGGGGCGTGGCGGTTGGCCAACGCCACACATTCATCGAGGTCCTTGCACACGATGATGGCACTGCGTCCGGAGAAGGCCTTGCGGACGATCTTACTCCGCTCGAATCCCTTGAGCTGCTTGGCGAGCTGATCCTGGACCCTCGTCGCCATGCCCTTCAGGGGAGTCAAGAGGATGGCACTCGCCATCTCGTCGTGCTCTGCCTGGGAGATCAGATCGGAGGCCACCCATGCCGGCGTGGCCGACTTGTCCGCGATGACCACGACCTCGCTCGGTCCGGCTTCGCTGTCGATCCCAACATCGCCGAAGACGAGCCGCTTGGCCGTCGCAACCCAGACATTGCCCGGCCCCACGATCTTGTCGACGTGCGGCACGCTCTCGGTTCCGTAGGCGAACGCGGCGATCGCGTGAGCACCGCCCATCTTGAAGACCCGGTGGACGCCGGCAACCCGCGCCGCCATCAGCACTTCCGGCGCAATCTCGCCGTTGGGTCCAGCGGGTGTCGCCATGAAGATCTCCGGAACCTCGACACACGACGCCGGCACGACGTTCATGATCACAGTCGACGGATACAGGGCCTTTCCGCCCGGCACGTAGACCCCCACCCGTTCGAGCGGCCGTACCCGGTAACCGTAGTTACCGCCTCCCTCCTCGCGCATCTCCCAGCTCGAGGGGATCCTGCGCCGGTGGAATTCGCGCACCCGCGTCGCGGCCTTGCCGAGTGCCGCGCGGTCCGCCGGATCTACCCGCTCGACCGCCTCGTCCCACTCCTCGTGCGTCACCTCGATGGAGTCGATCTCGGCACCATCGAATTTTCGGATGAATGCGAAGAGCTGCTCGTCTCCGCCCTCGCGCAATCCCTCGATGATCTTGCGGGTGTTCTTCTCCACATCGCCGGTCTCTTCTCGGCGACGATTGACCAGTCGCCGGAACGCGGCTTCGAAACCGGCGGCTCCGCTCTGGAGCACCGGGAGAACCCCTTTCGCGCTGGTTCGTGCAGCCATATTCAACCCTCGCGATGAATTGCGGCGCCGAGCCCGCGCAGCTTGTCCTCGATGCGCTCGTAGCCGCGGTCGATGTGATAGACGCGATGGACGACCGTGTCACCCTCGGAGGCCAGCGCCGCCACGATGAGACCCGCCGAAGCCCGAAGATCGGTCGCCATCACCTGGGCCCCGGCCAGCCGGGGAACACCGCGCACGTGGGCCGCCCGCCCCGACAGGGAGATATCGGCACCCATGCGCAGAAGTTCGGGAACGTGCATGAACCGGTTCTCGAAGACGCGCTCGGTGATGACCGAGGAGCCCTCCGCCGTGGCCACCAGGGCCATGAGCTGAGCCTGCATATCCGTCGGGTACCCGGGGAAGGGCGCCGTCACCACCTGAACGCCCCGAAGGCGCCCGGGTGCCCGCGCCCGAACGCGGTGGGGTTGCGCCTCGATCTCGGCCCCGGTCTCCGCAAGCTTGTCGAGTGTCGACTCCAGCGAAGCGGTGTCGATACCGGTGATCTCGATGTCGCCGCCCGTGACCAGTGCTGCACACAGGAGCGTTCCGGCCTCGATGCGATCGCCCGACACTTCGTGCTCGACGCCGCGGAGCGATTCCACGCCGGTGATGACGATGCGATCGCCGCCGGCGCCGCGCACGCCGGCGCCCATGCGGTTCAGGACGGTGGCGAGTTCGAGCACCTCGGGCTCGCGGGCGGCATTTTCGAGCACGCTCTCGCCGGGTGCGAGAGCCGCAGCCATCATCACGTTCTGTGTCCCGTTGACCGTATTGAGATCGAAACTCACGCGCGAGCCGCTCAGACCAGCGGTCGTCGCCTCGACGCAACCGTGGTCCAGGCGCACCTTGGCGCCCAGGGCGCGCAGCCCCTTCAGGTGCTGGTCGATCGGACGCACGCCGATCGCACAGCCGCCCGGCTCCGAGACACGCGCCGTGCCGAAGCGCGCCAGCAGCGGGCCCAGAACCATGAACGAGGCGCGCATCTTGCGGACCAGGTCGTAGGGCGCCTCGGGATTCGAGACCGGTGCTCCGTCGATGACGAGGCTGTGCGCGCCGACCCACTCCGCCCGGGCGCCGAGCGCGCGCAACAGCTCGAGCATGGCGTGTACATCGCGCAGTCGCGGCACGTTCGAGAGCCGCGTCTCGCCCTCGGCGAGCAGCGCAGCGGCCATGAGCGCGAGCGACGAGTTCTTCGAGCCCGAGATGGCGACCTCGCCAGTCAGGCGCTCGCCGCCCCGGACCACGATCCGATCCATCAGCCGCCCCCCCTTGCGGCCACGACCCGGTCGCGACCGGCCAGGTCCCGCCGCTTCGTGACGCTATGAAACCCTGCCTCGCGGCACCACCCCGCCACACGGTCCGCCTGAGGGGGAGCGCACTCCACGGCAAGGCCACCGCCCGCCTCGAGATGCTCGCGAGCGGCCCGCACCAGCGGCTCGAGCAGCGCGAGCCCGTCCGCACCTCCGAAGAGGGCCGCAGCCGGCTCGTGGGCCAGTTCGGGGGGCAGCGAACCGCGCTGGGACTCCGCCACGTAGGGCGGATTCGACACGATCAGGTCGAAACGCTCGCTCTGCACGGGGGCAAAGAGATCGCCCGGGAGGAAGCGGATGCGTTCGGCCACGCCCAGCCCTTCGGCGTTGCCGAGCGCCACGGCCAGCGCAGCCGGCGAGATGTCGGTGGCCGTGATGCGCAGCCGGGGCCGCTCGCTCGCCAGTGCCAGCGCCAGCGCTCCGCTCCCGGTGCCGATCTCGAGCACCCGGGCGGGAGCTTCCGGATCCGGCAACAATTCGAGCGCTGCCGCCACGAGCGTCTCGCTTTCCGGCCGCGGGGAAAGCACGGCGGGTGTGATCCGTATCGGAAGCGACCAGAACTCCCGCACTCCGGTGATCTGGGCGATCGGAACGCGTTCGGATCCGCGCCTTCGCACCAGCTCTCGGTAGGCCGCTCGTTCGGCCTCGTTCACCGGCTTGTCGAAGTCGAGGTAGAGCCGCAGGCGATCGACGCTGAGCACGTGCGCGAGCAGACATTCGGCATCGAGCCTCGCGGTTTCGATGCCTTTTGAAGCAAAGTAGTCGGCCGTCCACCTCAAAAGCTCCAGCACGGTCCAGACCTTCTCGCTGTGCTCTTCGCGGGCCCGCCGCGTCGCGCCGGCTCCGGTGGTTTCCGTGGGTGTGCTCACGCTCCCAGCGCTTCTTTCTCCGCCTCGGCCGCCATGTGGATGTGGATGGCGTCGAGCAACTCGTCGAGTTCACCCTGGACGATGGCGTCGAGGCGGTGGAGCGTCACGTTGGCCCGGTGATCGGTAACACGCGACTGCGGGAAGTTGTAGGTGCGAATCTTCTCGCTGCGCTCGCCGCTTCCGACCTGGCCGCGCCGAGCGTCGGCGCGCTCGGCGGCCTGCTTCTCCTGCTCGTGCTCGAGCAGGCGCGAGCGCAGGATCTTCAAGGCCCGCGCCTTGTTCTTGTGCTGGCTCTTTTCGTCCTGGCACTGCACCACCAGCCCGCTCGGCTCGTGAGTGAGGCGCACCGCGGAATCCGTCGTGTTGACGCTCTGGCCCCCCGGACCCGATGAGCGGAAGACGTCGATCCGAAGGTCCTTCGGCTCGATGTGGACGTCGACCTCCTCCGCTTCGGGAAGCACCGCCACCGTCGCCGTCGAGGTGTGGATTCGGCCCTGAGACTCAGTGGCGGGAACGCGCTGCACCCGGTGCACACCGCGCTCCCACTTGAGGCGGCTGAAGACCCGGCCACCACTCACACTGACGATCACCTCTTTCACCCCGCCGCCGCCGGTGTCGGATACCGACAGGGAGTCCACCTTCCAGCCCTGCTTCTCTGCGTAACGGGAGTACATGCGCAGGAGGTCCGCTGCAAATAGAGCCGCCTCGTCACCGCCGGTTCCCGCACGGATTTCCAGCACCACGTTCTTTTCGTCGTTGGGGTCGCGCGGAACCAGCAGCAGCCGCAGCTCCTGCTCGAGTTCGACCTTGCGCTGCTCGAGCGCCGTCAGTTCGCCGCGCGCGAGTTCCTTCATCTCGGGGTCCGGGTCGTCCAGCATGGCCCGTGCTTCGTCCAGACCCGCGCGCGTGCTGCGGTAGCGCGCGCCGGCCTCGACCACCGAACGCGTCGAGGCCAGCTCCTGTCCGAGCTCGGCGAAGACGCGGCGGTCCTTCGCAACACCCGGATCGGCGAGCTTGTTCTCAAGCTCCGCGAGACGGGCCTCGAATACCCCGATCTTGTCCAACAGATCCGGCATGACGGCTCGCGGTCCGAGCCGAGGTCAGGAGTTCATCGACTCGAGGAACTCGGCGTTGCTGTCGGTCACCTTGATCTTCCCGAGGAGAAACTCCATCGAGTCCACGGGCGAGAGCGGCTGGAGCACTTTCCGCAGGATGTACATGCGGTGGAGCGCCGCCTCCGGGAGCAGCAGCTCCTCGCGCCGGGTGGCCGAACGGTTGATGTCGATCGCCGGATAGGTGCGTCGGTCGGCGAGCTTGCGGTCGAGCACGAGTTCGCTGTTTCCCGTGCCCTTGAACTCCTCGAAGATCACCTCGTCCATCCGCGAACCGGTGTCGATCAGCGCGGTGCCGACGATGGTGAGGCTCCCGCCCTCCTCGACGTTGCGAGCCGCACCGAAGAAACGCTTCGGTTTCTGGAGCGCGTTCGAGTCCACGCCCCCCGAGAGGATCTTTCCCGAGTGCGGCACCACCGTATTGTGGGCGCGCGCCAGGCGGGTGATGGAATCGAGCAGGATCACCACGTCGAGCTTGTGCTCGACCAGACGCTTGGCCTTCTCGATCACCATGTCGGCGACCTGAACGTGACGTGTGGCGGGCTCGTCGAAGGTCGAGGAGATCACTTCGGCCTTCACGTTCCGCTGCATGTCGGTTACTTCTTCGGGCCGCTCGTCGATGAGCAGCACGATCAGCACCGCGTCCGGGTGATTCTCGGCGATGGCGTTGGCCATGTCCTTCAAGATCATGGTCTTGCCGGCCTTCGGGGGCGACGTGATGAGTGCCCGCTGGCCCATTCCGACAGGTGCGATCAGATCGATGACCCGGGTCGTCATGCCGCCGCTCTTGGACTCCAGGTTGAACTTTTCCATGGGGTAGAGCGGCGTGAGGTTGTCGAAGAGGATCTTGTGCCGCGCGGCCTCGGGCGGCTCGTGGTTGATCGAGTTGACCTTGAGGAGTGCGAAGTAGCGCTCGCCCTCCTTCGGCGGGCGGATCTGCCCCTTTACGCTGTCGCCGGTGCGCAAGCTGAAGCGGCGGATCTGCGATGGCGACACGTAGACGTCGTCCGGTCCCGCCAGGTAGTTCTGGTCCGGCGCGCGCAGGAAACCGAAGCCGTCGGGCAGCGTCTCGAGCACTCCCTCCGCGTAGATCTTGCCCTGGTTCGCGGTCTGGGCCTTCAGGATCTGGAAGATCAGATCCTGCTTGCGCAAGCCAGCGGCATTTTCCACCTCGAGCGACTCCGCGAGTTCGGCCAGCTCGGGAATGGCTTTCCCCTTGATCTCCGACACGTACATCCGATCGCCTTCGTCGGTATCGTCGTCGATCATGTCTTCGTCACGGAAGTCGTCGTCCGGCAGATCCGAGGCCCAGGCGCCGCGCGAGTCACGCCCTCCGTTGCCACCCCGGCGGCCGCGACCGCGACCACGGCCGCGACGCCCCTGGCCACCCTGGGACGAAGAGGAGTCGCTCACGCGTTGGCTGCTCACGGAATGGGCCTCTTTCGTGTGGTCTACGGGTGTATCAGTCCGTTCTCAGAGGAATCGTGCATCAATGGGGTCGCCGGACGGCGATCGGGGTGTGGAAGCCAGCTGCAACTATAAGATTCGGATCTTTCGGTCCGAAAGTTGAAAGAAATCTGGGGATTGGGTCCGAAAAGATACCGACCTCAACGTACGGGGCGGCCCGTGAAGTGTCAACCCTGGCTGCTCGTCGGTCCGGAGGCCGTCACGTGGTGGAGCAACCGCCCCGCCCGGGCGCCGTCTCGCCGGTGGCTGTGGAAACGCTCGGGATCACAGCGGGTGCATACGGCGGCTGCGCCGCCCACCGCCGCAGCCGGGAGTCCCGCATCGAATAGGGCGGCGCGTACCAGGCCACCGAGGTCGAGCAGAGCGTGGCCCGGGCGCGCGGGGCGTGCGGCAGCGCGCGCCGCCGAGCCATGGCAACGCTCCAGGGCCTCCAACACCGGCTCGTCCACCTCGTAGCAACACGGGCCGATGTGCGGGCCGATGGCCGCCACGAGTTCCGCGGGGCCAGCGCCGGAAACACGCACCAGTACCTCGACGGCGGCCTTCACGACCCCGGCCGCAAGCCCGCGCCAGCCCGCGTGCACCGCAGACACCGCGGTCCCGACGGGCGCAGCGAGCAGCACGGGAACGCAGTCAGCCGTCACCACCGCGACCGCGAGCCCCGGCAGCGCGGAAACGATCCCGTCCGCATCGGGAGGCTGCGCCGCATTGCGGCAGGCCGTGGCCTCGACCACCGCGGCACCGTGGACCTGGTGGGGGCGCACGTATACGTCCGGGGCCGGCGCGTCGCGCGTTCCAAAGCCGTGACGCACGCCAGCCAGTACCGGATCGGTGAGATGCCCACTCACGTGGCCTCCCGCCGCTCGAGCGCCGCGAGCAGCTCCGCAATGTCGCCCGCGAGTTCTGCCTCGAAGACCAGGCGCTCCCGGGTGGTCGGGTGCAAAAACCCCAGCTTCACCGCGTGCAACGCGGGTCTCGTCAGACTTCGCTCGGCTTCGTCTCGCGGCCTCGGTGTCTTGGAACCGCGTCCGTAGACCGGATCGCCGACGATGGGGAGGCCGGCGGAGGCCAGGTGAACGCGGATCTGGTGGGTGCGACCCGTCTCCGGAAGCACCGAGAGCCAGGTGCGCTCGGCGGTGCGGAAGCGGCGCAGCGCGCACCAGGCCGTATGCGCCTCGCGACTGCCGGTGCCGTGCACGGACATGCGTTTGCGGTCCCGGCGATGCCGTCCGATTGCGCGATCGACCCGGCCGGAGTCCGCCGCCGGAAGACCGCGGACCAGCGCGCGGTACTCGCGCTCGATCGTATGCGCGTGGAACTGCTCCGCCAGGGCGTGGTGGGCTGCGTCGCGCTTTGCGACCACCATCACCCCGGACGTTCCGCGGTCGAGACGATGCACGATACCGGGCCGCAACACGCCGCCCACTCCCGCGAGATCCCCGCAGTGGTGGAGCAGCGCGTTCACGAGGGTGCCACCGGGATGGCCGGGGGCCGGGTGCACCACGAGCCCAGCGGGCTTGTCGATCACGACGACGTCCGCGTCCTCGTGGAGGACTCGCAGCGGAATGTCTTCGGGTGTCAGCGGCGATGCCAGGGGTTCGGGCGGCGTGGCCTCGATCACGTCACCTTCGCGCACGCGCTGACTGCCGCGGCCGGGGGCGCCGTTGATCAGGACCCGCGAAGCATCGATCCAGCGCCGTACCTGCGAACGGGTGACATCCGCCAGCCCGGCCACGACCAGGTCCAGGCGCTCCCCCGCATCATCTTCGAAAACGATCCAGCGCTGCCGCTCCACGGCCAGGCGCAACCTCCCTGTGTTCGAGAGACGGGCCTCAACCGCGTCGTCCGATGCCCTTGCGTTCCGGCAGGGCCCCATCGAAACGCTCCAGGTAGCTCGCCGCCACCCCGGGCGGGTCCAGTCCCACGGCAGAAGCGTACGCCATGAGAAAGCCCCGCACGTAGACGCGGGCCGGAAGGTCGGGAAAGCGTTCTTCCTCGAGGAAGCGAAGGTAGGTCGGGTTCACCTTCGTCACACTCGCCACGTCGTCGATCTCGAGGCCGCGGCGCAGGCGCGAGCGGCGCAGGCGCGCTCCGTCGTACTGGTCGGACTCCTCGTCGAAGGCCTCGACCGGCTCGATCTCCGCCGGCGCTGCAGTCGGATTCGATTCCGGGATCTCTTCCGGCTCCGGCTCCAAGGGTTTCACCGCATCGAGTCCGGCATCGTACGCCCGCCGGGAGTCCGTGTCGGAAAGCACCCGGTAGGCCGTCTCGATCCGCTCCCGCATGGCTGCAGCGTCGCCCGGCTCGAATACCGAGTGGCCGGCCATCGATTCATCGGCGTAGGTAGCCATGGAAAGCTGGTAGGCACGCGCAACGTCCTCGAGCGAACAGCTGCGAGAAATCTCCAGTACCTCGTAATGGTCGAGATCGGCCAGAGGTTTCATCTGGCCTCTCCCGTGCCGGGGGAAAGTTCTGCGAGCTTGCGGGCAACCCGCCCCAGGTAGAGGGCCGTATCCGAGCGAGGTGCCATGTCGACCAGCGGGCGTCGGCTCCGAACCGAGCGGCGCACGCGGTCGTCGTAGCTCACGTAGCCCAGGTACTCCGCCTCGACCCCGTAGTAGCGCCTGCAGACGCTCTTCACCGAAAAACCGAGCTTCACGTCGTCGGCATTCCTGACCCCGTTGATCAGGATCCGCGGGCGGAAGGCCCGCATGGTCTCGACGAAGCGCCCCCCCTGGACCGGATCCAAGCTCTCGATCTCGCGGAGCAGGTCGAGCGGTGTGCGAATGCCGCGCTCGTTGCGCTCATCCATCGCGCAGGTCACGAGGTCCCTCGCGGCGTGGGACGCCATGGCGAGCCGCAGGCGCCGGTAGAAAGCCGCGCGCAGAAACCCGTAGGCGTTCTCGACCGACGTGGGCTCCGGGGAGATCACGATCAGGCCATCGTCGCCCACCATGAAGTAGTCCATCACGGCGGAATGGGTGCCCGCTCCCAGGTCGAGCAACACGATGTCCATGGGCAGCCGGCGCAGTTCCCTGATGAGCTGGAGCCGGCGGCCATGCGTGGGTTGCGGGGTTGCGAGATTGCTGCGGGTCGCCGCGATGATCCACAGGTTCGGAATCGGCGAGTCGAGGAGCAGCTTTCCCAGGTCCTCTTCCCGCTGGGCCACGTAGTCGGCCAGACTCACCTGGGGCTGGACCACACCGACGCACGTGTGCAGGTTCGGCCCTTCGAGATCCGCGTCGACCGCAACCACACGGTGGCCGAGGCGGGCCAGAGCAACGGCCAGGTTCGCAACGATGAACGTCTTGCCGACGCCCCCCTTGCCGCCCCCGACGGGAATCATGCGCGGCCCGTCACCCGCCGACGACAAAAGACCCCCGGCGCGGCGCTGAACCCGCGTGCGTTCCCCTCCATTCGTGCTCACCGGCATCTCACCCCCGAGATCGATCAATGGCACTCTTTGCTCGCGCGCCTCCATCAACGATGCTGAGGAAGGGCTGCCACTCTTCGTACCGGATGGTCGCGCTGGCGAGATTCACCAACGGTGTCCACCGCGGCCGTTCCGGCTTCCGCTTCAGCAGGACCCTCGCCTGGTGCGGCGTGCGTCCGCCCTTGCGCCGATTGCAGTCTACGCAGCTGGCTACCACGTTCTCCCAGGTCGTTCTACCGCCGAGAGAGCGCGGAATCACATGGTCCAGATTGAGCTGGGAACGCGGGGGGCGCGCGCTGCAATACTGACAGGTGAACTTGTCACGCGTGAAGATGTTGACCCGGCTGTACCGGATATGACGCTTCGGGATGCGATCGTAGTAGCGAAGCAGGATCACTCGCGGCACGCGGATCGAGCCGCTGGGGGTGCCGATGACCTCCTCCCCTCGAGACGGACACAGCCGGCGCCACGCGTCGAAGTCGAAGGTCTCGTACTCCCCGGCAACCGCCTGAGCGATGTCCTGGTAGATGAGCGAGAAGGCCCGTCGTGCCGAGGTGACGTGGATCGGCATATAGGAGCGATTCAGGACCAATACGTTCGAGTCGAGCATTGCAGTCGCCGTATCCTAAGAGATGGACCCCAACGCTTCAACGCACCGCAGGCCCCAGTGCGAAGACAACCGCTCGTTCGACAGCCGCATCTTCTCCGTCGAGCAGGGTCCGCACGTCCAACAGCACGCAGCTGTCGCGAATCCGTGCCACCACCGGCACGGGCGCCTCGCGGAGTCGGGCCGCCAAACGCTCAGCTCCACCGGGCGCCTCCAATACGACGGCCCAACTCGGAAGTTCGAGACCCGGCACCGAGCCGCCACCGACAGCGCCGCGCTCGGGCTGAGCCCCTACCCGCACCCCATCTCCAACGCATTTCTCCAGGCGTTCCGCCAGACGGCGGGCGTGCGCCTCGAGCCGCTCCGGCGGCTCTCGCAACTGGCGCAGTACGGGGATCTCGCCTTCGGCGTCCCCGGAGAGGTAGGCATCGAGGGTTCGATCCAGGGCGGCCAACGAGAGCTTGTCCAGGCGCAGCGCCCGGGCCAGCGGATTCCGGCGCATGGCCCGAATGAGGTCCGCCCGGCCCAGGACGATGCCGGCCTGGGGACCGCCGAGCAGCTTGTCACCGGAGAAGCAGACCAGGTCGGCGCCCTGCCGCAGCCGCGCCGGCACAAAAGTCTCTGCCGGAAGCCCGGGCAGTTCCACGAAGGTGCCGCTGCCGAGATCCTCGAGCAGGGGCAGTCCTCGGGCCCGCGCCAGCGAAGCGAGATCTGGGAGCCCCACCTCGGCCACGAAGCCCCGCAACTCGAAGTTGCTGCGGTGGACCTTGAGCACCAGGGCCGTCTCGGGCCCCACCGCGCGCTCGTAGTCGGACGCATGGGTGCGATTCGTGGCACCCACCTCGACCAGGCTGACGCCCGCTCGCTCCATGATCTCGGGTACCCGAAACGACCCCCCGATCTCGACCAGTTCACCCCGCGAGACCAACACCTCGCGTCCCAGGGCCAGCGTGTTGAGCGCGAGCACGACGGCGGCGGCGTTGTTGTTCACCACCAGCGCTGCCTCGGCGCCACCGAGCCGCGCCAGCTTGCCCGCAATCGCAGCCTGCCGGTCTCCGCGCTCACCGCTGTCGAGGTCGAGTTCCAGGTCGGCGTAGGCGGCCCCCGCCGTCGCCGCTGCCGCTGCGGCCTCGGGGGCGAGCGGGGCCCGCCCCAGGTTGGTGTGCAGTACCACACCGGTCGCATTCACCACCGGGCGCGGGTGAGGTGCCGCGAGGGCCGCCGCCCGCAAGCGGGTGCGGCCCACCAGATCCCCGGTTTCAGTGCGATCTCCGGCAACAAATTTGCGAATGCGTTCTCGTTCTTCTGCGATCACGGCCTGTGCCGCCGCCACGAGGGCCCAGGACGGCGCGGCTCCCGCAGCCGCGCGGGCCAACTGCTCCACGGACGGAAGGCCCCTGCGGGGATCGGACTTGACCTGATGGTGTCTTTCCATACCCTCTCAATAGATTTTAGATGCGAACCGACAGATGAGTCCTCTCGGTAGGTGGCCACGGGGAAGGCGCTGGCTCCCCGAGCAGGGATGATATCTGAGACCGGAGCGAGGTCGATCGACCCGCTCGACGGGCGGCGGGAGCTCGGAGCGGGGCGATGCCCTCCGGTCGCTGGAACGCACGGCAATCGAGAGTTCTTGTGCAAGGAAACGATTTTATCAGTCTTTTCGGGGCATTAGAGAGAGTCCCCGTCTTTCCGGAGGCCATTTGCGGCCCTCCGGGTGCGAGCTAGGCCCGCCGCCACCCGCGCTACGCGGGTGAATCTCAACTCGATCGCGTCCCCGAAACGGCTCGCCAACACTGGAGGCGGGTACCGTGACGGATTCCCGCGGCGGGAAAACCGCTGCAAACAACGAACTTCTGGTGAACGCCAGCGCCGGGGAAATCCGGGTGGCGATCCTCGAGCAGGGGCAGTTCACCGAACTCTACATCGAGCGGGAAAGCGATCGGAGCGTCACCGGAACGGTGGTGCTCGGTCGTGTCAGCCGCGTTCTCCCGGGTATGCAGGCCGCCTTCGTGGAGATCGGCCTGGAAAAGGCGGCCTTTCTCTACGTCGGCGACTACCTGGACGAGAACGGCGGCGGCGAGGCTGAGGAGCCGCGGGGGCGCCGACGCGGGCGCAACGGCCGCCAGCCGCCAAAGATCGAGACACTGCTCAAGGCAGGGCAGGAGATCGTGGTCCAAGTGGCCAAGGACCCGATCGGCACCAAGGGCGCGCGGATCACCTCGCACATCTCGATCGCAGGCCGTCATCTGGTGCTCACCCCGTGGTCACAACGCGTAGGCGTCTCGCGCCGGATCGATTCCGACCGCGAGCGACGGCGCCTGCGCGACGCGGTGAGCCGCTGCCGGCCCAAGGACCTGGGCTTCATCATCCGCACCGCCGGCCAGGGCACCAGCAATGCCGACCTCGAGTCGGACGTCCGCTATCTCACGCAGGTATGGGATGACGTGCAGATCCGCAAGGGCCAGGTGCGGGCACCGGCTCCACTCTACACCGAGCTTTCCCTGGCCCTGCGCGTGATCCGCGACTTCGCCAACGCGCAGACGAAGCGGATCGTCGTGGATGACCCGGAGAGCTTCAAGGCGATGCAGGACTTCCTCTCGCGTTTCGTCGCCGACCCGAAGCCCGTACTCGAACGCTACGACGGCGACGCGCCGATCTTCGACCACTTCGGCATCGAGTTGCAGATCGACTCCAACCTGGGGCGCAAGGTCTGGCTCAAGTCCGGGGGCTACCTGATCATCGACCAGAGCGAAGCCCTCACCGCGATCGACGTGAACACGGGCCGCTACGTCGGCCGAGCCAATCTCGAGGAAACAGTCCTCAAAACCAACCTCGAAGCCGTGACGGAGGTCGTTCACCAGCTCCGCTTCCGGAACATCGGCGGGCTGATCATCATCGACCTGATCGACATGGAGACCGCGGACAATCGGGACAAGGTCTACCGCGCGCTCCGAGAAGCCCTGCGCTCCGACAAGTCGAAGACGAACATCCTGAAGATCTCTGAACTCGGGCTCGTCGAGATGACGCGCAAGCGCACACGCGAAAACCTGGTGCAGCAATTGTGCGAGCCGTGCAGCTACTGCGAGGGCCGTGGCTACGTGCTCTCCGCGGAGAGCGTGGCGTACAAGGTGCTGCGCGAGGTGCGCAAGGATCTCCGCCGCTTCTGCGGCCGGCGAATCGCCGTGACCGTCCACCCCCAGGTCGCGGAGATACTGCTCGGCCCGGCCCGGAAAGCCGTAGCCTCCCTCGGAGACGCACTCGGCCGCGAGATCGAGGTGCGTGCCCGACCGGGACAACACCAGGAGCAATTCGAGCTGACCGCACTCGACACGGGACCGCCCGTAGCCCTCGAGTTTCCGTGGCTCCAAGACTGGAGGAAGCCCGAGCCGGCAGCCAAGACCGCTGACGAACCGGCAGCCAAGACCGCTGACGAACCGGCAGCCAAGACCGCCGACGAACCGGCAGCCAAGACCGCCGACGAACCGGCAGCCAAGA